>NZ_JBITCO010000016.1:0-168215 GCF_044453265.1 Kitasatospora sp. NPDC051705 | reverse complement strand
TCCGACAGCAGGCCGTCCACGCCCTCCCGGTCGGTGGTGTGGTCGTCCGCGAACCGACGGTCACCCGTCGCGTCCGGCACGTGCTTCACGCAGACGACGATCCTCAAGCTCATGAGCGGTTCTCCTGTCACGGGTGCACTGGATCCATGCCTCAGGTGATGCCGAGGGTACTGAGTGCCAATTCCGGCCCGGCCGCGCCCTGCGCGCCGCAAGCGCCACCTGGACCGGCATGCCGTGTCGGCTCTCTTCGACTGGCGTCAGAGGCTCCACCGAGAGAATACGGCACTCAGTACCCCTGGTAAAGGAACTCAGTACCCTTCCTGGTGGCCGGGCGGCCTGGTCGTGCCGGTACGACCCCCCAGGGCGACGGCCGCCTCGCCGGTGTGGACGCGGAAGGTGAGCGACTCCTGGAGGTAGAGCCGCACCGTGTCGGCGTCGTGCGCGAGGTAGCCGACCGAGACGTCCTGGCCGAGGAAGAGCTCGAAGTCGCCGCCCCGGGTGGAGAGCAGGAAGGCGCCCTCGATGGCCGGGGCCCAGATGATGTCGCCGTCGAGGAGCCGGGCGAGGTGGTTGTGGACGGGGTAGCCGTGGTCGCTCGTCTCGTTGACGGCGGTGAAGGCGTCCGCGCCGAGCAGCAGCGAGTAGGGCCCGCCGACGCCGGCAAGCCGCAGGGCGGTGAGGGCCCGGCTCACCGCCTCGGGGTACTCCCGGACGTCGTCGGGCAGCGGCACCCGGGCGTTGGTCGAGGCGTCCCGGATACCCTCGATCGCGGCGGCGCGGTAGCCCTCGAAGACGGCGCGGTCCTCGGCCAGCGCGATGGTGCGGGCGGCGTCCTTCACGGGCTGCCAGTCGGAGTCGCGGGCGCCGCGCTCGACGTCGTCGACCGCCTCGCGCCGGACGGTGAAGGGGACGCGCAGCTCGACGACGGGCTGCGCGGCGCGGGCGCGGGCCTCGACGCCGTCGGCGGGCGGCTCGACACCGGTCAGGTGGCCGGTGCCGACGGCGGCGAGGGTGGCGCCCTCGGGGCCGTGCAGGTCGACCACGCGCCGCCCGGCGACGTGCAGCCTGAAGGTCTGGCGGGCCTCCTCCTCGATCTCCGCCCACGCGGCGGCGGAGACGGGGGCGAGGTCGCGGTGCAGGTTGTCCATGGTGCGGGGTCCTTGTCGGGTGGGCCGGCTCAGCCGGTGCCGCGCAGGCTGCCGATGCCGAGCGAGCCGTCCGCGCGGGGCGCGGCCGGGGTGCCCGGCGCCGGCGGTGCGGGCGGGGTGCCCGGCGCCGGCGGTGCGGGCGGCGGGGAGTCGAGCAGCGCGGCGGTCGGGACGAAGAACAGCGAGCCGGTGACGGCGGTGGAGAAGTCGAGCAGCCGGTCGGTGGTGCCGGGCGGGTTGCCGACGAACATGTTGCGCAGCATCTCCTCGGTCACCCCGGGGTCACGCGCGTAGCCGATGAAGTAGGTGCCGAACTCGCCGCCGCGTTCGAAGGAGCCGAAGGCCATGTTGAAGCGGACGATCTTCCGCTCCTCGCCGTCCGGGCCGGTGACGACGGTCAGCGCCACGTGCGAGTCGGCGGGCTTGACCTCGTCGTCCAGCTCGATGTCGGTGAGCTTGGTGCGGCCGACCGCGCCCTCCTGCTCCTCGACGCTCAGCGCGTTCCACGTGTCCAGCCGGTGCAGGTACTTCTGGACGACGACGTAGCTGCCGCCGGCGAAGTCCCGGTCCTCCGCGCCGACCAGGGCCGCGGTCACGGCGGCCCGGCCCTCGGGGTTCTCGGTGCCGTCCACGAAGCCGAGGAGGTCCCGGTCGTCGAAGTACCGGAAGCCCTGGACCGAGTCGACCACCGTGGCGGCCCCGGCGAGCCGGCCGGTGAGCTGGCCGGCCAGCTCGAAGCAGAGGTCCATCCGTTCGGCCCGCAGGTGCAGCAGGAGGTCCCCGGGGGTGGCCGGGGCCCGGTGCCGGGCGCCGGCCACCTCCTGGAAGGGGTGCAGGGAGGCCGGCCGGGGGCCGGTGAAGAGGCGGTCCCAGAGCCCGGAGCCGATGCCGGTGACGCAGGTCAGACCGCCCTCGGGGGCGCGGAAGCCGACGGCGCGGCGCAGCCCGGCGAGGTCGGGCAGCAGTGCACGGACGGCGTCCTCGCCGCCGGGCTCGACGGTGAGGACCAGGAAGACGGCCGCGCTGGTCAGCGGGGAGAGCACGGCTTGCGGTTCGGCCTGCATGGTCGGCTCGCCCCTCCTCACCGCGCCCGGAGGGCGCCCCGCTCGGCGCGGTGGTCGCCGCGGCGCGCCGGGCGGCCGGAGCGGGACGGGGCGCCGGGAGCGGGACGGACCAGCGGAGATCTGATCATGCGTACGATTACACCGCAGAGCGGACGTTTCGGCACGGGAGCGGGCGCCCGAACGGAGCACCGGGCGGCGCGACGGAGGTCCGGCGGGCAGGGCGGCCGCCGCCCCGGACGTGCGGCAGGGGCGGGCGCCGTCGCGCACCCGCCACTGCCACTGCCACTGCCACTGCCACGCCGACGGCTCAGGCCCGCAGCGCCGCCAGCTGCTCGGCGAACGGCACCACCTGGTCCGGCAGGGTCGGCGCCGCCGGGCCGCGGCCGGCCAGCAGCGCGGCCAGCTCGCCCGCCGCCCGGTCGATCCGGCCCGGGAGGCCCTCGGTGAGCCCGTCCCCGCCGGCACCCCAGTCGTCGGTGGCCGCGTAGACGGCGGTCGGCACCACCACCGCCCGCAGGTAGGCGAAGAGCGGCCGGACGGCGTGCTCCAGGGCGAGCGAGTGCCGGGGCGTGCCGCCGGTGGCGGCGATCAGCACCGGCTTGCCGGCGAGCGCGTCGTGGTCGATCACGTCGAAGAAGGACTTGAACAGACCGCTGTAGGAGGCGGTGAAGACCGGCGTCACCGCGATCACGGCGTCCGCCTCCGTCACCGCCCCGACCGCAGCCCGCAGCGCCGCACCGGGGAAGCCGGTGACCAGGTTGTTGGCGATCTCGACCGCCAGGTCGCGCAGTTCGACCACCGTCACGTCGGCCGCGGCGCCCTCCGGCAGCCCCGCCCGCGCGGCCAGCTGCCGGTCCGTCGACCCGGCGAGCCGGTCGGCCAGCAGTCTGGTCGAGGACGGCTTGCTCAGCCCGGCACTCACCACCACCAGCTTGAACGCGTTCACTCGGCCACCTCCACGGCTTCCTCGTCCCGGGCCGCCACCCGGGCGGCGTGCGTCGGCCCGTCCGGCACCCCGGCCGGGCGGCCCTTGGCGAACTCCTCGCGCAGCACCGGCACGACCTCCTCGCCGAGCAGGTCCAGCTGCTCCAGGACGGTCTTCAGCGGCAGGCCGGCGTGGTCCATCAGGAACAGCTGGCGCTGGTAGTCGCCGAAGGTCTCGCGGAAGGACAGCGTCTTCTCGACGACCTCCTGCGGGCTGCCGACGGTCAGCGGGGTCTGCTCGGTGAACTCTTCCAGCGAGGGCCCGTGCCCGTACACCGGCGCGTTGTCGAAGTACGGACGGAACTCCCGCACCGCGTCCTGCGAGTTGCGGCGCATGAACACCTGGCCGCCGAGGCCGACGTACGCCTGCTCCGGCGTGCCGTGGCCGTAGTGGGCGTAGCGCTCGCGGTAGAGGCCGACCAGCTTCCGGAAGTGCTCCTTGGGCCAGAAGATGTTGTTCGCGAAGAAGCCGTCCCCGTAGTAGGCGGCCTGTTCGGCGATCTCCGGGCTGCGGATCGAGCCGTGCCAGACGAACGGCGGGACGCCGTCCAGCGGGCGCGGGGTGGCGGTGAAGGACTGCAGCGGGGTGCGGAAGCGACCCTCCCAGTCCACCACGTCCTCGCGCCAGAGCTGGTGCAGCAGTGCGTAGTTCTCGATCGCGAGCGGGATGCCCTGGCGGATGTCCTGGCCGAACCACGGGTAGACCGGGCCGGTGTTGCCGCGGCCCATCATGAGGTCCACCCGGCCGTCGGCCAGGTGCTGGAGCATCGCGTAGTCCTCGGCGATCTTCACCGGGTCGTTGGTGGTGATCAGGGTGGTCGAGGTGGAGAGGATGATGCGCTCGGTCTGCGCGGCGACGTAGCCGAGCATCGTCGTCGGCGAGGACGGGACGAACGGCGGGTTGTGGTGCTCGCCCGTCGCGAAGACGTCGAGGCCGACCTCCTCGGCCTTGCGCGCGATGGCCACCATGGCCTTGATCCGCTCGTGCTCGCTCGGGGTGCGTCCGGTGGTCGGGTCGGGGGTGACGTCGCCGACGGTGAAGATTCCGAACTGCATGCTGCTCACCACACTCCAGGTCGGCCCGGGCCTGCGGGCCCGGGCTCCGTGGCCCTCCCGGGCCAGATCGTCAAACTTTCAACCACCTTAGCACCGGGGTGCGCCCCACTATTCCCACCGGGCGCCCCCGCCCCGGACGCACCGCTCCCCCGCCGGCCGCCGGCCCCGCGGGATCCACGGGACCCGCCCACAATTGAGGGAGGAGCTCCGGAAGGGCGGCGAACCGATGGCGGCGTACATCGCGGTGAGCGCGCTGAGCCACGAGGGCCTGGTGCGGGAACACAACGAGGACAGCCTCACGGTCGGCCCGTGGACGCTCTGCGCCACCGTGACCGGCAACCCGCAGACCCTGCTGTTCCCGCTCGGCCCGCCCTGCGTGGTCGCCGTCGCCGACGGGCTCGGCGGCCACCCCGGCGGCGAGGTCGCCAGCTCCCTGGTCGCCCGCCGGCTGGCCGCCGACGGCGCCGGACTGACCGACGAGGAGGCCGTCCGGGAGGAGCTCCAGGACTGCAACCGCGCGGTCTACGCGGCCGCCGGCGGCGACCCCGGGCTCGCCGCCATGGGCACCACGGTGGCCGGCCTCGTCCTGCTGCCCGACCAGGCCCTGGCCTTCAACGTCGGCGACAGCCGGGTCTACCGGATCACCGCGGACGGCCTGCACCGGGTGAGCGTCGACGACAGCCCCCCGCTGCCGCCCGGCCGGCGCACCACCTCCGTGGTCACCCAGACCCTGGGCGGCTCGCTCGGACTGACCTTCGTCGAGCCGCACCTGCGCACCGAGCCGCTGGCCACCGGCGACCGCTACCTGGTGTGCAGCGACGGACTGACCGACCCGGTGCCGGAGGAGGAGCTCGCGGACCTGCTGGCCCGCTCCTCGGGCGGCTCGGAGCGCGCCGACGGGAAGGCCGCCTTCGACCTGTGGAAGGCGGCCGTCGAGGCGGGCGGGCCGGACAACATCACCCTGGCGCTGGTCCGGATCGGCGAGTAGGCGCCCCGCGGGGGAAGCGGACCGCAGGACGGGGAAGCGGACCCGCCCCGGCGGGGCGCCGAAGCGCTCCCGCCGGGGCGGTCACCTGTCCGTGATCGGTCGCTCCGGGGCGCCGTCAGAGTTCGCTCGTGACGCTCACCCCGCCGAAGCCCTGCTGGGCGTAGAGGCTGAAGTAGACGTAGCCGGCCGGCGGATCGGTGACGGTGAGGGTCTCCGCGTTGTCCGGCCCCGCCGAGCGGGTGGCGTAGGCGTTGGTGTACGCCCAGCCGCTCGGGTTGTAGTAGAGGTCGCCGTTGCCGGTGCCGCCGCTGGTGGTGATCCTCACCTGCTTGGTGCCGGCCGGCACCAGCAGGTAGAAGTGCGCGTAGTTGCCGGTGGTGGCCGCGATGTTGCTGCGCGCGCAGTTGGCGTCCAGCTTGCGGACGTCGGTGCCCGCGCACTCCGGCAGCTGCGGCTGGGTGGGCGTGCCGCCGGCGCAGGCGCCGCTGGCGCACCTGGTCAGCCAGGCGTCGAAGTCGGCGTCGTACCGGGTGCCGATGGTGGTCTTGAGCAGGGTCCGGGCTCCGGCCCAGTCGCCCGTGCGGTACTCGGCGAGTACGGCGTCGAGGTCGGAGCGGTGCTGCTCCAGCATGTAGCGGACGGCGAGGTAGCCCCAGCGGTAGACCCGGTCCTGGTCACCGTAGCCGGTGTCGAAGAGGTCGCTCAGCTTGTAGGTGTGCCGGGCGGCCGCCGCGATGGCACCGTCGTTGACGACCTTGCGGTACGCGTAGGACACGTACTCCGCGAAGCCCTCGACCCACCAGACGGTCGGGGTCGACATCCCGGCGTCGAAGTCGCCGTACATGTCGAACCGGCCGTCGAGGAAGTGCGTGTACTCGTGGTTGAGGTTCCAGATCTCGAACGAGGGGCGGGCCCACTCGGCCTCGTAGGCGACGAACCGCGGCTGGTTGCCGGCCTTGGCCGGGTCGCCCTCCAGGTACATGCCGCCGTTGTTGGTGTTGATCGCGTAGATGACGGCGGCCAGCACCTGGTAGTCGAAGGAGGAGTGGAAGACCACGACCTCGATCGTCCGGTTGTTGTCGTCCCGGACCGGGCCGTTGTCGCGCGCGACGGTGTGGAAGAAGGCGTCCTGGCCGGTCAGGCTGGTGCAGGCGGTGCCGAGTTGAGTGGTGTCCAACGCCTGGGCGAGGATCGTGATGCTCGGGCTGCAGGTGTACGAGACCGGCAGGTTGGCGGCCTTGAAGCGGGCCGCGTCGTCGCAGGTGCCGTAGGAGGCGCAGTTGGCGGTGTCGTAGAAGCGGACCGCGAGGGCGACGGCCGCCCGCTGGTAGCGGGTGCGGTCGGCCGGGGAGGACTGCGCGGCCAGCGTCTGCGCCCACGGGCGGATCCTGGGCACGAAGGACTGGTACTGCATGAAGCGGGTCATCTCGGTGACCGCGTTGAAGACCAGGTTGCCGTAGGAGCCGCCGAGCTGGTCGTTGTTGCGCACGGCGAAGGTGTACAGGGCGTCCAGCACGCTCGGGTCGGCCTGTACGGCGGGCAGGAAGTCCGCTTCCTGGTGGCCGCGGAAGAGCGCGGTGAACACCGGGTTCAGCGCGTACGCCATGTTGGCCGGGTTCCAGGTGGCACTGTCGTAGGCGGCGAGCAGCTGCTTCACGACGGGCAGGTAGCGGGCGCTGTCCTGGGCGCTGTCGATCAGCGTGGTCGCCCGGCCGAGCGGGCCCGAGTTGTCGTAACTGACGTCCCGGGAGTGGGGGTTGGCGAAGAACGCGTCCAGCGCGGAGCGGGTCGCCGTCTTCAGGGCGGCGCCGTACGGGCCCACCACGTCCGCGTTGTAGAACTGCACGAAGTAGCCGGCCTGCAGGTAGTACATCAGCTGCGTGATCGACGAGTCGTTGGTACCCCGGTAGCCGCCGGCGGCGTCGCGCACCGCGTAGGCCACGGTGACCATCTGGGACTCACGGAAGGCCGCCGCCGCGTCGCCGCGGCCGATCTGGAACAGGCTGCTGATGCAGTCCAGGTCCACGGACTTGATCTGCTGCACGAGGGCGCCACCGGTGCGGCCGGTGAAGTCGCCGACGTTGCAGGCCGCCGCGGCGCCGGCACCGGCCGCGCCGGAGCCGAGGGCCTTGGCGGCGGACCGCCCGGACGCCGCCGGATCCGCCGACTCCAGGGCCAGCGGGGCGGGTTGGCGGGGCGGGAGGGCGCTACGGCCGTCCGCCGCCTCCGCGGCGGCCTGCGCCGGGGAGGCGCCGATCGCGGGCGGCGGGGCCGGCGCGGTCGGCGCGGGACGGGTCGCGGTGGCGTCGCCGGGGCTCGGGGCGGCGGCGGGGGCGGCCTGGCTGCGCGGGGCGAACAGGCCGACCGTCAGGAGCAGGGTCAGGGCGAGCGTCAACAGTCTTGCCAGCTGCGGGAGTCGCAACGGGCGTGGGGTACTCACGTGGGGGCCTCCGGGCCGTCGTCGGCCGCGCTGGGGGTGCGGCCGGTGTGGGGGCGAGGACCGTTGGCGGCGGCTCCGCGTGGGGGCGGCTCCGCCGTGCACACGGTGGGGAGTGTGACATGTACCATGGCACACATCACATGACGTTGAACAGCCCCTGAGCCGAGATCGGTTCGAACGGGAACGGGACGACGACGAGGCCGTGGTGACGGTTCGTCACCACGGCCTCGTCGCGGACCCTCCGGGCGCCACGGTCCACGGACCCGCTCCGCCCCGCCGGCGGTCCGGGGCGCTACTTGCGCAGCAGCAGGATCGCGCCAGCCGTCACCAGGCCGACCAGGACGGCGGCCGCCCCGTAGGCCAGCCGGTGCGCGCGCAGCACCGGCAGGAAGCGGTCCACGGCGTACCGGCCCGGGCCGGTCAGCGCGAGCGCCGCGGCACCCGCGGTCAGCAGCAGCTCGTACTCGCTGCCCTTCGGGGCGAAGAAGCCGCCGCCCCAGGTGACGGCGATCGCGTTGACCATCGTCCCGACGATCGCGGCACCCGCCAGCGGCGTCAACAGGCCGACGGCGAGCGCGAGTCCGCCGAGCGTCTCGGTGAGGCCGGCGACCACGGCCATGGTGTCGCCCGCCGGGTAGCCGCTCATGGTGAAGAACTGACCGGTGCCGTCGATCCCCCCGCCGCCGAACCAGCCGAACAGCTTCTGGCTGCCGTGCGCGGCCATGGTCAGGCCGAGGACCAGGCGCAGGAGCAGGAGTCCGGCGTCGTAGGCGTGCGGCGAGGTCGCCGCGGGACCGGGGGTCGCCCGGCCCGGGCGGACGGTGGCGGTGGTGGGGGCGGTCGTGCTCGGGCTGCTGCTCGGCATGCGCGTCTCCATCGATCGGGGTCGGTCGTAGGGGTGTGGCGGTGCAGCACGGGCGGGGCCGTCGCCCCGCAGCTGTTGTTCAAATTTGAACCGGCCGCTCCTCGACCGTACCTTGGAGTTCGAATTTGAACAACTGACGGTCCGTGAGCGACTCGCGGGCCGGACCCCGCCCGGGGCAGGGTGGAGACATGGCCCAACGCAGGCACCACCGACCGGCCGCGGACCCCGGCACGCCGTACGCCCAGGCCCTCGCGGCCTTCGACGAACGCGTCCGCCTGATCGCCCCCGACCAGTGGGGCGCCCCCACCCCGTGCGCCGACTGGTCCGTCCGCGACCTCGTCAACCACCTCACCGGCGAACAGCTCTGGATCCCCGAACTCCTGATGGGCGCCACCGTCTCCGAGGTCGGCGGGCGCTTCGACGGCGACGTCCTCGGCAGTGACCCCGTCGCCGCCTGGGCCGGTGCCGCCGCGGCCGCCCGGGAGGCCTTCGCCGTCCCCGGCGCCACCGAGCTCACCGTCCACCTGTCCTTCGGCGACGTCTCCGGCCAGTACTACCTCGACCAGCTCACGACCGACCTCGTCATCCACGCCTGGGACCTCGCCGACGGCATCGGTCGGCGCACCCGGCTCCCGGCGGAACTCGTCGACTTCGCCCTCGGCGAGATCACCGGTTACGGGGACCTCTCCGGCAGCGGCCTCTTCGACCCGCCCCTGCCCGCCCCCGACGACGCGGGCCCGCAGACCCGGCTGCTCGCCCTCACCGGGCGACGCGACCACCCCTGACCTGCGGCGACACCCCCGCCCCCGCCCCGTCCGCGCCGCCCCGGGGGAGGATCCGGCGGCCGACGCCGGATACTGGAGGGAGCGGGGGAAGGTTTCCGTTCGAGAGGCGGGCGCGCCATGAGCCGCAGGCCGGACATCCTCGGCGAGTTCACCGCCGACCACCGGGCGGTCACCGAGCTGCTCGACCGGGTCGAGGCCGCACCCGCGGGCGCCGCCGAACGCGCCGACCTGCTGACCCGCCTCACCGACCTGCTGTTCACCCACTGCGCGGCCGAGGAGGAGCACCTCTTCCCCGTCGTGCAGCACGACGTGCCCGAGGGCGGGGCGCTGGTGTTCAGCAGCATCCACGACCACCTCGCGATCGGGCAGTACCTCTCCGACCTGCAGGGCCTGCCCGCCGACGACCCCGGCTTCGACCCCCTGCTGCGCGGACTGGCCGACACCCTCCGCCGGCACCTGGCCGGCGAGGAGAAGCAGCTCTTCCCCGCCGCCCGCAAGGCCCTGCCCGCCGCCGCCCGCGCGGCCCTCGGGGACCGGCTGCGGGCCGAACGCGCGGAGCCCGCCCAGGACCCCACGGACGCCGGGAACGGTACGGGCGGTGCGGGCGTCGGGAACGGTACGGGCGGTGCGGACGCCGGCCCGGCCGGAGAGGCCGCCGGGGCGGCCCCGTGACCGTCAGCCCTTCGGGCTGATCACCGCGAACCGGCCGCCCTCGCGGTCCCGCAGCCGGGCCACCCGCCCGTACGGCGAGTCGAAGGCCGGGCCCAGCGCCGAGCCGCCCAGCTCCTCGGCCCGGGCCACCGCCCGGTCGGTGTCCGGGACGGCGAAGGACACCTCCCAGTGCGGCGGCAGCCCCGCGGGGCCGTCCGTCTGCTCCTTGGCCAGCGCCGCGACGCTGTGCCCCTCCGTCCGCAACACCACCCGGTCGTGCTCCCAGCGGACCTCGAAGCGCTCCGGGTCTCGGCCGTCCCAGCGGAACACCTCGCCGTAGAACAGCGCCGCCGCGAACGGGTCCGGCGTGCGCAGCTCGATCCAGACCGGCGCGCCCGGCAGGTCCAGCCGCCGGGCCCGGCCCGGCGGGCCCTCCCAGATGCCGAACACCGCCCCGGCCGGGTCCGCGGCGAAGGCCACCCGCCCGGCGTCGAAGGCCAGCGGGCCCACCGCGAGGGTCGCCCCGCGCTCACGCACCGCGTCGGCGGCGGCGTCCGCGCTCTCGGTGCCGAAGTAGCTGGTCCACGACACCGGAATGTCCCAGCCGGCGCCCGTGACCCCCAGCCCGGCGACCGCCTCCCCGCCCGTCACCGCGTGCACGTAGGGGCCGAACCGGTCCGGGCCCGGCTCGAACTCCCAGCCGAGCAGGGGACCGTAGAACTCCTTGGCCCCCTCCAGGTCCCGGGCCATCAGGCTCACCCAGCACGGAACGGCCGCCACGCAGCGCACCCTGGCGGTCTCACCGCTGCCCATCCCGGACCTCCTCGCCACCCGGCCGCCGGGCCCCTCCCGACTCCCACGGCCCACCGGCCGCCCGGGACGCCCTCAGCCTAGGCCGCGCGGCCGAGCGCCCCCGGGAAGGCATGGCCGGGTTCAGCGGACCCAGTTCTTCAGCGGCTCGGTGTCCAGCACGATCCCCACCGGCTCGGGCAGCCGGACGGCCTTGCCGAACGGAACCGTGTGGGCGGTCTCGTAGCGCACGCCGTCAGGCTGGCTGTAGACGGTCACCTCGGCGGAGTCCCGGTCGATCAGCAGGTAGACCGGGACACCGGACTCGCCGTAGGCACGGGGCTTCTCTACACGGTCGCGCCGATCGGTGTCGGAATCGTAGGAGGCGACCTCGACGACCATCAGTACGGCGTCGGTCCCGGCCCACTCCCCCTCGCCGACGAACGCGTCCTGATGAGCCAGCGTGCCGTCCGGCCGGGCGTATCCACCATGGGGATGGGGACCCTCGATCCTCAACCCCTGGTCGTGCAGGTGGAGCTCCGGCCGGGCCCGGGTGCAGGTCCGGAACAACCACTGGACGATCCGGCCGTGGTCGCCGTCCGGCACGGGCTTGACCCGCAGCTTCCCGTCGATGAACTCCAGCCGGAGGCGTTCGAGGGTCCGGGCCGCACCACGGGCGAGCTCCTCGAATTCCTCCGGCTGCATCTGCGGACGATCGGAGATCGCGGTCACGGGCCTTCCTCCTCCACTCCGGCGTTCCCCGGGGTCAACGCGCCGAGCGGCGGGCGGTCACGGACCGTCCCGAGTCCGACGACGGTGCACGGCGGCTCGCCCGCGGCCCGGGCGGCGCGGGTGACGGGCACGCCGGGAGCATGTGATGCAGGTCACATCCGGAGCTGAAATTTCCGGGGACGGAATCCCCGTTTGCATCTTCGTAGGCACAAGCGGGGAGAACTTCCCCGGTATCCTGGAGGAGCAGTCGCCGTGACCACCGCAGCCACCGAGCCGGTCCGTCCCGTGGAGACCGTTCGCGCGCCCAAGCTGCGCGCCGACGCGACCCGCAACCGGGAACGGATCGTCCTGGCTGCCCGCGACGCCTTCGTCGAACACGGTGCGGACGTGCCGCTGGACGAGATCGCGAAGCGGGCCGGGGTGGGCAACGCCACGCTGTACCGTAACTTCCCCGACCGCAGGGCACTGATCCGCGAGGTGGCGCTGCTGGTCAAGAACCGCGTCCTGGCCATCGCCGAAACGGCGGCGGCGGACGCGGACGCCCCGGGTGGCGGGGGCCCGTTCGACGCTCTGCAGCGGTTCGCGCACGCGACCGTCGCGGAGAAGGTCGGCGCGCTCTGCCCGGTGTTCACCAGCCACGTGGACCCGTACGACCCGGACCTCACCGAGGCCCGTGAGCGCCTGACGGCCGCCGTGAGCGGCCTGATGGAGCGCGCGCGGGCGGCGGGCGAGCTGCGGCCGGACGCCGAACACGGCGACCTGGTCATCGCGATGAGCCAGCTGACCCGGCCGCTGCCGGGGACGTCCTGCCAGCTGCTCGACGACTTCGTCCACCGGCACCTGCAGCTGTTCCTGGACGGCCTGCGCGCGCCGGCCCGTTCGGTCCTCCCGGGCCGGGCGGCGACCTTCGAGGACTTCCGACCCCCACTGACCGACCACCGGTAGCACCACCGACCGACCCGACCTCCCGCGCCGTCCGGACCGGACCGCCGGGACCGCCCCGGCACGCCCGGGCCCCGACCGACCGCACCCGACCGACCGTCCGGCCGCGACCGCCCCGTGAGGCGGCGAGCCGCACGGTGACCCGACCGTTCCCGCACGCCACGCACCGTGAAGTGAGTACCCCCATGCCTGGAACCGACGCCCGACCGGCGACGCTGCCCGATCCCCGGCGCTGGAAGGCGCTGATATTCATCGGCCTCGCCCAGCTGATGGTCGTCCTCGACGCCACCATCGTGAACATCGCCCTTCCGTCCGCCCAGCGCGACCTGGGCATCTCCGACGGCAACCGCCAGTGGGTGATCACGGCCTACGCGCTGGCCTTCGGCGGCCTGCTGCTGTTCGGCGGCCGGATCGCGGACCTCTGGGGCCGCAAGCGGACCTTCATCGTCGGCCTGACCGGCTTCGCGGTGGCCTCCGCGCTCGGCGGCTTCGCGGCCAACACCGCGATGCTGCTCGGCGCGCGCGCCCTGCAGGGCGTGTTCGGCGCGCTGCTCGCGCCGGCCGCGCTGTCGCTGCTCGCGGTGACCTTCACCGAGGCGAAGGAGCGCGCGAAGGCCTTCGGCATCTACGGGGCGATCGCCGGTGGCGGTGGCGCCATCGGCCTGATCCTCGGCGGCCTGCTGACCGAGTACATGAACTGGCGCTGGACCTTCTTCGTCAACATCCCGTTCGCCATCGTGGCCGCCGCCGGCGCCGTCATGGTGATCCGCGAGCCCGCCGAGGGCCGCAACCGCAACCGTCTGGACGTCCCCGGCGTCCTGCTGGTGACCACCGGCCTGGTCTCCCTGGTGTACGGCTTCACCCGCGCCGAGTCCAGCGGCTGGACGGCCGGCAGCACGCTGGCGCTGTTCGTCGCGGCCGCGGTGCTGCTGACCGCGTTCGTGCTGGTGGAGCGGAAGGTCAAGGCCCCGCTGCTGCCGCTGCGCGTGGTGCTGAACCGCAACCGCGGCGGCGTGTACCTGTCGCTGGGCCTGGCCGTGATCGGCATGTTCGGCCTGTTCCTGTTCCTGACCTACTACCTGCAGATCGTGCTGGGCTACAGCCCGGTGCTGACCGGCGTGGCGTTCCTGCCGATGGTGGCGGGCATGATCACCGGCTCGACCCAGATCGGCGCCCGGCTGATGACCCGCGTCCCGGCGCGCTACCTGATGGCGCCCGGCTTCCTGGTCGCCTCGATGGGCATGCTGCTGCTGACCAACATCGGCCTGGACACCTCCTACCCGGTGCTGATCCTGCCCGGACTGGTCCTGATGGGCCTCGGCATGGGCACCGCGTTCATGCCGGCGATGAGCCTGGCCACCTACGGGGTCCAGCCGCGGGACGCGGGCGTGGCCTCCGCGATGGTCAACACCTCGCAGCAGGTCGGCGGCGCCATCGGCACCGCGCTGCTGAACACCATCGCGGCCAGCGCCACCACCAGCTGGCTGGCCGCCCACGCCGGCGCCGCGGCCGCCTCGCCGCAGGCCGCCAAGGCCGTGCAGTTCGGCGGTATGGTGCACGGCTTCACGACCGCGATCTGGGTGTCCTTCGGGATCCTGGTGGCGGCCGCCGCGATCGCCTTCACCTTCGTCAACGCGGGCCGGCCGTCGCTGGCCCAGGAGTCGGGCGCCGGTGCGGCGAAGGCCGACGAGGTGCCGGTGCTGGTGCACTGACGCCTGCGGGTCCACTCGGGTGCGTACGCGGCCCGTCCGGTGTCTCCACGACGCCGGGCGGGCCGCTCGCCGTTTCCGGGTTCCGGGCGCGTGCGGCCCGCACGCAGCGCCGGGCCGGCCGTCCGGCCCGGGGGGTCCGACCACCGGGCGGTCCGGGACACCCCGGGGTGGAAACGGGGATCACTCCCCGATTATGGTGGCCCCAGCGTGAAACGGGGAACTATCCCCGCTTCCATCGGACTGAGGTGCGTGCACATGACCCGGAATCAGGCCCCAGGGCGGGGGCGACGGGCCGCCGACTGGGCGGACGGCAGGCTGGGGATCCACACCCTGGCCAGGGCGAACCTGCGCAAGGTCTTCCCGGACCACTGGTCCTTCATGCTGGGCGAGATCTGCCTGTACACCTTCCTGATCATCGTCCTGACCGGTGTCTGGCTGACCCTGTTCTTCAAGCCGAGCATGGCCGAGGTGGTCTACCACGGCTCGTACGTCCCGCTGAAGGGCGTGCCGATGTCCGAGGCCTACGCCTCCACGGTCGACATCGGCTTCGAGGTCCGCGGCGGCCTGCTGATCCGGCAGATCCACCACTGGGCCGCGGTGGTCTTCGTGGCGGCCATGTTCGTCCACATGATGCGGGTGTTCTTCACCGGCGCGTTCCGCAAGCCGCGCGAGGTCAACTGGCTCTTCGGCTTCCTGCTGCTCTTCCTCGGCATGCTGGACGGCTTCCTCGGCTACTCGCTCCCCGACGACCTGCTCTCCGGCACCGGCATCCGGTTCATCGAGGGCGTGCTGCTGGCCGTACCGCTGGTCGGCAGCTACCTGCAGATGTTCCTGTTCGGCGGCGAGTTCCCCGGGCACGACGTCGTCCCGCGGTTCTTCTCCGTCCACGTGCTGCTCGTCCCCGGCGTCATGGTCGCGCTGCTGGTCGCCCACCTGATCCTGGTCTTCCACCACAAGCACACCCAGTGGGCGGGGCCCGGCCGGACGGAGCGCAACGTCGTCGGCATGCCGCTGATGCCCGTCTACCTGGCCAAGGCGGGCGGGTTCTTCTTCCTGGTCTTCGGCGTCATCGCCCTGGTGTCGGCCGTCGCCACCATCAACCCGATCTGGGCGTACGGACCGTACCGGCCGGACCAGGTCTCCACCGACGCCCAGCCGGACTGGTACATGGGCTTCGCCGAGGGCCTGATCCGGGTGATGCCCGGCTGGGAGGTCGGGCTCGCGGGCCACACCCTCAACCTGGGCGTGCTGATCCCCTTCGCCCTCTTCCCGGTCGTCCTGGGCGCCGTCGCGGCCTACCCGTTCGTCGAGGCCTGGCTCACCCCCGACGGGCGGGAGCGCCATCTGCTGGACCGGCCGCGCGACGCCCCCGTCCGCACCGCGCTCGGCGCCGCCTGGATCAGCCTGTACCTGGTGATGCTGGCCGGCGGCGGCAACGACCTGATCGCCACCCATCTGCACCTGTCGCTGAACGCCATCACGTACGCCGTGCGGATCGGCGCCCTCGCCGTCCCGGTGGCCGTCTTCGTGATCACCAAGCGCTGGTGCCTCGGCCTGCAGCGGCGCGACCGGGACAAGGTGCTGCACGGGCGTGAGACCGGCGTCGTCCGGCGTCTGCCGCACGGCGAGTACACCGAGGTGCACGCCCCGCTCGCGCCCGCCGAACTGCACCGGCTCACGGCACCCGAGCGGCCGCGCCCCCTCGAACTACCGGCCCGGGTCGACGAGAATGGTGTCGCCCGCCCCGCGGGTGCGCTCACCCGCGTCCGCGCGAGGCTGTCCCGCGGGCTGCACGGCGAGCACGCCCGGATCGCCGGCCCCACCGCCGAGGAGTACCGCGGGATCACCCGGGGCCACGGTCACTGACCGGGCCCGGCCCCCACGCCAGAGGGAGGACGTCGTGCACCACCGGACCGACCAGCTCGCCGACAGCAAGTACCTCCGGCTCACCACCTTCGGCGAGGACGGCAGCCGCCGGGACTCGCAGACCTGGGTCGTGGCCGACGGCACCGCGCTCGGCATCTGGACCCCCGCGCACTCCGGCGAGGCCGAACGGATCCGGCACCACCCCCGGGTGCTGGTCGGCCCCTGCGACGCCCACGGCCGCCCGACCGGGCGCAGCGTCCCGGCCCGGGCCCGGCTCTGCGACGAGGACGCGACCGCCCGCTACCGCACCGAGCTGATCAACAAGTACGGCCTGACGGCGGTGCTCGCGCTGGCCCGCAGCAGGTTCCGGGTCGGGCTGGCCGGGACGGTCGGCATCCGCATCACGCTCAACGAGGTGGAGCGCCGACTGGTCGGGCCGGAGTGGGAGCCGCCGACGGGCTACTGCGTCAACTGAGGCGCGTCCGCCGTCCGCAGCGGGCGCGCCAAGGCCCTCACCCGACCCCCTCCTCCGGCGCCTTCGCCAGGTCGGCGGACTCGCAGGCCTCCTGGCCCGTCCCCGCGTGCACGACCTTGACCGCCCGGCCGGGGCCGCCGGGCACGACCCGCTGCTCGTGCCCGCAGCGCGGACAGATCAGCGGGATGCGCGTGTGGTACGGCTCGCCGGTGTGGTCGCCCTCCGGGTGCCGGCTCACGTCAGCGGGTGGGTCGGGACGGGGCTGACCTCCTGGATCTCGCCGTGGGCCTTGGTGAGGAGCTGCGAGGCCAGGTCGTTGAGCGCCCGCGCCCCCGCGATCTCCTCGCCGACCCGCAGCTGCTCCGGGTCCGAGGGGTGGCGGCTGCTGTAGCCGTGGGCCCGTAGTTCACTGCCGTCGCGGAGCCGGAGCATGGCGGCGGCGGTCGTCCGCGCACCGTCCTCGCGGAACTCCATCTCGATGTGCCAACCGACCAGAGTCTGCATGGCGGATCACCTCCATCGGTTACTCCTCCAGAGTGCGCCGCACCCACCGTGAACACCAGGCCAGCCGATCCGGCATGATCGGCCGATGACGCCGATGACGCCTGCCCCGCACGCCCCGACCACCGCCCCGGACGGCTGCGTGCGCGTCCGGGCCGTGGACCGGGAGCCGGCCCGGTACCGGGAGCCGGCCCGATGACCGGCTTCCTCACCCACCGGGCCCGGGTGCACGACGCCGGGCTCCCGCTCCACCGCCGGCACGGCGCCCTGCGGACCTGCCTGACCTCCTTCGCGCCCTACGGCTACCACGCGACGTACCACCACCTCACGCTCAGCGCCCGGATCCCGCGGCTGCTGGAGGCCGACCCGGACGCGCTGGGGCGGGCCGTGGAGGAGCTCCACGGGGCTCGGGTGCTCTGGCTCGCGCGGGCGGAGCGGTACGCGGCGCAGCGGCGCGCCGAGAAGCGGGCCGGGCGGCGCGGGCAGGCCGAGCCGCCGTGGTGGCGCCGGCCCCGGTGGGGCGCGCCGGACGCGGCCTGGCGGCACGACCCGTTCATCCACCCGCCGCTGGCGCTGCCGGACTTCGTGCGGCGGCAGAACGCGCTGCTGGACGGCGCCGAGCTGCCCGGCTGCCCTGGCTGCGGCGAGGAGGGGCCGCTCCTGGAGCTCTCGACCGGCCACGGCCTCGCCGGGCTCTGCCGGGTCTGCGCGTGGGTGCGGCAGCCGTGTCCGTGCGGCGGCCTGCACAGCTTCGAGCCGGCCCTGCGGGTCGGCAGGAGCGGGATCCGGCAGCGGGAGCACATGACCGGCCAAGGCCTGCCGAACCCGCGCTGGCCTGGTGTCCGGGGTCCGGAGCGGGTCGAGCGGCTGGAGGCGTACGAGGTGCGTCCGTGCTTCGATCCGGCGTGGTGACGGGCCGGCCCCGGGACGCGGTCGCCCCCGCCGCTCGGGCGCGGTGCGCCGGGACGGCTCAGGCGCGGTGCGCCGGGACGGCGACCAGCAGGGCGTTGCTGTTCTGGACGCGCACCTCGAAGTGGTCGATGTCCCCCGGCTGGAGCGCCGCACCGCCGCCGGTGCGCAGCTCGGCGGGGCCGCCCGGGTTCCCGTAGGTGCCGGCCGGGACGCTCCAGGTGGTGACCGTCTGCCGCTCGCCGGTGTGCGACACGGCGACCAGACGGCAGGTCAACGGCCCGTGGACGCCGGAGAGTTGCAGACTCACCTGGCTCCCCCAGGGCATCGCGTCCACGCCGACGGTGGCCCGGGCGCCGGTGCCCGGGTCGGTGGCGCTGAACTGCTCGGCGACGGCGACCACGGCCGGCGTGGAACCGGCGGTGAGCACCGCGGCCGTGACGGCGGGGCCGGTGGCCACCAGCACGGCCGCGGCCAGGGCCAGCACCAGCCGCCGCACCCGGCCCCGCCGCCGTCCGGACGCCACCTCGGCGACCAGCCGGTCCAGGAGCTCCGGGCCCGGACGCGGGGCCGGGCCGGCCGGATCGAGGCCGGCCGCCGTCGCCGAGGCGGCGTACTCGGCCAGCAGCGGCTCCACGAAGCCGAGCCGCGCCACCTGCTCGGTGCACTGCGGGCAGGTGGCGAGGTGCCGCTCGAACGCGGCGCGCTCGGCGGGTTCCAGCAGGTCGAGGACGTACGCGCCGACGTCGACGTGGTCCGGTCCGGCGCCGGGGACGCCGCCGGACCCGCCGGGGGCACCGGGCACGCCGGGGACACCGGGGACCTGCTCCGGGCCGCCGGGCACGGGGTCGGGGCGCTTGGTCACGAGGTCACTCCCCTCTCCTCCAGCGCGAGCCTGAGCGAGCGCAGTGCGTAGAACACCCGCGACCGGACGGTCCCGGCCGGGATGCCGAGTTCGGCGGCCGCCTCGGCTGCGGTGCGGCCCTTCAGATAGGTCTCGACGATGATCTCGCGGTGCGCCGCCGAGAGGTCGCCCAGTGCGTCCGCGACCGTCATCATCCGCAGGGCACGGTCGAGTTCGTCCTCGGCGGGCATCAGTTCCAGTGCCGCCGCGTCCACCTCCCGGGGCCTGGCCCGGGCGCTGCGGTGGCCGTCGATGACGATCCGCCGCGCGACCGTGACCAGCCAGGGCCGCAGCGATCCGGCCCCCGGGTCGAGCCGGTCGATGTTGCGCCAGGCCCGGACCAGCGTCTCCTGGACGACGTCCTCGGCCCGCTGCCGGTCCCCCGCGACGAGGTGGAGGACGAACCCGAAGAGCGGCCCGGCGTGCTCGTGGTAGAGGGCGCGCATCAGCTCCTCGTCCGGCGCCCCCGTACCGCGGGCGGACCTGCCGCCGCCGGGATGCTCCTCGGTCACCACTTCATCGTTGCGCACCCTGGTCTCCCGGTCGAGGGCGGACGGACCGCGGCGGTCGGCTCAGTAGCCGTAGCCGCTGCTCGGTGCACTGGGCTTGGGGCTGGCGGGGGTGGACGGCATCGGGGTGGAGCTCCCGGTGGTGCCCGCCTTGCCGCCGCTCGGGGTCAGCGCGAACCACGCCCCGCCGACGCCCTGGCCCTTGGTGTCGCCGGGCTTGGAGTCCGGCGAGTAGCGGTAGGCCGGCCAGCCGTTCAGGGTGACCTGCTTGGTGCCGTCGTCGCGGGTGACGCTGCCGACCAGCTTGGCGTCGATGCCCTTGAGCATGACGTTGCCGTTGTCCTGCTCCGGCGGCCACAGCGAGGCGCAGTCGCCGTTGCAGGTGGCCTTCGACGGGCTGCTCTGGTCATGGTCGAAGCGGTAGAGGGTGAACCCGGCGCCGTCGGTGACGATCGTGCCGAGCTTCGGGTCGGTGGCGGTCTGCAGGGAGGTGTTCGCCGCCGTGCCCGGCGTGCTCGGTGCCGGGGTGCTCGGTGCCGGGGTGGCCGGTGCGCTCGGGCTCGCGGGCGCGGCGGGTGCGCTGGACCCGGACGACCCGCAACCGGCGACCAGGGCGGCCGCCGCGATGCCGGAGGCGGCCAGCACGGCGGCCCGGCGGGTTCGGCGATTGCTGCGCATGAGGTGCTCCCGCGGTCGGTGGACGGGTGGACACCCTCAAGTACGCGAAGCGGCGCCCGACTGCTCAAACCGGCCCCGGCCGGCGCCGGAATACCCCGTCGGGGGGCGCGGTTGTCGCGAGCACACGGTCTGAACCGCCTCCTCCGGAAGGGAAGGAATCGCGAGATGAGCAGCACGGTCGAGCTGACCAAGGAGAACTTCGACGACATCGTCCCCGGCCCGGAGGGCAAGGACTTCGTCTTCATCGACTTCTGGGCCGGGTGGTGCGGGCCGTGCCGGCAGTTCGCCCCGGTGTACGAGAAGGCGGCCGAGCGCCACTCGGACCTCGTCTTCGCCAAGGTGGACACAGAGGCGCAGCAGGAGCTGGCGTCCGCGTTCGGGATCCAGTCCATCCCGACGCTGGCGATCATCCGCGAGGGCGTGCTGGTCTTCTCGCAGGCCGGTGCGCTGCCCGAGGCGGTGTTCGAGGACCTGATCGGCCAGGCCCGCGGGCTGGACATGGCCGAGGTGAAGCGCAAGGTCGCCGAGGAGCAGGCGGCCGGGGGCCAGGCCTGAGGCCACCCGCGTCGGGGCCCGGGGAGTCCTCTCCCCGGGCCCCGGTGCGTTCCGCGCCGGCGGCGTCCTCCCCGCCGGCGCCGTCCGGATCCGCTCCCCTCCCCCGGGCCCCGTCCCGCCGGTCGTCGCCGGTTGCGGGCCGATCGCCGGGGCGGACCCTAGAGTCGTCGCGACACGGCCCCGCACCACGACGAGGAGTGATCCCCCATGAGCACGTTCGTACTGGTCCCCGGATTCTGGCTGGGCGCCTGGGCCTGGGACGAGGTGGCCGCTCCGCTGCGGGCGGCCGGGCACGCCGTCCACCCGGTCACCCTGCCCGGGGTCGCGGAGCGCGCCGGGGACCGTGAGCCGATCGGGCTGGCGGACCACGTCACCGCGCTGGCCGACCTGCTGGTCCGGGAGGACCTCTGGGAGGTGGTGCTGGTCGCGCACAGCGGCGGCTGCGCCCCGGCGGGCGGGGTGGCGGACCGGATGCCCGAGCGGATCCGCCGGGTGGTCTACCTGGACAGCGGGCCGGTGATCGACGGCGGGTCGCTGTACGACCTCTGGCCGCCGGACTACCGCGAGGCCGCCGACGCCTCGGTGGTGGACGGCCGCCTGCCGATGCCGTCCTGGGAGTTCCTCGCCGCCCACGGCGCCGGCGCGGCCGGTCTGGACGGGGCCGCGCTGGCCCGGATCCGTGAGCGGGCCACCCCGCAGCCGGCCGGGGCCTACCGGGACCGGCTGCGGCTGACCGGCGCGGGGGCGGCGCTGCCGCAGGCCCTGGTGTCCTGCTCGTTCCCGATCGCCCAGGTGCGGGCGATGGTCGCGTCCGGCCACCCCTGGTTCGCCGGGCTGGACGGGCCGAACTGGGAACTGCGCGAACTCCCCACCGGGCACTGGCCGATGTTCTCCCGCCCCGACGACACGGCGGCGCTGCTGGCGGAGCTGGCCCGGCTCTGACCCGGTGCGAGAGCCGCGTCCGGGCGTGCCCGGGCGCGCCGGGGCACTGTCCCGACCGTGCCCCGGCACTGTCCCGACCGTGCCCGGTCCGCGTGTTCGACTGCGCGAACCAGGGCGGACGTCGCAGGATGGGCACGGCGCCGGGCACGCGGCCCGGCGCCGGTCCGGCGGGGCGGCCGGACCCGAGCCGAAGGGACGGGGCATGACCAGCACCGCCGAGGAGTACGACGTCATCGTCCTGGGAGCCGGCCCGACCGGCGAGAACGTTGCCGACCGGGCCGTCGCCGCCGGGCTGCGCACGGTGATCGTGGAGGCCGAACTGGTCGGCGGCGAGTGCTCGTACTGGGCCTGCATGCCGAGCAAGGCGCTGCTGCGCCCGGTGGCCGCGCTGGCCGACGCCCGCGCAGTGGCCGGCTCCCGGGAGGCGGTCGGCGACGGCCGGCTGGACCCGGCCGCGGTGCTGGCCCGGCGGGACTCCTTCACCTCGCACTGGAACGACGACGGCCAGGTCGGCTGGCTGCGGGACACCGGGATCGACCTGGTGCGCGGCCACGGCCGGCTGGCCGGCGTGCGGACCGTCACGGTGGAGGCCGAGGACGGCAGCGAGCGGGTGCTCACCGCCCGGCACGCCGTCGCCGTGTGCACCGGCAGCCGCCCGGTGCTGCCCACCGGCGTGCCCGGGCTGGCGGAGGCCCACCCGTGGACCAACCGGGAGGCGACCGGCTCGCCGTCGGTGCCCGGCCGGTTGGCCGTGGTCGGCGGCGGGGTGGTCGGGGTGGAGATGGCCGCCGCCTGGCGGGCGCTCGGCTCCGAGGTGGTGCTGCTGGTGCGCGGCGCCGGGCTGCTGCCGAAGATGGAGCCCTTCGCGGGCGAGCTGGTCACCGAGGGGCTGCGGGACGCCGGGGTGGACGTCCGCTTCGGGGTGGAGGTCACCGCGCTGGAGCGCACGGGCGGCACCGGGCCGGTGGTGCTGACCCTCACCGGCCGCGGGCCGTCCGGTGACGGGCAGGGCTCCGATGACGGGCAGGGCTCCGGCGACGGCGAGCGGCTGACCGTCGACGAGGTGCTCTACGCGACCGGCCGCGCCCCGCGCACCGCCGACGTCGGGCTGGAGCAGGTGGGGCTGAAGCCGGGCGACTGGCTGGAGGTGGACGACAGCTGCACGGTGCTCGGCGTGGACGGGGAGTGGCTGTACGCCGTGGGGGACGTCAACCACCGGGCGCTGCTCACCCACCAGGGCAAGTACCAGGCCCGGATCGCCGGCGGGGCGATCGCGGCCCGCGCCGAAGGGCGTGCGCTGGACACCGCGCGCTGGGGCGTGCACGCCGCGTCTGCCGACAGCGCGGGAGCGCCGCAGGTGGTGTTCACCCAACCGGAGGTCGCGGCCGTCGGTCTCACCCTCGAGGCGGCCGAGCGGGCCGGGCTGCGGGTCCGGACCGTCGACCACGACCTCGGCGCCGTCGCCGGGGCCTCGCTGTACGGCGACGACTACCGGGGCCGGGCCCGGGTGGTCTTCGACCTCGACCGGCAGGTGCTGGTCGGGGCGTGCCTGGTCGGCCCCGGCGTCGCCGAACTGCTGCACTCGGCGACCGTCGCCGTGGTCGGCGAGGTGCCCATCGACCGGCTCTGGCACGCCGTGCCCGCCTACCCGACGATCAGCGAGGTGTGGCTGCGGCTGCTGGAGGGCTGCCGGGGCTGAGCTCCGGGCCCCCGGCGGCGAGCACCTCCGCAGGACCCGGCGCGGCGAGGTGTGGCCGCCGGTGGACGGCGGGACACTGGCAGTCGGGGGCCGTCCCGGGGGCGTCGCGTCGACCAGGTGGTGTGAGGCATGACCGAGGTGCTGTTGGCCGTCGGAACCGAGAAGGGCCTCTTTCTCGGCCGCAGTCGTGACCGGCTGGACTGGGAGTTCAGCGGGCCGCACTTCCCGATGAACGCGGTCTACGCCGTCTCCGTCGACCGCCGCGCCGGGCGCACCCGGCTGCTGGTCGGCGCCGACAGCAGCCACTGGGGGCCGTCGGTCTGGCGCTCCGACGACCTCGGCGCCACCTGGACCGAGCCGGCGCGGCCGGCGATCCGGTTCCCGGAGTCCACCGGCGCCTCGCTCACCCGGGTCTGGCAGCTCCAGCCGGCCGGTCCGGAGGCGCCCGGCGTCGTCTACGCGGGCACCGAGCCCGCCGCGCTGTTCCGGTCCGAGGACGGCGGCGAGACCTTCGCCCTGGTCGAGTCGCTCTGGGACCACCCGCAGCGCGCCGAATGGGGCGCCGGCTACGGCGGCCAGGGGCTCCACACCGTCCTCACCGACCCGCGCGACCCACAGCGGTTGCTGGTCGCCGTCTCCAGCGGCGGCGTCTACCGCAGCAAGGACGGCGGCGACAGCTGGCAGCCCTCCAACACCGGCCTGCGCGCCGAGTTCCTCCCGCCCGGCGGCCAGTACCCGGAGTTCGGCCAGTGCGTGCACAAGATCGCACCGGACCCGGTCCACCCCGACCGCCTCTACCTGCAGAACCACGGCGGCGTCTACCGCAGCGACGACTGGGGCGCGAACTGGCACTCCATCGTCGACGGACTGCCGGCCGAGTTCGGCTTCGCCGTCGCCGCCCACCCGCGCCGGGCCGGCACCGCCTACCTGTTCCCGCTCGGCGGCTCCGACGACCGCGTCCCGCCCGGTCGGCGCTGCCGGATCTTCCGCACCACCGACGGCGGCGACAGCTGGCAGCCGCTCGCCGACGGGCTGCCCGGCGAGGACCACTACGGCGTCGTGCTGCGCGACGCGCTGCGCACCGACGACGCCGAACCGGCCGGGATCTACTTCGGCAACCGGACCGGCGACGTCTACGGCAGCCGCGACGAGGGCGAGAGCTGGTCGCAGCTGCTCGCCCACCTGCCGGACGTGCTCTGCGTCCGGGCCGCGGTGGTCGCCTGACAATCCGTTTGCCCCGCGGCCGCGCCGTCGCCGAGCATGAGCGGCGGACGGACGATCCCGACGAGGGGGCCAGGCGTGACCGAGACGGACCGGGTGACGGGCTGCGACGACGACGGCGTGCCGGTGGTGGACTACCTGCCCGGCGAACGGGAGGGCCGGCCCTGGGCCGACCTGCTGGAGGTGCGGGACGGCGCCGCGGACCCGGTGGGTTTCGTCCGGTCCCGGATGGCCGGGTGGGTGGTCTCCGGCACCCCCGAGTTCGGGCGGGCCCTGCTGGACGACGGCGCGACCGTGCTGCGGCACGCCCACACCCTGGGGCGGGACCTGCGCACCGACCCGCCGCCCGCCGACTGGGCCGCCGCACCCCTGCGGGCGGGCCTGCACGCGGCGCCCTGCGACCGCGCCCCCGAGGAGCTGTTCGAAGCCTGGCGGGCCGCCTTCGCCCCCGGTCACGTCGACCGCTTCGCGGGGGACGACGCCCGGGCGCTGGCCGAACGGCTCGTCCCGCTGCTCGCCGGGAAGGCCATCGGGCCGGTGCTGCCGTCCAGCGTGCTCGCCGTGGACGAGCGGGGCGCGGTGGTCGCCGGGGTGGTGCTCACCGACCGCGACGGCGTGCCGTGGGTCGCCGAGGTGTTCCGCCACCCGGAGCGCGGCTACCGCGGCCTCGGCGCCGACCTGCTGCGCCGGGTGGTCGGCGACGCCGCCGGGCGGGGGCTCCCCGAGGTGCGGCTGGCGGTCACCGACGGCAACCCCGCCCGCCGGGTCTACGAGCGCCTCGGCTTCACCCTGCTGAGCACCGCGCTGACCGTGATCGTGCCGGACGGACGCTGAGGCGTACGGCCGGCGGGCCGGGGCGAGCCCCGGGGTGTGCTGCCGCCCCTAGGGCCGGCGGTCCGGCCCGTGCCCGCCCTCGATCCGCGCCCCGCGCACCACCACCATGGTCAGGCCCACCGCGACCAGCAGCTCGGCCCAGAAGAAGGCCGCGTAGTCCAGCAGCGAGCCGATCGGCGGGCTGCCGGGCGCGGCGTTGCGCATGCCGACCAGGGCGAACAGCGTCGCGGCCATCCAGCCCAGGGCCGGCCAGAGCATCCCGCGCCGCTGCCGGACGATCAGCCAGGCCGCGACCAGCACCGACAACGCCAGCGCCCACATCGCGGCGATCATGAACCAGGCCAGGATGAAGGTGCTGCGCGAGCGGCTGATCCGTTCCGTCACCCCGACGGCGAAGTCCTCGCTCTCCTGCTCGCCCTGCCGGAAGGCGAAGAACGGGTCGCCCTCCTCGATCCCGATCACCACGGGCACCGGTCTGCCCCCGACGGTCGCCTGGAAGCCGATGGCCGTGTGGTAGCGGTCGAAGGGGTAGTCGGTGATCCGTCCGCCGACCAGGCTGAAGGAGACCAGGCCGGAGGGGATCTGCTGGCCCGCCGGGTACCGGAGCGTGGTCTGCTCCAGCGAGGTGGTCTCCAGCACCACGTCCTGGACCGGGACCAGCGGCCGGTCCGGCACCTGCAGCGCCCCGTGCGGCTCGACCAGGATCTTGGTGGTGAGCGTCTGCGCGGCCGCGTCCACCCGCTGGAGCAGCACGTAGACCTCCAGGACGTCCGGGCCGGTCTCGGAGCTCTCCGGGCCCACCACCTGGACGTGGCCCCGGCTGGAGCGCTCGTCGAAGTAGAGCAGTAGCCCGGCGGCGACCAGCAGGGCGATCACCGCGAGCACCGCGTAGGCGCGCCAGGGCCGCACCCTCGGCCGGGCCGGCGGGGCGACCGCGGCCCGCGCCCGGCCGGGGATCCGGACCCGCGGCCGGGCCGCCGGGCGCGGGGACCGGACGGCCCGCCGGTGCGGCGAGGCGGTCATCGGCCTGCTCCCACGGTCGGCGGGGGGCGCCGGGTCGGCGCCTGTCCCGCCACCCTCCGGCCCGGGCCGCGGGCCCCGCAACCGCAGGGGGCCGATCGAGTCCCGGCGGTGGGCGGCGGCACCGGCGGGCGAGGGACCGGTCGGTGCCGCTGTGTAGGCTCGCGGGCATGGCGAGGGTGACGCGGGACGATGTGGCACGGGTGGCGGGGACGTCCACGGCGGTCGTGAGTTATGTGATCAACGACGGACCGCGGCCGGTGGCGCCGGCGACCCGGGCGCGGGTGCTCGCGGCCGTGGAGGAGCTCGGGTACCGCCCCAACCGGGTCGCCCAGGCGATGGCCCGGCGGCGGACCAACCTGCTCGGGATGGTCGTGCCGGACGCCCGCCAGCCGTTCTTCGCCGGCCTCGCCCACGCGGTCGAGCAGGCCGCCACCGAGCACGGCCGACTGCTGCTGATCGGCAACTCCGACTACGTGGACGAGCGCGAGGCCCACTACATCCGCGCCTTCCTCGGGATGCAGGTGGACGGCCTGATCCTGGTCACCCAGGACCCGGCCACCCCCGGCCTCACCGGCTTCGACGTGGGCGACGGCACGCCCGTCGTCCTGCTGCACCACCGGGCCGAGAGCTCCGGCGGCGTCGCCGTGGTGGCGGACGACGAGGGCGGCGCCCGCGAGGTGGTCCGCCACCTGCTCGGGCACGGGCACGCCGAGGTGCACTGCTTCGGCGGGACGCTCTCGCTCAGCCCGCACGACCCGGTGACGGGGCGGACGGCCGGCTGGGCCGCCGCGCTGGCCGAGGTCGGCCTGACCCCCGCGGGGAGGCTGACGGCGGCGCCGTTCGACCGCGTCCGGGCGCACGCCGAGGCGCTCACCCTGCTGTCCCGGCCCGACCGGCCGTCCGCCGTGTTCTGCGCGACGGACGACCAGGCGATCGGCCTGCTGCGGGCCGCCGACGACCTGGGCATCCGGGTGCCCGAGCAGCTCGCGGTGGCCGGCTTCGACGACATCGCCGAGGCGGTGATCGCCGGGCCCGCGCTGACCACCGTCACCACCGGGCAGGACGAGATGGCCCGCGCGGCCGTGGACCTCGTGCTCGGCGGCGCCGAGGAGCGCTCCACCGGGGCGCGGACGTTCCCGGCCAGGCTGGTGCTGCGGCGCTCCTGCGGCTGCCCGGCCGCGGACGGCGCGTCCCGGGGCTGACGCCGGTCCGACGCCGGTCCGACGCGGGCCCGACACCGGTCTGCCGAGCGTCAGCCGAGCCGGTTCCCGGGTACGCGGACGACAAGTCGCCCGTGTGCCCGGGGAGTTCGCGCCGGGGGGCGCTCCTGGTCAGCCGTCGACCAGCTCGTCCGCGATCAGGTCCATCAGCAGGTTGTCGTGCCAGGTGCCGTCCGGACCCCGCTCGTACTGGCGCATGGTGCCGACCGCACGGAAGCCGACCTTGCTGTAGCAGCGGATCGCGGCGGCGTTGTCCGCGGCCGGGTCGATGATCAGCCGGTGGTAGTGGTGCTCGTGCACCAGGTGGCGGGCCATCGTGCGGACGGCGTCGGTGCCCAGGCCCAGGCCGTGCACCGACGGGTCCAGGTAGAGGTCGATGCCGGCGTGCCGGTACTCGTCGTCGTTGTTGGCGTACCACTGGATGGCGCCGACCACCCGGCCGCCCACGTCGACCGCGAAGGTCTCGGTGTCCGGCTCCGCCAGGTCGGTGGCGACCGCGTCGGCCAGGTCGTCACCGCCCCGCCAGCGCGCGAAGACCTCGGGCGTGGCGCGGATGGCCACCAGGGCCGGGATGTCCTCGGTCGTGGCCGGGCGGAGCGTGACGAGGGTGCCGCGCAGGATCGTCCCCATATGGGGCATGTTGACACGGAAAACCGCGTCCGGCGAGTGGTTTGTCCACCGCGTTCCCCGCCCCGCTCCGCCCCGCCCGGGCGAGCGGGTCAGGCCTCCGGGCCGTACGCGCCGAGCCCCCGGCAGACCAGGCCGTCACGGAAGGTCAGCACCTCGGCGACGGCCTGGCCGCGCTCGTTGCGGTAGTTGATGACCACGGTGTCCACCGAGGCGCGGACGTCCTCGACGGTGAAGTGCAGGTTCGGCAGGCGCTCCAGGCCCTGCCGCCAGTAGGCCCGCAGCGCCTCCTTGCCGCGCACCTCGTCCAGCGGCTCGCCGGTGAGCACCCGGATCCGGGGCGAGGCGAAGACCACGTCCTCGGTGAAGTGCGCGAGGATGCGCTCCAGGTCGCGGGAGTTCCAGTCGGCGGCCCAGGTCCGGGCGAAGCCTTCGGCGAAGGCGAGATCGACGGTCATGGCCCCATCGTCCCCGACGGACCGTCAGGCGTACACCCGGCCGGAGGGTCCCGGCGGATCCCCGGCCCGGGCCGACCGGCGGATGCGAGCCGGGGGCGGTGATCGCCATGGCAGCTGCGACGGGGCGTCGATCACGTCGCGAAATGCCCTCTGACCTGCGACTTTCCACGCACTAGGGTGGAAGGCGGCACGGCCGGAACACCCTCGTTCCGCCCGCGGAACACGATCGGAAGGCCCCCGCATGAGCCTCAGCATCCGCAACCAGCTGCCCGGCACCGTCAGCTCCGTCACCACCGGCGAGGTGATGGCCACCGTCAAGGTCCGGCTCGACTCGGGCCAGGAACTCACCGCCGCCGTCACGGTGGACGCCGTGAAGGACCTCGGGCTGAGCGCGGGCAGCTCCGTCCAGGCCCTGGTGAAGTCCACCGAGGTCGCCCTGGCCACCGGCCCCGTCGCCGGGCTCAGCATCCGCAACCAGATCCCCGGCACGGTCACCGAGGTCGCCACCGGCGGCGCGATGGCCGGGGTCAAGGTCGACGTCGCGGGCGGCGCGCTGACCGCCGCGATCACCGCGGACGCGGCGGCCGACCTGGGCCTGGCGGCCGGTTCGCCGGTCGTCGCCCTGATCAAGTCGACCGAGGTCTCGCTCGCGACGGCCTGACGCGCCCGACGCGCCGCGCTGCGGCCCGCGCCGCCCGGCCCGCAGCGCGGCTCCCCCGGCGGCACCCGGCGGCACCCGGCGGCACCCGCGTGGGCGGACGCCCGCCGGTCGGCCGCTCAGGACGCCGGCGCGCCCAGCGGGCCGAGCCAGACCGCGGTGACGCCGCTGACGTAGCGGGGCCCCGCAGTGGTCGTCGGGCACGACCAGCTGCGGGCCGGCCGCGTCCAGCGGCACGCCGTCCATGCTGGTCGCCAGCAGGATCCGCTGGCCGCCGAAGTCCGGGTCGATCTCGGCCCAGGACACCACGGCCCGGTGACCGTCCGCACCGCTGACGGACAGCAGGAAGCGCAGCCGCTGCTTGCGGCCGGAGAAGTCGATCCGCGGCCCGGCCGCGCACAGCACGTCCCAGAGCGCCGGGCCCTCGTACCCGTGGCGCTGCTCGCCCTCGCTCAGGCAGTCGAAGCCGACCTCGACGCGGTGGGCCGGGAGGGCGCGCAGCTGCTCCACCGTCAGCTCCGCGGGCCGGTCGAGGTGGCCGTGCAGCCGGACGGTGGGCGCCGCCGTCAGCGCGGTGGGTCTGGCCGGGGTCATGGTGCTCCCTCCTCCCGGGCCGCACCGTCGCGACCCGGGAGGGGGTTACCCGAGGGGGAGCCCGGGCATTCGCAGAAGCCACGCTGAAAGCTTTCCTTCAGTGGCATCCGCCATGGCGGACGGCGCTTTCAGCTCGCATCCGCGGACACGCGGCGCCGGCGCGGACGAGGCGGCCGACGTGCGGGGCGCGCCGGAGGAGACAGGCTGCGACGCGCCCCGCGCCGATTGAAGCAACCCCGCAATCGGGCGGACGACTGGTTCCCAGCACCAGCCGAAGGGCCCCGCGCTGGATGATCCGACAAGACGATTCACCGCCATCCCACTTGCATTTACGATGCCAGTGCGCACCTGAACCTTGCACTTGCGAGACACGGTCCCGCGCTGAGCACAAGGCGAGAGCGAGCGAGAGATGAGCGAGAGATGATCGTCGGCGACCTGCTGAACCTCGACGACCTGGACATCCGGCTGGCCTGGGGCACGCCGGACCTGCTCGACCGCCCGGTGACCGGGGTCAGCTCCACCGACCTCCAGGACCCGGCCCGCTACCTCCAGCCCGGCGAACTCGTGCTCACCGGACTGGTCTGGTGGCAGCCCGCCGACGCCTCCGGCGCGCTGCGCTTCGCCACCGCCCTGCGCAGCGCGGGCGTGGCGGCGCTGCTGGCCGGCGAGGGCACCCACGGCAGCATCCCGGACAGCCTCGCCGAGGCCTGCCGCACCCACGGCATCCCGCTGCTCGCGGTGCCCGCCGGGGTCAGCTTCCGCGCCGTCACCGACCGCGTCTACCTCCGGCTCTGGGGCGACCTGCGGGCCGGCGCCCAGGACGCCGCCGCCATCCCGGAGACCGTCCGGCGCGAACTGCTCGACCTGCTGCGCGCCGACGCCGGGGCCGGCGGGGTGCTGGCGCACGCCGTCGGCCGGCTCGGGGTCCCGGACTGCTCGATCACCACCACCGGCGGCCGGGCCGTCGCCACCACCGCCACGCCCGTCCCGTCCGCCGGCCGCGGCGACACCGGGCTGCCGGTCGGCCCGCAGGACGGCTCGCCGTTCGACGGCTGGCGGCTGCGCCCGCACCTGGCCACCGCGGCGGCCGAACCCGTGCTGCAGGGCCTGGCCGAGCTGCTCTCACCGCTCGCCGCCCGGGCCCGCGCCGACGCCGACGCCCGGCGCCGGGCCGCCGGGCGGCTGCTGGACGCGCTCGCCGGGGAGGGCGGGCTCGCCGAACCGCTCGCCGGGTGCGGGCTGGGCGAGACCGAGGCGCTGGTCGCCGTCACCGCGCGGATCGACGGCGGCCGGGCCGACGACCCCGGCGCGGGCACGCCCGCCGCCTGGGCCGCGTACGCGCTGGCCGAGGCGCTGCACCCGCTCGGCGTGCCGTACGCCGCCGGGACCGACCGCGCCGGGCGGTCCGCCGCGCTGGTGGCCGCGCCCGTCGAACGGGTCGCCGAGCGGCTGCGCCGGGCCCGGCCCGCGCTCCAGGCCCGGCTGGCCGGCCGGCGCACCCTGCGGGTCGGTGTCGGACCGGCCGCCGCGCCCGCCCCCGCCGCCCTGCGGGCGGCGCTGGTGCAGGCCCGGTACGTGCTGGAGGGCTCGGCCGGCCCGGTCGGCAGCGCCGCCGACCTGGACTCGCTGGACGGGCTGCTGCGCGGCATCCCGCCGGAGGTGACGGCGGCCTTCCACGCCCGGCTGCTGGCCCCGCTGACCACGCACGACCAGGAGAACAGCGTCTCGCTGCTGGGCACCCTGGCCGTCTTCCTGGACCACGACGGATCCTGGGCCCGGACGGCGGAGTCGCTGCACATCCACGTCAACACCGTGCACTACCGGATCCGCCGGATCGAGGAGCTGACCGGCCGCAACCTGGCCCGCCTGCGGGACCGGCTGGACCTGCGGGCCGCCCTGCTCTGCGCACCGCAGCCGGCGGCGGCCCGGTGACCCCCGGCCGCCGCCGGTGACCCTCCGGCCCCCGGCGGCGGCGGACGGCGGGCCTGCGGGCGGCGGATCCGCCGTCCGCGGAAAATTCCTCCGGGCCGGTGTCGATCCACGGTCGGCCCGTTCGACGCAGGGGTGAGAGGCGGGGAGAGGCCCCGCCCGTCCGACCGAGGAGTCACCATGCCGCGCTTCATGACGCTGATCCGCATCGACGAGCAGGCCGCCGCCGGGTTCGAGTCCGACCCGGACTTCGAGAAGCGGATGGGGGCGCTGTTCGAGGAGATCACCAAGGCCGGGGTGATGCTGGAGACCGCCGGGCTGACCCCGACCTCCCAGGGCACCCGGCTCAGCTGGAACGGCGGGAGGATCGGTTGCACCGACGGCCCGTTCACCGAGACCAAGGAGGTCGTCGGCGGCTACGCCATCCTGCAGTGCAAGGACAAGGCGGAGGCCCTGGAGTGGACCCGCCGGTTCCTGACCGTCCACCCGGACGGCTGGACGGTCGAGGCGGAGGTCCGGCAGATCGACGAGGCGGCGCAGCCGCCCCAGGCGTAGCCGCGGGTCCGTTTGCCTCCCTCTCCGCCGACTGTTCTGATGGGTGGCCGTGACGGAGAGGGACGCGGCGGTCGCCGTCGAGACGGTCTTCAGGATCGAGTCCGGGCGGATCATCGCCGCGGTGACCCGGATCGTGCGGGACGTCGGCATCGCCGAGGAGTTGGCGCAGGACGCCGTGGTGGCCGCGCTGGAGCAGTGGCCGCGGTCGGGCGTGCCGGACAACCCGGGCGCCTGGCTGACGGCCACCGCCAAGCACCGGGCGATCGACCTGGTGCGCCGCCGGGAGGTCTACGCCCGCAAACTCGCCGAGGTGGGGCGGTCCCTGGAGGACGTCCCGGCGCCGGAGCCGGTCGAGCCGGACGACATCGACGACGACCTGCTGCGGCTGATCTTCACCGCCTGCCACCCGGTGCTGGCCACCGAGGCCCGGATCGCGCTCACCCTGCGGCTGCTCGGCGGGCTGACCACCCCGGAGATCGCCCGGGCCTTCCTGGTGTCCGAAGCGACGGTGGCGCAGCGGATCGTCCGGGCCAAGCGGGCGCTGGCCGGGGCCCGGGTGCCGTTCGAGGTGCCGTACGGGGCGGACCGCGCGGAGCGGCTCTCCTCCGTCCTGGAGGTGGTCTACCTGGTCTTCAACGAGGGCTACTCGGCCACCGCGGGGGACGACCTGCTGCGCCCGCAGCTGTGCGAGGACGCGCTGCGGCTGGCCCGGGTGCTGGCCGGACTGATGCCGGGCGAGCCGGAGGTGCACGGGCTGGCCGCCCTGCTGGAGTTCCAGGCCTCCCGGACGGCGGCGCGGACCGGCCCGGACGGACGGCCCGTGCTGCTGGCCGAACAGAACCGGGCCCGCTGGGACGGCCTGCTGATCCGGCGGGGCTTCGACGCACTGGGGCGGGCCGGCACCGGCCCGTACTCGGTGCAGGCCGCGATCGCGGCCTGCCACGCCAAGGCCCGGCGCTACCAGGACACCGACTGGGCGACCATCGCCGCGCTGTACGAGCGGCTGCTGGTGCTGACGCCGTCCCCGGTGGTGGCGCTGAACCGGGCGGTGGCGGTGTCGATGGCCCGCGGGCCGGCGGCCGGGCTGGAGCTGGTGGACGCGCTCGCGGCGGAGCCGGCCCTGCGCGGCTACCACCTGCTGCCCAGCGTGCGCGGTGACCTGCTGGACCGGCTCGGGCGGGCGGCGGAGGCGCGGGCGGAGTTCGAGCGGGCGGCGGAGCTGACCCGCAACGAGCGGGAGCGGGAGCTGCTGCGGGAGCGGGCGGCCGCGACCGGGGACGGGCCGGCCTGAGCCCGCCCGGGGCCGGTCCGGCGGACACGGGGCCGCCGGGCCGGCCAGTTCGTCGGGCGCGCCGTCAGGGAGCGTCGTCGAGGCGCAGCCGGGCACTGACCTCGCCGAGGCCCTCGGCGAGCACCGCGAGCTGCTCGCGGGTGAGCACGTCGATCAGCAGTTCGCGGACCAGGGCGACGTGCCCGGGCGCGGCCTGCCGCAGCGCCTCCCGCCCCTGGTCGGTGAGTTCGGCGAAGACGCCGCGCACGTCGCTGGGGCAGGAGCGGCGGCCGACCAGGCCCATCCGCTCCAGCTGGGTGACCTGGTAGGTGAGGCCGCTCTTGGAGGTGACCAGCTTGTCGGCGAGTTCGGTCATCCGCAGCGACCCGGCCGGGGCGGCGGACAGGTGCACCAGGATCTCGTACTGCTGGTGCGAGAGGCCGGAGTCCTCCTTGAGCTGGCGCTCCAGCCGGCGGTTGAGCAGGTTGCTCGCGACGACGAAGCCCCGCCAGGCGGCCATCTCGTCCTGGTCCAGCCAGCGGGGCTCGTTCAGTGTGGACATGGGGTGAAGCCTACTCCTGTTGTTCAAATTCGAACGAAGGTGTACCGTCGACTCCGAGACGTTCAAATTTGAACTAACCTCGCCGGCCCCACCCGGCACCCCGCCCCCACGCACCCCGGTCCGACCCCGGAGGAGGACGCCATGAGCACCGCGGCTCCCGAGCGCATGCCCGCCCTGTACCTCTCGCACGGCGCGCCGCCGCTCGCCGACGACCCGGTCTGGCCCGGTGAACTGGCCGCCTGGTCCGCCGGCCTGCCCCGGCCCACCGCGGTCCTGATGGTCTCCGCCCACTGGGAGGAGGCCCCGCTCGCCGTCGGCGCCGTCACCACCGTGCCGCTGGTGTACGACTTCTGGGGCTTCCCCGAGCACTACTACCGGGTCCGGTACGGGGCACCCGGCGCTCCGGAGCTCGCCGAGCGCGTCCGCAAACTGCTGCGCGCGCCCGGCACCCCCGTCCAGGACATCCCCGACCGCGGGCTCGACCACGGCGCCTACGTCCCGCTGGTGGAGATGTTCCCGGCGGCCGACGTCCCGGTCCTGCAGATCTCCATGCCCACCCTCGACCCGCAGCGCCTGCTGGAGATCGGCCGCCGGCTCGCCCCGCTGCGCGACGAGGGCGTGCTGGTCATCGGCAGCGGCTTCTTCACCCACAACCTCCGCGCGCTCAGCAGCGAGGGCCGGATCAGCTCGGTGATGGCCGAGTTCGACGACTGGGGCCGGCGCGCCCTGGACGCGCAGGACCTCGACGCCCTGCTCGACTTCGAACGCAAGGCCCCCGCCGGGCGGCTCGCCCACCCGCGCACCGAGCACTTCGCCCCGCTGTTCGTCACGCTCGGCGCCGGCGAGGCCGACCTCGGCAGCCAGCGCAGCGTCATCGACGGGTTCTGGATGGGGCTGGCGAAGCGGTCGATCCAGCTGGGCTGAGGCCTCACGGGGCGCAGCAGGTGAAGCGCTCCCCGATGTGCTCCGGCTGCTCGACCTCGTCGACCAGGGCGACCGCGTAGTCCGGCACCGAGATCCGGCTCCGCCCCCCGGCGTCGGTGAGCAGCTGCTCCAGGCCGGTCCGGTACCGGCCGGTCCGCTCGCCGGGGACCAGCTCGGCGGCCGGGCTGAGCACCGTCCAGCGCACGTCGGCGACCGTCCGGTAGTAGTCCAGGGCGGCGCCGTGCGCGTGCATGATCTGCAGGACCGGCTCCGGCAGGCCCGGTGCGTCCCAGACCCGCACGCCCGGTGCGGTCTCCAGACTGCCCGCCCCGCCCACCGCGACCAGCCGGGGCGCCGCGCCGCCGAGCGAGCGCAGGCCCTCCACCAGCGACCGGGCGGCCGGCTCGACGAGCGCCAGGTGGCCCGGGCCGTCGCCGCCGCCGACGGCGCTGACCAGGACGTCCCGGCCGGCCGCCACCCGGGCCACCTGCGCCGGGTCCAGGACGTCCGCCCGCTCCACGGCGGCGGCGATGCCCCGGTAGCGGGCCGGGTCGCGGACCACGGCGGTGACCTCGTGCCCGCGCGCCGCCGCCTCCGTGACGACCGCGCCGCCGATGGAGCCGCCGGCGCCGATCACGGCGATCCTGGCCATGGGGGTACCTGCCGTTCCTCCGGGGCGGGGCGTCACCGCAGGGCTGACGCCGGATAGGTCCGATTATCAGACGGAGTCCCCGTGCGGGCCCGGGGCGGCGGCCTGTCGTGTGACGGCCCGCCCCGCGGGAGGGGCCGTCACGGAGCCGCGGACGGACCGGCGGCGGGCCGTCAGGCGCCGTCGGTGGCGGCCCGCTCGGCCCGGCTGCGCTCGACGCAGAACTCGTTGCCCTCAGGGTCCCCCAGGGTGACCCAGCCCTTCCCGTCCGGGGTGCGGCGGTCGGCCAGCACGGTGGCGCCCAGGGCGACCACGCGCGCCACCTCCTCGTCCCGGCCGCGGTCCTGCGGCTGCAGGTCGAGGTGGAGGCGGTTCTTCACCGACCTGCCCTCGGGCACCCGGATGAACAGCAGCGAGGCGCCCGCGGACTCCACCACCGCCTCCGGGTCCCCCGGGTGGTCGTCCTCGCCCAGGGTGCCGTCCAGCACCAGCGCCCAGAACCGGGCGAGCTCGTACGGGTCGGCGCAGTCGATCGTCACATGTCGTACCAGAGAAGCCATCCGGCTACTCTGACCGGCCGTCTCCCGATCCGTCCAGCCGATTCCGGGAGTGCCGGTGGCCGTCCAGCGGGAACTCCGGCGGCAGGGCCGTCAGCACCTCCCGGAGGGCGTAGCCGCTCTTGACCGCCACCCGGCAGGAGGCCCGGTTGTCCACCTGGTGCAGCAGGTCGATCCGGTCCAGGCCCTCGGCGGCGAAGGCCCGGAACGCCCAGGCCGTCACCGCCTCCACGGCCCGCGGGGCCACCCCCCGGCCGCGGGCCGCGGCCGCCGTCCAGTAGCCCACCTCGGCCACCGGCCCGCCCGGGACGCCGCGCTTGAGCGCGACGTTGGCGACGAGCACCCCCTCCTCCAGGACCGCGAAGCTGTACCGGGTGCCCTCCGCCCGGCCCCGCTCCTGCAGGCCCAGCCAGTGCGCGGCCTGCTCGGCGTCGTCCACCGGGACCCGGGTGAAGCGGCGCAGCGTCGCGTCCCGGTAGGCCTCGACCAGGGCCGGCGCGTCCCCCTCCACGAAGGGGCGCAGCAGCAGGCCCCGGGCCCGCGGACCGGCGGCGGCGACCGTCACTGCAGACCCTCCCAGCCCCAGCGCGGGGTCGGGCCCGGGTCCCCCAGGTCGGTTCCGGCCGGGGAGGCCGAGACGTCCTCGGCGATCCTGGTGCCCCAGTCGAAGTACTCCAGCACCCGGCGCCGCAGCAGCTCGTCCTCGGGCAGCTCCGCCCGCACGGCGTCGGCCATCAGCTCCATCCAGCGCAGCCGCTGCTCCTCGGTGATGGCCAGGCCCAGGTGCGAGCGGAGCAGCGACTGGTGGCCGCCGAGGTCGGCGGTGAAGCGGGCCGGGCCGCCGAAGACCTCGGCCAGCCAGACCGCGACGTGCTCGACGTGCGCGGTGGTGAAGCCGGCGAAGACCGGCGCGAGCAGGGGGTCGGCGAGGACCCCCTCGTAGAAGGTGCGGCTGAGGCGGCGCAGCGCCTCCAGGCCGCCGACGGCCTCGTAGAGGTTCGTCGAGCGTTCGTCGCCCATGGCAGTTCTCCCCGTGGTTCGCGTGCGGGACTCCGCGTGCTGCGCCCTTCCTAACAGGTGGACGGCCGCTCCGGCGCACCGGTCGGCGTCTGTTCGCGCCGGGCTCAGCAAGTGGAACGCCGGCCTCCCCGCCGGTGGGGAGGCCGGCGGGAGGCCGACTGGGAGGCCGGCGGGAAGGCGCCCGCCCGCTCGACCCCGCCCGCTTGACCCTGCCACTGGCGGCAGGCTCGCAGACTCGGGGCATGGACGACGAGCAGAGGGAACGGCAGCGGGTCGTGGTGGTCACCGGGGCGGGGACGGGCATCGGGCGGGAGACCGCCCGGGCGTTCGCCGCGCAGGGCCCGGGGGTGCGGGTGGTGGCGGTCGGGCGGCGGCCCGAACCGCTGGAAGGGACGGCGGCCGCGCATCCGGAGCGGATCCTGCCGCTGGTCGCGGACGTCACCGGGCCGGGTGCCCCGGAGGCGATCGTGCGGGAGGCCACGGAGCGGTACGGCCGGCTGGACGTACTGGTCAACAACGCGGCGGTCGTCGGCGGCGGGGAGCTCGGCGGCCTCACCCGGGAGCGCGTCGGGGCCCTGCTCGCCACCAACCTGGTCGCCCCCGTGCTGCTCGGCCAGGCCGCGCTGCCCGCGCTCACCCGGAGCCGGGGCGTGATCGTCAACATCAGCACCGCCGTCGGTCAGCGCGGCTGGCCGCGGGACTCGGTGTACGCGGCGGGCAAGGCCGCACTGGAGTCGGTCACCCGCAGCTGGGCCGTCCAGCTGGCGCCGCGCGGTGTCCGGGTGGTGGCGGTGGCGCCGGGCGCGGTGGACACGCCGATCGGCGAGCACACCGGGCTGGGCCCCGAACAGCTGGCGGCGCTGCGTGCCTGGCAGGTCGCGCACACCCCGCTGGGCCGGATCGCGCAGCCCGCCGAGATCGCCTGGGCGGTCACCCAACTCGCCTCACCGCAGGCCTCGTTCGTCACCGGGGTAGTGTTCTCGGTGGACGGGGGCGCGCTCGTGATGTGACGCGCCGTGCAGCGGGAACGGGGGCCGTGCGGGTGCGGATCGGTGAGCTGGCCGAGCGGACGGACACGACGCCGCGCATCCTGCGGCACTACGAGCAGGCCGGGCTGATCGGCTCCGAGCGGTCCGCCAACGGGTACCGGGAGTACGGGGAGCAGGCCGCCGTCCGGGTGCGCAACATCCGCGCGCTGGTCGCGGCCGGGTTCACCCTGGAGGACGTCCGCCCCTTCCTCGGCTGCCTGGACGGCGACGTGCTGGCGCAGGCTCCGTCCGCGGAGGCGCTGCGGATCGCCCGGGAGCGGCTTGCCGTCATGGAGCGCCGGATCGCCGCGCAGACCGAGGCCCGGGACCGGCTGGTCGCGGCCCTCGCGGCGGCCGGGGCGCACCCGAAAGCGTGACCCCGGCACCCGGGCGGGTGGCCCGGGCGGCGCCGGCACCGGCGGACGGGGACGCCCGCGCGGGCGACACCCCCGATCGGGGGTATGCGGCGGGCGGCCCGGGGAGGACAGTGGGCGCATGCAGATTCCACTCTCCGTGATGGACTTCCTCGACCGGGCCGAGCTGGTCTACGGCGACCGGGTCGGCATCGTCGACGAGCCGGTGCAGCCGGCCGAATCCTGGGGCGAGCTGAGCTACCGCCGGGTCGCCGAACTGGCCCGGGCGCAGGCGGCCGGGTTGGACCGGCTGGGCGTCGGGCCCGGCGAGCGGGTCGCCGTCGTGTCGCACAACTCGGCCCGGCTGATGACCGCCCTGTTCGGGGTGAGCGGCCACGGGCGGGTGCTGGTGCCGGTGAACTTCCGGCTGCGCGCCGAGGAGGTGGCGTACATCGTCGAGCAGAGCGGCGCGTCCGTCCTGCTGGTCGACCCGGAACTCGCCGACTCCCTGCACGGGGTGACGGCCAAGCACACCTTCACGCTCGGCGCGGACAGCGACGCCCTGCTGTACGACTTCGACCACGCCCCCCGGCGGTACGAGCTCTCCGAGAACGACACCGCCACGATCAACTACACCAGCGGAACCACCGCCCGCCCCAAGGGCGTCCAGCTCACCCACCGCAACATCTGGCTGAACGCGGTGCTGATGGGCCTGCACTACGGCGCGAGCGACCGGGACGTCTACCTGCACACCCTGCCGATGTTCCACGCCAACGGCTGGGGGCTGCCGTTCTCGCTCACCGGGCTCGGTGCCCGGCACATCGTGCTGCGCAAGGTGGACGGCGCGGAGATCCTGCGCCGGGTCGAGCGGCACGGGGTGACCTTCCTGTCCGGGGCGCCCGCCGTCGTCCAGATGGTGCTGGACGCGGCCGCCGACTGGGACGGCCCGGTGCCCGGCCGCGACCGGGTGCGGATGATCGTGGCCGGCGCGCCGCCGCCGACCTCCGTGGTGCAGCAGGTCGAGGAGCAGCTGGGCTGGGAGTTCATGCAGCTCTACGGCCTGACCGAGACCTCCCCCGTGGTCACCGTCAACCGCTCGCGCGCCGAGTGGGACGCCCTGCCCGCCGCCGAGCGGGCCGAGCGGCTGGTGCAGGCCGGCGCGCCGGCGATCGGCACCCGGCTGCGGGTGGACCCGTCCGGCGAGGTGCTGGTGCGCTCCAACACCGTGCTGGACGGCTACTGGCAGCAGCCCGAGGCCACCGCCGAGGCGCTCCGGGACGGCTGGTTCCACACCGGTGACGGCGGAACCCTCACCGACGGCCAGCTGACCATCTCGGACCGGAAGAAGGACGTCATCATCAGCGGCGGGGAGAACGTCTCCTCGATCGAGGTCGAGGACTGCCTGTACAGCCACCCGGCGGTCGCCGAGGCCGCGGTGATCGGCGTGCCGGACGAGAAGTGGGGCGAGACCGTCAAGGCACTGGTGGTGCTCCGGGAGGGCCGGGAGGCCGTCACCGAGGCCGAGCTGATCGCGCACTGCAAGCAGCGGCTGGCCGGCTACAAGTCCCCCACCTCGGTGGAGTTCCGGGAGGCCCTCCCGCGCACGGCCACCGGCAAGCTGCAGAAGTTCCGGCTGCGCGAGCCGTACTGGTCGGGGCGCGGACGGCAGGTCAACTGACCCGGCGCGGACGGCGGGTCGACCGGGCCGGCGCGGACCGCGGGTCGGCCGACCCGGCACAGGGGGCGGGTCGGCCGACCGGCTCCGGTCAGTCGACCAGGCCGGACTCCCGGGCCGCCACGGCGAGTTCGGTCCGGTTGCGGACCCCCAGCTTGTGCATGGCGGACTTCAGGTAGCCCGTCACGGTGTTGCAGGTCAGCCCAAGCCGGGCGGCGATCTCCGGGTTGGTCCGGCCGGTCGCCGCCCAGCGCAGCACCTCGTGCTCGCGCGGGGTCAACGGCCGTACGGGGGCGGTCCGTCCGGAGCCTGCCGGCCCGGCGCCCGGCCCGGCGCCCGGCCGTGCGGACTCCGGGCGGCCCCAGGCCGCGGCGCCGGCGAGCGCCCGGGTGGCGGTCGCCGCGAGCCGGCCAACGGCCGCGATCCGGACGTCCCCGAACGGGACGACGGCGCGCAGCGAGGCGTACACCACGCCGTACACGGTGCCGCCGTGCAGCAGCGGCACGGTGAGCATCGCGTACAGGCCCTCGGCACTGACGGCGGCGTCGTGGTGGTGCGAGATCGTGGTGGCGGCACGGTAGTCGGGCACCCAGCTGGGTGCCCGCTCGGCCAGCGCCCGCCCGCCCAGCCCGGTGCCGGTCGGGACGGGGCGGTCGTGCAGCAGGTCCGCCCGGGTGCCCGCCCAGTGCCGCAGCACCAGGCCGTCCTCGCCCGCGCGGTGCCCGGGCACCGCCACCGGCAGCGGCTCGGGCACGCCCACCAGGCCGACGTCCGCCCCGCACTGCGCCACCACCCGGCGGGCGAGGTCGCCCAGCACCGCGTCCCGCACCAACTCGGCGGCGCGCGCGCCGATCCCGGGGTCGTCCGCGGGCGTCGGCCTGGGGGTGTCCGCGGCCCTGGGGTCCGTCTTCACCGCGAGATTGTCACACGCGCCACGGCCGCTGGCGAGAGGTCCGACGTGCGGGTTCCGCGGAGTTCCGGGCGGGCCGGCCGGGCCCGGCGTAGGGTGCGGCCGTGGATTACCGGCGGGTAATGCGCCGGGACCGGAGGAAGGGAACCGATGACGGATCCGAACGCCCCGACACCGCCCGCGGCGGACGTCCTGACCGGGCTGCTCGACGACCTGCGGGCCGAGAGCGCGGTGCTGGACGCCCTGGTCGCCGACCTGCCCGCGGACGGCTGGGCCCGCCCGACCCCCGCCGAGGGCTGGACCGTCGCGCACCAGATCGCCCACCTGGCCTGGACCGACGACTGGACCGCCCTCGCCGCCCGCGACGCGGAGGGCTTCGGCACGGCGCTCGGCGAGCACTTCGGCGCGCTGCTGGACGCCGGCACCGACCCGGTGGAGGCCGGTGCCGCGGAGGGGGCGGCGGCCGCACCGGCGGCCCTGCTGGCCCGCTGGCGGGCCGGCCGGGAGGCGGCGCTGGCCGCGCTGGCCGCCGCCCCGGCCGACCAGCGGCTGCCCTGGTTCGGCCCGCCGATGAAGCCCGCCTCGATGGCCACCGCGCGACTGATGGAGACCTGGGCGCACGGCCAGGACGTCGCCGACGCGCTGGGGGTGGTGCGGGAGCCGACCGACCGGCTGCGGCACATCGCCCACCTGGGGCTGCGCACCCTCGGCTTCGCCTTCCAGCTGCGCGGACTGCCCGTGCCGGAGCAGCCGGTGCGCCTCGAACTGACCGCCCCCGACGGCGGGTCGTGGACCTTCGGCCCGGCCGGGGCGACGGACCTGGTGGCCGGGCCCGCACTGGACTTCTGCCTGCTGGTGACCCAGCGCCGCCACCGCGACGACCTCGCCCTCACCGCCACCGGCCCGGTCGCCACCGCCTGGCTGCCGATCGCCCAGGCCTTCGCCGGGGCGCCGGGGAAGGGACGGGACGCGGGCGCCTGACGCGTTCGGTGGGGCGGCCCGCCCACCCCCGGCGAACGCGTCGGGGGCGGGCTTCGGCGCAGGCCTCGGAGGGCGCAGGCCTCAGAGGCCGATCCGCAGCGGGGTGAGGCGGGTCGCGATCAGGTTGGTGGCGCCGCGGTCGCGCTCGACGTGGCCGTGCACCAGCAGGCCGGCCCGGTCCAGGGCGGTGCGGCGCTGGGACTCCCAGACCGGGCGGTTGCAGATCACGTTGATCAGGCCGGTCTCGTCCTCCAGGCTGAGGAAGAGCACCCCGCCGGCCGTCGGCGGCCGCTGCCGGTGGGTGACCAGGCCGCCGACCACCACCGCCGTCCCCGGCGGCACGTCCGGGAGCTGGGCGGCGGACAGGGCGCCGCCGCGCTCCAGGTGGGTGCGCAGGTGCTGGAGCGGGTGGCTGGTGGCGGAGGTGCCGGTGGCCCACAGGTCGGCGATGGTCGCCTCGACCGGGCTCAGCTCGGGCAGCTCCGGTGCCTCGGTGCCGGGCGTGGTGCCGGGGATCACCCCGTCCGATATCCCGGCGAACGCCCCTGCCGACCAGAGCGCCTGACGGCGCGTCAGGCCGAAGCAGTCGAAGGCCCCCGCCGTCGCCAGCGCCTCCAGGACCGGCGCGGGCAGGGCGGTGCGACGGGCGAAGTCCTCCAGGTCGGCGTACGGCCGCCCGGCCGCGATCGCCTCGGCCTGCGGGGTGCCGATGCCGCGCACCGTCTCCAGGCCGAGCCGGATCGCCGGCTGCGGGCGGCCCGCGGTCAGCGGCGGCTTCGGGGTCGGCCCCCGGTACGGCTCCAGGGTGGGCCGCGGCCCGCTGGCGTTGACGTCCACCCCGCGCACCCGCACGCCGTGCCGCCGCGCGTCCGAGACCAGGCTGAGCGGCGAGTAGAAGCCCATCGGCTGGTTGGCCAGCAGCGCGCACGCGAAGGCCGCCGGGAAGTGGTACTTGAGCCAGGCGCTGGCGTACACCAGGTAGGCGAAGCTGATCGCGTGGCTCTCCGGGAAGCCGTAGTTGGAGAACGCCTCGATCTTGCCGTAGACGTCCTCGGCCACCTCCGGCGGGATGCCGCGCTCGGCCATCCCGGTGAGCAGCCTCTCGCGCAGTTCGGCGACCCGCTCGTGCGAGCGCTTGGCACCCATCGCCTGCCGCAGCCGGTCGGCCTCGGGAGGGGTGAACCCCGCGCAGTCGATGGCCAGTTGCATCATCTGCTCCTGGAACAGCGGCACCCCGAGGGTCTTGCCGAGCGCGTTCTCCATCAGCGGGTGCGGGCAGCCGGGCGGCTCGGCCCCGGCGCGGCGGCGCAGGTACGGGTGGACGGAGCCGCCCTGGATCGGCCCGGGCCGGATCAGCGCCACCTCGACCACCAGGTCGTAGAAGTGGTCCGGCTTGAGCCGGGGCAGCGTCGCCATCTGCGCCCGCGACTCGACCTGGAACACCCCGACGGTGTCCGCCCGGCGCAGCATCGCGTACACGCCCGGGTCGTCGTCCGGGATGCCGGCCAGGTCGTAGCGCAGGCCGTGGTGCTCGGCGACCAGGTCGCAGGCGTCGTGCAGCGCCGCGAGCATGCCGAGGCCGAGCAGGTCGATCTTCACCAGCCCGGCGCCGGCGGTGGACTCCTTGTCCCACTGCAGCACCGAACGCCCGGGCATCCGGGCCCACTCGGTCGGGCAGATCTCGCCGATCGGCTCCCTGGTGAGCACCATGCCGCCCGAGTGGATGCCCAGGTGCCGCGGCAGGCCGTGGAGTTGGGCGGCGAGCGCGAGCACGTCGGCGGGGATCACGGCGTCCGCCCCGGGCGCGGAGCGGAAGTCGGTCTGCCGGCTGAACGCGTCCACCTGGCCCTGCGGGTAGCCGAGCACCCGGGCCGCGTCGCGGATCGCCAGCCGCGGCCGGTAGGTGATCACGTTGGCGACCTGCGCGGCGTGCTCGCGGCCGTAACGGCGGTAGACGTACTGGATGACCTCCTCGCGGCGGCGGTTCTCGATGTCCAGGTCGATGTCGGGCGGCCCGTCCCGCGCGGTGGACAGGAAGCGCTCGAACAGCAGCCGGTAGTGGACCGGGTCGACGGCGGTGATCCCCAGCGCGTAGCAGACCGCCGAGTTGGCCGCCGAGCCGCGGCCCTGGCACCAGATGTCCTCCCGGCGGCAGAAGTCGACGATGTCGTGCACGATCAGGAAGTAGCCGGCCAGGTCGAGGTCCTCGATGACGTCCAGCTCCTTGGCGAGCTGGCGCCGGGCGGCCGCGTTGCCGGGCCCGAAGCGCGCCGGGCCGCCGGCGGCGACCAGGGCTCGCAGGTGGCCGATCTCGGTCTCGCCCGCCGGGACGGGGAAGCCCGGGAGCTCGGGGTCCAGCCGGGCGAAGTCGAAGGCGCAGGCGCGGCCCAGTTCGGCGGTGGCCCGCCGCACCCCCGGGAAGCGGGCCAGCCGGGCCGCCATCTCGCGGCCGGAGCGCAGGTGCGCGGTGCCGGCGGCCCGCGTCCAGCCGGCCGCGTCCTGCAGGGTGCGGCGTCCGCGCAGCGCGGCCAGGCTCTGCGCGAGCCGGCCCTGGGCGGGGCCCGCGTGGTGGGCGTTGGTGGAGGCGACGGCGGTCAGGCCGTGCTCGGCGGCGAGCGCGGCGAGGGCGTCGTTGCGCCGGTCGTCACCGGGCAGCCACTGGTCGATCAGCTCGACGTGGACGCTGTCGCGGCCGAACGCCTCCACCAGGGTGTCCAGCCGCCGCCCGGCGGTGCCGTCCCCGAGCCCGGCCGGGACCCGGCCGAGCCGGCAGCCGGTGAGCACCGCCCAGTGGCCGCCGTGCGCCCCGGCCAGCGCCGCCAGGTCGTACGCCGGGCGGCCCTTCGCCCCGCCCGCCAGCTGGGCGGCGGCGATCGCGGCGGAGAGCCGGCGGTAGCCGTCCGGGTCGCGGGCCAGCACCAGCAGGTGCTCGTCCCCGGCACCGTCGTGACGGATCGTCAGCTCGGCGCCGAACGCGGTGGCCACGCCCGTGCCGCGGGCCGCCCCGGCCAGCCGGACCGCACCGTACAGGCCGTCGTGGTCGGTGATCGCCAGGGTCTCCACCCCCAGCCGGGCCGCCTCGGCGACCAGGTCCTCCGGGTCGCTGGCGCCGTCCAGGAAGCTGAAGGCGGAGTGGACGTGCAGCTCGGCCCAGGGCTCGTCGGCGGGGGCACCGGGGCCGTCGCCGGAACCTCCGGGGCGCCCCGGGCCGCCGGGGTGTCCCGGGCCCTCGGGGGCGGCGTCCTGCCGGGCGGGGCGGTGCAGGGGGACGACCGTGCGGTCCGGCGCCGCGCCGGCCAGGCGGCGGTGCAGCTCGCTCCAGGGGACGGTGGGGTGGCTGGTGAAGCCCATCGGGAGTCGCCTTCGTCGTTCTCGTGCTCGGATCCCCCCCCACAGGGCCCGGCCGCCGGTCAGTCGTAACCGGCCTCCAGGTACCACGCACCCCCCTCCACGGTGAGCAGCAGCGCCCGGCCGCCACCCACCACCACCTGGAACCGCGCCCGGCGACGGGCGAGCGCCTGGTCCCACCAGTACTCGACCGCCGGCCAGGGCCCGGTCCAGCCTTCCACCCGCTCCTCCCGCCCCTGGAACACCACCAGCACCGGCCGGGCCGACACCCCCGCCCGGCCGTCCACCGTCACCGGCAGCCCGGCCCCGTCCAGCACCCGCACCGGCGCCGGATCCCGCAGCACCACCGCCGGCCACACGTCCGGCAGCCGCCCCGGCCACGGCGCGTCGGCCGGCGCCGCCGCCTCGTACGGCTCGCCCCACGGCACCTTCACCGCCTGCTCACCCGGGCCCCGGCCGCCCGACGGCTCGATCCGGCGCAGCCCGGCGTGCCCGAGCACCGCCTGCACCCGGGCCACCGCCCGCTCGACCCGGTCGTCCGCGACCGCCTGCCCCCACAGCGCCAACTGGCGCCCCTGGTCCGGGGAGAGGCCGTCCGGGGCCAGCCGGAGCAGGGTGAAGCCGCCGCCCTCCCCGGACACCGACGCCGCGAAGGTGCCCGCGCCCTGCCAGGCCTGGAGCTGCCAGCGGACCCGCTCGGCCAGCGCCGTCGCCGACAGCCGCCCCTCGTGCCGCCACAGCCGCGAGGCCGCCCGCCCGTCCGCGCAGACCACCTCGACGGCCACCCGCCGACAGGTCAGCCCGGCCCCCGCCAGCCGCTGGTGCAGGCGCTCCGCCAGCGTGCGGGCCACGAACACCAGGGGCTCGGCCAGCGGCTCGGGCGGGTCGAAGCGCTGCTCGACGGCGAGGTCCGGCTCCTGGTCGCGCGGCACCAGCGGGCGCGGCTGCAGACCGCGGGCCAGCCGGTGCGCGACCGTCCCGACCGGGCCGAACCGGTCCGCGACCGCCTCGGGCGGCAGCGCCGCGAACGCCCCGACGGTCGGCAGGCCGAGCCGCCCCAGCAGCTCCGCCAACGCCTCGTCGCCGAGCGCACCCACCGGGTAGGGCGCGAGGAACTCGGCGGTCCGCCCCTGCGGCACCAGCACCCCGGCCCGGGCGGCGAGCACGGCGGCGAACAGGCCGTCGGCCACGCCGACGTGGGCGGTCGGGGGCTCCGGGGCGGGTGCCGGGGCGGTCGCGGGCTCCGCGGCGGGTTCCGGGGCGGTCGGGGTAGGGGTCGGGGTAAGGGTCGGGGCGGGCTCGGGTACGGGCTCCGCGCCGGGGACGGCGTCCGGGACCGGCCGCCGCGCCAGCGCCTCCGCGACCGCCGTCCCGACCTTGGCCGCCAGCGCCTCCTCACCGCCGAAGTAGCGGCCCGGCCCCTTCACCGGGATCGCGCACAGACCGGGTCGGATCACCTCCACCCGGGGCGTGAACGCCTCCACCGCCGCGACCACCGGCTCGAAGCGGCGGGTCTCCGCCTCCGGGTCACGGTCGCGCAGTTCCAGCGCCGGGCAGAGCCGCTGGGCCAGCTTGAGCCGCTGCCCCTGCCGGACCCCGGCCGCCCGGGCCCCGGCCGAACAGGCGAGGATCCGCCCGCCCTCGGTCACGGCCACCGGGTCGTCGCCGGTCACCGCCACCACCGGCCAGTCCGGGCACCAGACCACCAGCACCCGCGGCGTCCGGTCGGCGTCCTCCGTCGTGCCGCGCGCGCCGCTCGTGCTGTTCGTGCCGCTCGTGCCGCTCGTGCTGCTCATGCCGTTCACACCACCGCCGCCTGCTCGAGCGGCCGCGGCCCGGTCGCGCGCGGGCCTGCCGTGACCGGATGTGCCGTGACCGGACGGTCCGGGGCGAGGTGGTCCAGGACCGGGTGCTCCAGGGCCTGCGGTTCCCGGACCGGCCGCACCGCGCCGTGCTCGTCCGGCAGCCAGAGCCGGGCGGTCCGCCCGCGCACCGCCGAACCGCGCCCCTCGGCCACCACCTCGACCTGTCGGCCGGCGAGCTGCCCGTAGCCGTCCCCCAGCCCGAACCAGCGCCCGGACCGCACCCCCAGCCGCAGCACCGCCCCCGGCCAGGGCCCGGCCACCAGCAGCACGCACCCGCTGCGCCGCAGCACCGCCGCCAGCCGGGCGGCCAGCTTCGGCGCCACCGGGCCGTCCGGGCGCAGCATGACCAGCTCGACCGCACCGGCCAGCACCGAGACCACCTCGGCCCAGTGCGGCCCCGGGTCGTCGGCGACCAGCAGCCGCCGCAGGTCCAGCCCGTACCCCTCGGCCGCGGCCAGGCCCAGCTCCGGCAGGCCGACGGCCGCGGCCCAGCCGCCCTCCGTCTCCTTCACCCCGGCCGCCAGCGCCAGCAGCAGCCCGGTGTCCCCGCCCGCCACCGACACCGCCGCACCCCTGCGCAGCCCGCCGTCCGGCAGCACCTCGCGCAGCGCGGGCGGCACCGGGAGCAGCCCGCGGCCGGCCGGCCCGTCCCCCGGCACGGCGGTCGACGCCACCGGCCGGAGCGTCGGCCGCTCGGCAGCAGATTCGAAAACAGATTCGATTACGGGCACACCCCCAGGATCGAACATTCGTTCGCAAAGATTCAAGTCCGACCAGGCCACCCCACCCGTCACGCTCCGTGACAGCCGGACGGTCGGCGACCCGAGAGGCCCTGCGGCTGCGGGCGACACCGCCCCGGCGCCGGCCGCGGACGGGCGCGAAGCCGATCCGGAACAGGCCGGTCGCCACCACCGGAGGCATCCGCCGAACGGCGGACGGCAGGCGGCGCCCGGCGGGGAAGCCGGCCACCGGGGGATCCCGCCGGATCGGGAGCCCCCACCCCACCCCACCCGGAGCCGGCACTCCTCGCCGGACGGCCACGGCAGGCAGGCCGGGAGGCCGCACCGGGCGAGTGAGCGCCACGCCCCCGAACAACCCACCCCCACCGGACGACGAACTCAACGGCCGACGACTGCGCGACGAGTGACCGACAGTCACCACTCAACCGACATCGGCATCCGGCGGCCCTCCGCCGGAGCGGGCCGCAAGGCGGGCGGGCACCGCCGCGTCGCGCCCCTCGCATCCCCCGCCCGCATCCCCCGCCCGCGTGCACCGGCCGCGTGCACCGGCCTGACGCCGCAACGGGATCACGGCCGCCGGCACCGCCGCGGGCGCGACGACGTACGGGGCCACCCGGTGGCGTCCGGGCGGGCGGGGCTCGCCCGGGGCTTCCGGCGCCTCCTGCCCGCGCCGTCGCCGGAAGGGCTCCGTCGGCGGCGGTGTCGGGCGGGGCGGCTAGGGTCTGTCGTCGAACCCCCGTCGTCCGCTCGGAGGGCGGGCGGGGTGGCCTGGGGGTGCGTGCGCCGCAGGGGCGGAGAGGAAGTCCGCGCGGTGGGGGTGCCTTCCGGCCGATGGCTCGGGGAGTGCGTGCCCCGCCCCCCGTGGACGCGGGTTCGAAGGCAGACCCTAGGGTCTGGGGGTCAGGGTTGGGGAGGGTGTGGCACGTGGGGCAGGTTCGGGTCGCGGCGGCAGGGCTGCCGGACGGGGTGGTGCACGCGGGGAGCCGGGAGTTCCTGGTGCGGGAGGGGCTGCCGGCCTCGGGGGCGTTCCTGGACTTCGGGGTGATCGGTGACGGCACGTTGGAGGCCCTGCCGGGGTCGGAGCGGTGGTTCGTCCTCGGGGAGACGGAGTACTGCGCGCCGTTCGCCGCGGCCGGCGGCCCGGTGCTGCTGGACGGGGTGACCGGCGAGGTGTTCCTGGGCGAGGAGGGCACGGCCGACGGGGAGGTGCGGCGGGATCCGCTGGCCTCCGGCCTGCCCGCGTTGGCCGGGCTGGTGCGGGAGGTCGAGGAGGTCGCCGCGGCGGCCCGGCGGGCGGACGCCCTGGACGGGCGGCGCGGACCGGCGGTGGTCGCCGAGGTGACGGCCGGGGCGGAGCGCCGGATGCGGGAGGCCGACCCGGAGCTGTTCGGGCGGGCCGCCGCGCCGGCGCACTGGGGCACGGCACTGCTGGTGCGGGCGCTGGGCTGGGGTGCGCTGCCGGGTGGTCCGGGCGGGCCGGCGTTCGAGGTGGGCGCGGAGCTGGTCGCCGATCTCGCCGCGTTGACGGACCAGGACGACGGCGCGGGCGCGGTGCACCGCTTCCGCGCGGAGGAGCTGCCCGCCGGGCTGGTGCACGAGCCGACCCGGCGGCTGCTGACGGAGATCGGGCTGCCGCTCGGCGGGGCGATGTTCGGGGTGGGCGCCGAGCCGCTGGTCACGATGGCGGAGGCGTACCCGGAGTACTTCGACGGCGAGGAGGAGCGCCCGTACCAGCGGGAGTTCCTGGCGCTCGGGGACTGGCCGACGGATCTGACGATCGCGCTGGACGGTGTCACCGGCCGGCTCGAACTGCCGGACTGGTACGACGACGGCGAGCCGGAGGCCTACCTCAACCGCGACCTGTCCGCCCTGCTCTACGCGCTGTGGACGTGCGAACGGCTGCGCGCGGAGTGGGACCGCTGGGACTACGGGCGGGGCCGGGACACCTGGGCGGTGTTCGACCCGCAGTCGCTGCTGAGCACCGTGGTGGACCGTCTGGTGGAGGCCGTCGACCCGGAGGCGTTCGCCTCGCCGGGGCGTTCGTGGCGGCTGCTCGCCGAGGACGCGCACCTGGGCGGCCTGCTGGGCTGATCCGGGCGGGCCCCGCACCGGACGCCCCGGCGGCCGGGCGGGGCGCAGGCGGACGCCGGGCGGGGCGGCGCAGGCGGACGCCCGGCGGGGTGCGGAGGGACGCCCGACGGGGTGCAGGCGGAGACCGGCCGGAATCCGGGCGGAGTCAGGGCTTGCGGTTGCCGCAACGGCAGCTCCTACGGTCGTGACCAGGGCCGGAGGAACCGGCCCCGGTCCGAGCGGACGTGAACGAGGGGGAAGACGGATGGCAGCGGCCTGGCCGATCGCGGCGGTCGCCCGGATGTCCGGGGTGACCGCCCGGACCCTGCGGCACTACGACGAGATCGGGCTGCTGCCACCGGCCCGGATCGGCTCCAACGGCCACCGGTACTACGAGGAGCGGCAGTTGCTGCAGCTGCAGCAGATCCTCGTGCTGCGCGCGCTGGGGGTCGGCCTGACCGAGATCGCCCGGATCACGGGCGATCAGGTGGACGAGCTGGAGGCCCTCCGGGACCACCAGCGCCGGCTGCTCGCCGAGCGCGACCGGCTGGCCGCCCTGGCCGCCACCGTCTCCCGCACGATCGCCGACCTGGAACGTTCCCGAAGGGACGGCACACCCATGACCAGCATCAACCGACCGGAGAACCTGTTCGAGGGCATCCAGCCCGCCGACGTCGAGCGGAGCCTGCGGGACTTCCCCGAGCACGCCGAGGCCGCCCGCCGCACCACCGCCGCGATGAGCCCGGCCGAGGTGGAGGCCGGCCAGCGCGAGCGGACGGCGCGGATGGTCCGGCTCGCGGAGCTGATGACCGCCGGCCACCCGGCGGACGCGGAGACCGTGCAGAGCCACGTCGACGCCGAGTACCGGCAGCTCACCGCCCTGCGCGGCGTCCCGGTCGGGGAGTACCTCGCGATCGCGCGCTCCTGCACCGGGAACGACCAGTGGCGCGCCGTGTACGAGGCCGTGGCCCCGGGTCTGGCCGCCTACCAGCGGGCCGCCATGGAGGCGTACGCGGCGGCGCGGCTGGGCTGATCCGGCGGGCCCGCCCCGGAACGGGGGTCCGGGGCGGGCCGACCGGGGCACCCGGGAGGGTGGTGCCGGGGGCGCGGGCGGACGGACCCGGACGACCTTTGATCGCCCACCGACAAGTGAGAGGGCTCACTCCGCGGCAGGGGGCTCGCTCGCCGACGAGGGGGTCATCTAGGCTGGTGACGTGCTCATCCTTGTTCGTCGTCGCCACGTGGACCTGCTCCGCGTGACGAGCATGTCCTGTCGACGCTCCAGCTGAACCTCGCGCCAACCACCCTCAGGGCGGCCCCCACGTGGCCGCCACCACCTCCCGGCCCCCGGAGCACCCGCCGCACCAGGCGGTTCCTCCGGCCGCCCCCGGTCGATCACCGGGCCCCGCCGGGACGAGACCAGCGGATGTCACACATGTCGCAGCAGCACACGCCCGTACCCGACTCCCTCCCGGTGATCGACCTCTCGCTCGCCCACGGCGGCCCCGAGGACCGTCGCCGCCTGCACGACGAACTCCGTGCCGCGGCCACCGGCGTCGGGTTCTTCCAGCTCGTCGGCCACGGCATCACCCCGGCGGAGACGGCCTCGCTCACCGCGGCGATGCGCGCCTTCTTCGCCCTCCCCGAGGCCGACCGGCTCGCCGTGAGCAACCTCAACTCCCCGCACTACCGCGGCTACACCCGCACCGGCGACGAGCGCACCGGCGGCAGCCAGGACTGGCGCGACCAGCTGGACATAGGCGCCGAGCTGCCCGCGCACGTGCCCGGCACCGGCGAGCCCCCGTACTGGTGGCTGGAGGGGCCCAACCAGTGGCCGGCCGCGCTGCCCGAGCTGCGCACCGCCGCGCTCGGCTGGATCGACCACCTCGGCGACGTCGCCCGCCGCCTGCTGCACGAACTCCTCGCCGCGATCGGCGCCCGCCCCGACTTCTACGACGCCGCCTTCGCCGGCCACCCGCACCTGCGGCTCAAGCTGGTGCGCTACCCCGGCACCGCGCCGGACGGCGCCGGCCAGGGCGTCGGCGCCCACAAGGACTACGGCTTCATCACGCTGCTCCTCCAGGACACCGTCGGCGGGCTCCAGGTCGAGCGCCCGGACGGCACCTTTCTGGAGGTCCCGCCGATGGAGGGCGCCTTCGTGGTCAACCTCGGCGAGCTGCTGGAGGTGGCCACGGACGGGTACCTCAAGGCCACCAACCACCGGGTGGTCAGCCCGGCCGGCGCCCGCGAGCGGTTCTCCGTGCCGTTCTTCTACAACCCGCGCCTGGACGCCCACATCGAGCCGCTGGACTTCCCGCTCGCCCACCACGCCCCCGGCGCCACCGAGGACCCGGAGAACCCGCTGTTCGCCGAGTTCGGCCTCAACGAGTGGAAGGGGTACACCCGGGCCCATCCCGAGGTCACCCGCCGCCACCACGCCGACCTCGCCGAGGCCTCGTCCCGCTAGGTCCCGACGGGCCAGGCCCCGACGGGCCCCGTGGGCCGTCCGCGCGCCCCGTCCGCCCCCGCCGCCACCACGCGCCGGGGGCGGACCCGTGTGCGGACGCGGGGCGGCGCGGGCCCGGACCGGCACGTGGTGGACCCGCACGCCCGGCACTGTCACACTGCAGCTGTCACAGCGGAAGTGTGCCAGCGCAGGAGGCGACGGATGGGGGAAGCCGTGGAGGACGGGGTGGTCCGGCTCACGGTGGACGAGCTGGCGGCGCGGGCCGGGGTGACGGTGCGGACGGTCCGGTTCTACGGGACGAAGGGGCTGCTCCCGCCGCCGGAGCTGGGCCCGCGACGGGTCGGGCTGTACGGCCCGGCGCACCTGGACCGGCTGGGGCTGATCGAGGAACTGCAGCGCCAGGGCCTCACCCTGGCCGCGATCGAGCGGTACCTGGCGCAGCTGCCGGAGGACAGCACGCCGCTGGACCTGGCGATCCACCGGGCGCTGGTGGCGTCCTGGACGCCGGAGGCGGTGGAGGAGCTGGGCCGGGCGCAGCTGGAGCGGCGGGCCGGGCGCGGCCTGTCGGAGGAACAGGTCGGCCGGCTGGCGGCGATGGGGGCCGTGGAGCGCACGGCCGATCCCGAGGTGTTCCGGGTGGATCCGGGCCTGCTGCCACTCGGGGTGCGGATCCTGGACGTCCCGATCCCGCTGGAGACGCTGCTGGCCGCCCGCGCGGTGGTGCTGGAGCACAGCCGGGCGACGGCCCGGGAGTTGCAGCGGCTGTTCCGGGAGACGGTGTGGAAGCCGTACCGGGAGAGCGAGCCGGCTCCGGAGGAGCTGGCCCGGATGAAGGCGCTGACGGACCACATCCAGCCGATGGTGGCGCAGGCGCTGGTCACGGCGTTCCAGCGGTCGTTGCGGGAGGAGCTGGGCGGGGCCGTGCTGGGCACGGCCCCGCCCGCGCGGGACTGACGGTCGCTCGGTCCGGTGCGGAACCTGCGGTCACTCGGTCCGGTGCGGAACGACGGTCACTCGGTCCCTCGCCTGAGCGGCGGTCAGTCCGTGAAGGTGCGCCCCTCCGCCGCGATCCGCTCCAGCAGCGCCGGCGGCGCGAACCGCTCGCCGTAGGCGGCGGCGAGTTCGCGGGCGCGGGCCGCGAAGCCGGCCGGGCCGCCCCGGTACCCGTTGACGTACTGGAAGACGCCGCCGGTCCAGGCCGGGAAGCCGATGCCGAGGATGGAGCCCACGTTGGCGTCGGCCACCGAGGTCAGCACGCCCTCCTCCAGGCAGCGCACCGAGTCCAGCGCCTCGCTGAACAGCATCCGCTCCTTGAGGTCCTCGAAGGGCACCTCGGCCCCGCCCGCGCCGGAGAAGTGCTCCAGCAGTCCGGGCCAGAGCCGCCCGCGGCCGCCGTCCTCGCCGTACTCGTAGAAGCCGGCGCCGCCGCTGCGCCCGGGGCGCCCGAACTCGTCGACCATCCGGTCGATCACGGCGTCCGCCGGGTGAGGGGTCCAGCTGCCGCCGGTCGACTCGACGGCCCGCCGGTACTCGTCGCGGATCTTGCGCGGCAGGGTGAGGGTGAGCTCGTCCATCAGCGAGAGCACCTTGGCCGGGTAGCCGGCCTGCGCCGCGGCCTGCTCGACGCTGGCCGGGTGGACGCCCTCGCCGATCATGGCGACGCCCTCGTTGAGGAACTGCCCGATGACCCGCGAGGTGAAGAAGCCGCGCGAGTCGTTGACCACGATCGGGGTGCGGTCGATCTGCCGGACCAGGTCGAAGGCGCGGGCGAGCGCCTCGTCACCGGTCTGCGGGCCGCGGATGATCTCGACCAGGCGCATCTTGTCGACCGGGGAGAAGAAGTGCAGGCCGATGAAGTCGGCGGTGCGCTCGACGCCCTCGGCGAGCACCCCGATCGGCAGCGTGGAGGTGTTGGAGCAGAGCAGCGCGTCGGGGGCGACGACGCCCTCGATCTCCCGGAACACCTCGTGCTTGAGCTCGGTGTTCTCGAAGACCGCCTCGATGACCGCGTCGCAGCCGGCCAGGTCCGCGGGTTCGGCGGTGGGGGTGATCCGGGCGAGCAGCGCGTCGCGCTTGGCCTCGGTGGAGCGGCCGCGGGCGATCGCCTTGTCCAGCAGCCCGGCGGAGTAGGCCTTGCCGCGCTCGGCGGCCTCCAGGCTCACGTCCTTGAGCACGACCTCGATGCCGGCCCTGGCGCAGGTGTAGGCGATGCCCGCACCCATCATGCCGGCGCCGAGCACGGCGACCCGGCGGACCGTCCGCTTCTCGACGTCCTTGGGGCGCCCGGCACCGGAGTTGACGGCCTGCATGTCGAAGAACAGCGCCTGGATCATGTTCTTGCTGGTCTGGCCGCAGGCCAGCTCGGTGAAGTAGCGGGCCTCGACCACCATCGCGGTGTCGACGTCGACCTGGGCGCTCTCCACGGCGGCGGCCAGGATGTTGCGCGGGGCCGGGTAGGGGGCGCCGTTCAGCTGCTTGCGCAGGTTGGCGGGGAAGGCGGGCAGGTTGGCGGCGAAGGCCGGGGTCGCCGGGGTGCCGCCGGGGATCCGGTAGCCCTTGACGTCCCAGGGCTGGACGGCGGTCGGGTTGGCCTCGATCCAGGCCCGGGCCCGGGCGGTGAGCTCCTCCGGGGTGGCCACGAGCTCGTGGACCAGCCCGTGCTCCAGGGCCTGCGCCGGGCGGTACTGGCGGCCCTCCAGCAGGAACTTCAGCAGGGCGTCGGTGATGCCGAACAGTCGCACGGTGCGGACCACGCCGCCGCCTCCGGGCAGCAGGCCGAGGGTGACCTCGGGCAGGCCGAGCCGGCTGGCCGGGGTGTCCAGGGCGATCCGGTGGTGGCAGGCGAGGGCGATCTCCAGGCCGCCGCCGAGCGCGCTGCCGTTGACGGCGGCGACGACGGGCCGGCCCAGGGTCTCCAGCCTGCGCAGCGCGCGCTTGATCCGCAGGGACTTCTCCAGGACGGCGGCGGCGTCCTCGGGGCGGGCGGCGGAGAGCATCCGCAGGTCTCCCCCGGCGAAGAAGGTCCGCTTGCCGGAGGTGACGATCACCCCGCGCAGCTCCCCCGCCCCGGCGAGCGCGGCCAGCCGCTCGACGACGGCGTCGAAGTCGGCGGTGAAGGCCTCGTTCATGGTGTTGACGGACTGGGTGGGGTCGTCGAGGACGAGGGTGACCACGCCGTCCTGGTCCTGCTCCCAGCGGATGGTGGTGGTGTCGCTCATGAGTTCAGGGTCTCCAGGTCTACCAGGGGGTCAGACGCGCTCGACGATGGTGGCCACGCCCATGCCGCCGCCCACGCACAGGGTGATCAGGCCGTACCGGAGGTCGCGCCGCTCCAGCTCGTCGACGACCGTGCCGAGCAGCATCGCGCCGGTGGCGCCGAGCGGGTGGCCGAGGGCGATGGCGCCGCCGTTGACGTTGACCTGGTCGGGCCGGAAGCCGAGTTCGCGGATGAAGCGCAGGGCGACGGCCGCGAAGGCCTCGTTGATCTCGACCAGGTCGATGTCGGCGGCGGTGAGCCCGGCCTTGGCGAGCGCCTTGCGGGTGGCCGGGGCGGGGCCGGTGAGCATGATGGTGGGCTCGGAGCCGGAGACGGCGGCGGAGACGATCCGGGCCCGCGGGCGCAGCCCGTACCGCTCGCCGACCTCGCGGTTGCCGATGGCGACGAGCGCGGCGCCGTCGACGATGCCGGAGGAGTTGCCGGCGTGGTGGACGTGGTCGACGGCCTCCACCCAGTGGTACTTCTGCAGGGCGACGGCGTCGAATCCGCCGGCCTCGCCGATGGCGGCGAAGGAGGGCTTGAGGCCGGCCAGGGTCTCCACGGTGGTGCCGGGGCGGATGAACTCGTCGCGCTCCAGCACGACCAGGCCGTTGCGGTCGCGCACCGGGACGACCGAGCGGTCGAACAGGCCGTCCGCCTGGGCCTTGGCGGCGCGGGCCTGGGACTCGGCGGCGAAGGCGTCCACGTCGGTGCGGGAGAGGCCCTCGAGGGTGGCGATCAGGTCGGCGCCGATGCCCTGCGGGACGAAGTTCGTCTCGTAGGAGGTCATCGGGTCGGCGAACCAGGCGCCGCCGTCGGAGCCCATCTTGACACGGGACATCGACTCCACCCCGCCGGCCAGGACGAGGTCCTCCCAGCCCGAGCGGACCTTGGCGGCGGCCAGGTTGACGGCCTCCAGTCCGGAGGCGCAGAAGCGGTTCTCCTGGACGCCGGCCACCGTGTCGGGCAGGCCGGCCGCGATGGCGGCGATCCGGGCGATGTCCGAGCCCTGGTCGCCGATCGGGCTGACCACGCCGAGCACGATGTCGTCGACCGCGGCCGGGTCCAGGTCGGGGAACCGGCGGCGCAGTTCGTGGATGAGGCCGACGACGAGGTCGATCGGCTTGGTGCCGTGCAGCGAGCCGGTGGCCTTGCCCCGGCCGCGCGGGGTGCGGATCGCGTCGTAGACGTACGCTTCGGTGGTCACGGTGGAGAGCCTTTCGGGGGCAGCTTTCGGGGGGTGGCTTCCGGGGCGGGCGGGTCCGGGCTCGGGCTCGGGCTCGGGCTCGGGGCGGGTGCTCAGCCGAGGATGGAGCGGCCGACGATCTCCTTCATGATCTCGGTGGTGCCGCCGTAGATGGTCTGGATCCGGCCGTCGGTGAACGCCCGGGCGACCGGGAACTCGCTCATGTAGCCGTAGCCGCCGTGCAGTTGGAGGCAGCGGTCGGCGGTGCGCTTCTGCAGCTCGGTGGCCCACCACTTGGCCATCGAGGCGTCCGCCGGGGTGAGCGCGTAACGGTTGTGCTCGGTGATGCAGCGGTCGACGAAGGCCCGGGTGACGGCGCACTCGGTGGCGAGCTCGGCGATCTCGAAGCGGACGTGCTGGAGCTTGGCGAGCGGGCGGCCGAAGGCCTCGCGCCGCTTGACGTGGTCGGTGGTGATCTCCACCAGGTACTCGGCCCCGGCGATCGCCGCGGCCGCGATGGTCAGCCGCTCCTGGGCGAGGTTCTGCATCAGGTGGACGAAGCCGCCGTTCAGCTCGCCGAGCAGGTTCTCCTTCGGCACCCGGACGTCCTGGAAGAACAGCTCTGCGGTGTCCTGGGCCTTCTGGCCGATCTTGTCGAGGTTGCGCCCGCGCTCGAACCCCGGCATCCCGCGCTCGACGACCAGCAGGCTCAGCCCGTGCGCGCCGCCCTCCGGGGTGGTGCGGGCGACCACGATCACCAGGTCGGCGAGGATGCCGTTGGAGATGAAGGTCTTCGCGCCGTCGAGCAGGTAGTGGTCGCCCTGGTCGACCGCGCGGGTGCGGATGCCCTGCAGGTCGGACCCGGTGCCGGGTTCGGTCATCGCGATCGCGGTGATCAGCTCGCCGGTGCAGAACCCGGGCAGCCAGCGGCGCTTCTGCTCCTCGGTGGCGAGCGAGGTGAGGTAGGGGCCGATGATGTCGTTGTGCAGGCCGATCGCCAGCCCGGAGGCGCCGGCCCGGGCGAACTCCTCGGCCAGTACGGCGGCGTAGCGGAAGTCCGCGGCGCCGCCGCCGCCGAACTCCTCGGGCACGGCCGTGCCCAGCAGGCCCTGGCGGCCGGCCGCGAGCCAGGCGGAGCGGTCGACGATGCCGGCCTTCTCCCAGCGGTCGTAGTGCGGCAGCACCTCCTTGGCGAGGAAGGCCCGCACGACCTGCCGGAAGTCCTCGTGCTGCTCGGTGTAGATCTCGCGCTGCAACGCTACGCTCCCTGTCCTGTCTCGGAATCGGGTGCCGCCGTCCCGGAATCGGCTACCGCGGCCCCGGCGTCGGGCGCCACGGCCCCGGCATCGGGTCGCGCCGCCTCGGCATCGGGGGCCACGGCCCCGGCATCGGTGGCCGTCGGGCGGAGCGAGGGCACCGCCCAGTCGCGCGCCACCTCGGCGGTGTCGGCGCCCGGCCGGGCGGGCGGGCGGCGCACCGCGCCCGGGGTGGCGGAGAACCGCGGGGCGGGGGCGGGCTGGGTGACCCCGTCCACCTCCAGATAGGTGCCGCGGGCCACCAGGTGCGCGTCCGCGGCTGACTGACGCATCGTCAGCACCGGCTCCACACAGGCGTCGGAGCCCGCGAAGACGGCCTCCCACTCGGCCCTGGTGCGGGTGGCGAAGCGGGCGGCGATCAGGCCCCGCAGTTCGGGCCAGCGGGCCGGGTCGTGCTGGCCGGGGGCGTCCGGGCCGAGCTCCAGCAGCCGGGCGAACTCGGCGTAGAACCGCGGCTCCAGCGCCCCCACCGCCAGGTACCCGCCGTCCGCCGCCCGGTAGACCGCGTAGAACGGCGCACCGCCGTCCAGCAGGTTCACCCCCCGGCGGTCCTGCCAGTGGCCGGCCGCGAGCAGGCCCCAGAGCATGCTCGACAGGTGCGCCGCGCCGTCCACGATCGCCGCGTCCACGACCTGGCCGGCGCCGGTGGCGCGGGCGTGGTGCAGGGCGGCGAGCAGGCCGACGGCGAGGTAGAGCGAGCCGCCGGCGTAGTCGCCCAGCAGGTTGGCCGGGATGCCGGGCGGCTGGTCCGGCCCGCCGGGCGCGGCGACCACCCCGAGCACCCCGGCCACGGCGGCGTACCCGAGGTCGTGGCCGGCCGCGGCGGCACGCGGCCCCTGCTGCCCCCAGCCGGTCATCCGCCCGTACACCAGGGCGGGGTTGCGGGCCAGGCAGGCGTGCGGGCCGACGCCGAGTCGTTCGGCGACGCCGGGGCGGTACCCCTCGATCAGCAGGTCGGCCCGTTCGACCAGGTCGAGCACCCGGCCGGCGCCCTCCGGGGACTTCAGGTCGATCAGCACCGAGCGCTTGTTGCGGTTGGTGACGTCCCGGGCCGGGTCGATCCCCAGCGGGGACGGGTCCGGCCGGTCGACCCGCACGACGTCGGCGCCGAGGTCCGCCAGCAGCATCGCCGCGAACGGCCCCGGCCCGATCCCGGCGAGCTCGACGACCCTGACCCCCGCCAAGGGACCGGCCCCGGTGCCCGGCGGAGTGCTCGTGTCACGCACTGGCTGCAGACCCTTCGGGGTTTGACAGTAAAGCTGTAACACTCGCGATGATAGGGAAGCGACCCGCCGGTAACAAGACCCCCGCGGGCCGGGCGACGGCCGGGGTGACCGCCGGGGCGGTGGTCCGACGACGGTACGGCGACGCGCTCCGGGACCAGGCGGCGACGGTACGACGACGCCGAGGCGACCGACCCGGAACCGACCGGCCCGGACCCGACGGGCCTAGAACCAGGGGGCGGCCGCCGCGGTCAGGGCCTGCAGGGCCGCGGTCAGCGCCGTGGCGGCGCCCAGGGCACCGGTCAGGGTGAAGACCGCGCGCCTGATCCGCCCGGCCCCGGCCCCGCTCCCGGCCCCGCCGGCCCCCGCCGCGTCGGCGACCTCGGCGAGGGCCTCACCGGCCACGTCCGCCGCACCCGGCGGCAGCTCCCCCGGGGCGAGCGCCCGCAGCTGCGCCCGCAGCGCCTCCACGGCGTCGAGCAGGGCGCGCAGTTCCGGCGCCTCGCCCGGGGCCGGGGCGCCCTGCTGGTGGGTGTACTCCGCGCGGGCGTGGCCGCCGCTCTGCACGATGCCGGTGACGTTCCCGGTGATGCTGATCCCGGTCCCGCCGTCGGACGCGTTCGCCATCTCGGTCGACTCCTCTGCTCTTCGGGTGGTCCGGTCCGGGGTCGTCCCGGGCCGGAACGCTCTGGGGTGGCCCGCGGTGTCACCGGGGCGCAGTCCTGCCGGGGCGCAGTCCTGCCGGGGCCCGACCCTGGCGGGGCTCAGTCCGGCCGGGGGCTGCCGACGCGCGGCGCGGGGGTGGCGATCGGCTGGTACCAGGCGGCGGCCGACTCCCCGCTCTGCACCACGCCGTGCACGTCGCCGTGCACCTGCACCCCGTGGTTGACCACCACGTTCTGGAGCGCCCGCGCCCCCTCCGTCCGGTAGCCGTGCTCGCGCAGGCACTCCTGGACGGCCGTCACGATCCGGGCCCGGACGCACTTCAGGTACCGCTGGACGTCCATCTCCTGGAACAGCTGCTGGTACGCGGGCTCCGCGCCCAGCTCCCGGACGGACAGCGCGGGCCCGTGGTCGACCAGCCGGTTCTCCCGGCACATCCGCGCGTACCAGGCGGCGTTGCGCACGGCGGCCCGGCGGCTGCGGGCCGCGCGGCGCACCACCCCGGCCGAGCCCGCCACCAGGGCGGGCAGCGACAGCAGCGCCGCCGCGGCGAGACCGGTCCACTCGGCCGCCCCGGTGGCCGGGGTGGCGGTGTCGATCGCGTGGTAGGCCCGGGCGACCGGCGGGAGCACGAAGGCCCGGCTCTCCAGGAACAGCTGCCCGCCCTGGAGTTGGGCCCGGACGAACACGGTGACGACGATCTCCTCGTGCCAGCCGGACACCCGCACCGCGAGGAAGTGCCGCAGGCGTTCCTCGGCCGCGAGGTCGACGCTCTCCACCCACCAGCCCGCCGGGTCCCGCAGGCCGCGGTTCAGGGCGGCGGCGCAGCGGGCCGCGTAGGGCGCCAGGGCCGCGAAGGCGGTGCCCGGGCCGTGCCCGCACCAGTCGCCGGCCGGGCCGAGGCGCTTGCCGCTCTTGAACACCAGGTCGTCCACGGCGATGCCGTGCAGGCGGTCGCCGGGGTAGGCCGGGGCGCCCGCCGCACCGAGCCGGGCGAGCTCGGTGCGCAGCCGGGCGTGGACGGCCGGGGCGGTCAGCGGTGCCCGGGCGGCGTCCGGACCTGCCGAGGGGCCCGCCGAGGGGCCTACCGAAGGACCTGCCGAGAAGTCGGCCGGGTCGCCGGCCGTCGGGTCGGGCACCAGCTCGTCGGCGAAGGACCAGTGGTCGACCTCGATCCCGGCGCCGACGAAGGGCGCGTAGTCGCTGTAGACCACGTCGGGGTCGGCCTGCTGCCGGGCGAGCCGCCGGTAGAGGTCCTGGTGGGCCGGGTCCGGGTCCTCGGGGGCGGCGGCGCGGCCGGTTCCGAGGTCGTGCAGGGTCAGTTCGAGGCGCCGGTGGCCGGCCAGGGCCACCGCGAACCAGACCGCGACCAGTCCGGCGATCCACGGCCACCCGATGGCCGCGGCCGAGGTCAGCGCCCAGCCGACGGCCAGCCAGTTGCCGAGCCGGCGGCGCCCGGGCCGCCCGGACCGGACCAGCCAGGCCGCGACCAGCGCCAGCGGGAGGGCCAGCTGCAACAGCCAGATCCGCAGCAGCGGGTCGAGCGCCCCGGCCGGGCCGCCCTCCGCCACGGCGAGGACGGCGCAGACCGTGAGGACCGGCACCACGGCCGCCGCCAGCAGGACCAGCACCGCCCGGGCGACGGCTTGGCGCCGGGCGGCGTAGCACTCCGCGAGCACCGCCACCAGGTCGACCCCGGGGGTCGGCGGCGGCACCCGGTAGGGGTGCTCGGCCAGCTCCTCGATCACCGCGTCGCGGAAGGCCGGATCGAGGTGGGCACCCGCCCGCAGGTAGGCGGTGGCGTCGCCGCGGGGCGTCCCGGTCTGGGCCTGGATGAGCTGCTGGAGCGGGTCCACCGCCGGGACGCCGGGCGGCGGCGGGGGTGTCTGCGGCCGCCGGGGCGGCGGTACCGGTGCGGACGGCTCGGTCATGGCGGGTCCCCTCCCGTCGACTGCGGATCCCCGCACCCGCGCCGGCCGGCGCGGGTGCGGGTGCGGTGCGCTGCGCCCGCCGGCCCGTACGGTGCGCCGACGGGCGCGCGCCGCGCGTGCGGGTTCCTGCGGTGCGCGTGCGGTTCGTACGGTGCGCGTGCGGATCAACGAGCCTCCCCCGGGCCGGGAGGAGGGGCGCGCGGGAAGATCCCCCGGGAGGGGGAGGGCGACCCTTCACCGGGTTGACGTGGCGCCCCCGGGCGGGGCGCGACCGTGGAACCCATGAGGACCTACGAGAACGCGGTGCGGGCGGGGGCGGCCTGGGTCGCCGTCCTGGCGACGGTGCCGTACCTGACGCTCAAGACGCTCTGGCTGACCGGCCATCCGGTGGGCGCCGACGACCCGGCCGCCCTGGACGCGCTCTGGCTGGTGAACCTGCTCACCTTCGGCATGGACGCCGTCGCCCTGGCCCTGGCCCTGGCCTTCGTCCGGCCATGGGGCCGGCGGGCGCCCGCCGGGCTGGTGGCGTTCCCGATGTGGGTCGCCACCGGACTGCTCGGAACCATCCTCGTCGCGCTGCCGCTGCTCCTGCTGAGCACCCTGCTGGCCGGCCCCGCTCCGGAGAGCCGCCAGGACGGCCCCGACGGGCTCGGCGGCTGGGTCTTCGGGGTGGTGTACGGCGGGTTCGCCGTCCAGGGGGTCGCCCTGCTCACCGCCTTCGCGCTGTACGCCCGGCGGCGCTGGCCGGGCCTGCTGCGGGAGCGGATCGGCGACCTGCCCGACTCCCCCACGCTGACCGTGCAGCGCACGCTCGCCTGCGCCGCCGCCCTGCTCGCCCTGGGCGTCGCGGCGGCCCGCACCTACTGGGCCTGCGGCGGCACCGCCGGGCTGCCGACGACCATGGCCGAGGACCACAACCGGGGCGTGGCGGTGATGGAGGGGGTGACCGCGGTGATGGCGGTGGCCGCCGTCGGCGCGCTGCTGGCCCTCGTGTTCCGGGCCGGGCCGCGGCGGCGGCTGGTCGGGCCGCTGCTCGTGGCCTGGACGGCCTCCGGCTCGCTGTTCGGCTGGGGCGGCTGGCAGGTGGTGGCCTTCGGCGCGACCACGACCAGGGTGACGGACCTGGGCAAGGCCGTTCCCGGGCTGATGCCGCTGGTGCAGGCCGCCCAGGTGGTGACGGGGCTGCTGGTCCTGGTGGTGGGCGCGGTGGCGCTGGTGGAGCGGGCGGCGGCGCGACGGGTGGCGGCGGGTGCGGCCGGTACGGCCGGTACCGGGCCCCGGCCCGGGCGGATGGCTCTCCCCGGAGCGGCCGCTGACGTAGAGTCGCCCGGGTGAACACGGGGGTGGGCAGCCGGATCCGGCGTGCGGCCGGGGCCGGGTTCGGCCGGCGGGCGCGACTGCGCTGGACGCACCTGGTGCTGGGCGGCGCCCTGCTGATGCCGTACTGGATGCTCTCGGTGGTGCTGTTCGGGGCGCTCAACCCGGCCCAGGGGCACCTGCGCCAGGTGCTGTTGCAGATCGCCTCGCTGTTCACCTCCCTGCCGATGGCCGCCGTCACCGCGCTGGTGCCGACCGTCCGCCCGCTGGAGGGGGCCGCGGCGCGGGCGCTGTGCGCGGCGGAGCGGCCCGAGGAGCTGGCGACCGGTCCGTCCCGCTCGTGGGCGGCCCGCCGGCGCACCGCGCTCTGGTACGTGCTGCACCTGTTCTTCGGCGGGGTGGTCTCCGGGATGACGCTCGCCGGGGTGCCGTTCGCGGTGGTGCTGATGTTCTCCTTCGGCGGGGCCGCGGACCTCGCGCAGTACTGGGAGAACCGTTTCCCCGGCTGGATGCTCACCGGGCCGGCGCTGGGCCTCGCCGTCCTACTGCTGATCGTCGTCACCAACGCCGCCTGCGGCGCGCTGCTGGCCCGCTGGGCCCCCGTCCTGCTCGGCCCGACCCCGGAGGAGCGGCTGGCCGCGGCCGAGCGCCGGGCCACCGTACTGGCCCAGCGCAACCGGCTGGCCCGCGAGCTGCACGACTCGGTCGGCCACGCGCTCAGCGCCGTCGGCATCCAGGCCTCGGCGGCCGCCCGGGTGCTGCGCAGCGACCCGGACTTCGCGGCCGAGGCGCTGCAGGCGATCGAGGAGACCGCACGGGCGGCCGTCGCCGAGCTGGACACCGTGCTCGGGCTGCTGCGCGAGGAGGACGCCGCCGGACCGGCCGGCCCCACCCTCGGCGGGCTGGACGACCTGCTGCGCCAACTGGCCCGCACCGGCGTCACGGTGTCCGCCGACCTGGCCCCCGGCCTGGCCCGGCTGCCGGCCGGGGTCTCCCGCGAGGCCTACCGGATCGTGCAGGAGGGCCTGACCAACGTGCTGCGGCACGCCGGGCCCGCACCGGCCGGGCTGCGGGTGGCGCTGGCCGGGGGCCGGCTGGAGATCGAACTGACCAACCCGCTGGGCACCGCCCGCCCGAGCCGCCCCGGCGGCGGGCGGGGGCTGCGCGGGATCGGGGAGCGCGCGACGGCCCTGCGCGGCGGCAGCACGGCCGGGCCCAGCGCGGACGGGACGACGTGGCGGCTGGCCGTCTGGCTGCCGGTGGGAGGAACAGCAGGATGAACGAGTACGACCGCGACGGGCACCGCCGCGACGGGGGCGTCCGCCAGGACGGCCAGCACCGCGACGGCCAGCACCGCGACGGGCACCACCGCGACGGGGGTGCCGGCGGCGGGACCGTCCGCGTGGTGATCGCCGACGACGAGCGGCTGGTGCGGGCCGGCCTGCGGGTGGTGATCGACGCCGAGCCGGACCTCACCGTGGTCGGCGAGGCCGCGGACGGCGCCGAGGTCGTCCCGCTGGTGCGCGAGCTGCGACCGGACGTGGTGCTGATGGACGTCCGGATGCCCGGCATCGACGGCATCCGGGCCACCGAGCAGCTGGTCGGCGGGATGGCCGAGCCTCCGCGGATCCTGGTGGTCACCACCTTCGAGCACGACGACCACGTGTACGACGCGCTGCGGGCCGGCGCGGCCGGGTTCCTGCTCAAGCGGGCGCGGGCCGAGGAGATGGTCCAAGCGGTGCGGCTGGTCGCGCGCGGCGACTCGCTGCTCTTCCCGGCGGCCGTCCGCGAACTCGCGCTGCGCCAAGGCGCGGAGTCCCGCCGGGCCGCCGCCCCGGAGCGCGGGCCGATCGGCCGGCTGACCGAACGGGAGGGCCAGGTGCTGCGGTTGATGGCCACCGGCCTCAACAACGGCGAGATCGCCCGGGAGCTGGTGGTCAGCCAGGAGACGGTGAAGACGCACGTGGGCGGCGTGCTCGCCAAGCTCGGTGCCCGCGACCGCACCCAGGCGGTGATCGCCGCGTACGAGTCGGGCTTCGTGCTGCCGGGCTGAGGACACCTGCCGGTGAGCGGACCGCCCGGGCCGTCCGGTCACCGGCAGGGACGTTTCTTCCGTCCGGCCGCTACCTGCGAGTAGAGTGCGGGATTCCCCCGCAACCGCCCGATACCTCCCGTATCGCCTGGAACGAACTGGTGGCCGCATGACTGTCCGGACCCGCCCCGCGCTCTGGTGGCGCATGGGAATCGTGCTCTCGGCGGGCCTCGGCCTGACCCTCGGGACGGCGCCACTGGTGTACTTCACCGTGCAGAGCAACGTCATCGTGCTCGGCTACTTCATCGGCGCGGTGTACTGGATGACCGAGCGCGGCACCGTGGACGCGCCCGCGCCCCGGCTGCGCGGCGCCGCCACCCTCTACATCCTGATCACCGGGCTGGTCTCGCACATCCTGCTCCAGCACGGCGCCAACCCGCTGCCCGGGCTGGTCGACGGGCCGGACCGGCTCGCCCACTGGTCGTCCTTCTTCCTGCACTACGTCACGCCGGTGATGGTGATCGTCGACTGGCTGGTGCTGAAGCCGCGCAACGCGGCGGCCTGGAAGGACGTCCCGTTGTGGCTGGCGTTCCCGCTCGGCTACGCCGCGATCGTGCTGACCCGCAACGCGCTCTTCGACGACTACCCGACGCCCTACCCCTACTTCTTCTTCGACCCCACCACCAAGGGCTACGGCTACGTCTGGGGCCAGATCGCCCTGCTGACCGTCGAGTTCACCGTGCTCGCGGCCGCCGTGGTCGGCCTCGACCGACTCGGCACCCTGGTGGCCGCCAGACTCCGGCCCGCCCGGGCCTAGCACGCCCGCCCGGGCGCACCGGTCCCCGCCCGACGACGGCCGCGAGCGGCGACCGGCCTCAGATCCGCCAGGCGCGGATCCGGTCGGCCGCCGCGTACACGTCCGCCCGCCCCTCGGCGACGTCCCTCGCCAGCTCGACCAGCGCCCCGTACGGCGGGTCGACGCCCTCCCCGGCCGCGTGCATGTACGCGGCCGTCGTCATGCAGGCGTACAGGTTGTTGCGCACCGGCAGCGGCCGCAGCAGCACGATCGTGTGCATCAGGGTGGCCGCGCACCAGGCGGCGTCCGCGTCGTGGCCGAGCTGGGCGGTGTTCACCCGGTGCCGGGCGACGGCGGCCTGCAGCGCCGAGTAGTCCCGCACGCTGAGGTCCTCGGGCGAGGCCAGCTCCTGGACGTCCAGCAGCCAGCGCAGGTCGACGTGGAGCAGCGCCCGCTCCGCACCCCTGCCGTTCACGCGGCGGGCGCGTCCTCCGGGAACGCGGCGTCGAACTCGGCCCGGTGCGCCTTCCAGAACGCCACCGCGTGGTCCACGAACACCCGCCGCTGCTGCTCCCGCACGCTCAGGTCGTGGACGTAGGCCTTGACGCTCTTCCCGTCGGCGGCGGCGGCCTCGCGGATCGCGGCGAGCTCGTGCTCCGTGTACTCGATGTTGAGCGCAGGCATGGCGCCGATGGTACTGGAGCACACCGGAGTTGGGTACCGAACCGGCCCCGCCGCCGGAGCCCGCCGGAGCCCGCGACAGGGCCCACGGGCTCCGGCCGGGCGCCCCGCCACGGCGCCGCCGGGGAGCCGGCCGTGCCCGGGGCACGGCCCGGGCACGGCCGGCGGTGGCACCGCACCGGCGCCGTCACATCGGGTCCACCGCCCGCAGGTCGCCGTCCAGCTCCAACCACCTGGTCGGGCCCAGGCCGCGCAGGAACGGCAGGTCGTGGCTGGCCACGATCAGCGCGCCCCGGTAGGCGGCGAGCGCCTCGGTGAGCTGGCGGACGCTGGCGAGGTCCAGGTTGTTGGTCGGCTCGTCGAGCAGCAGCAGCTGCGGCGGCGGGTCGGCCAGCAGCAGGGCGGCCAGGGTGGCCCGGAACCGCTCGCCCCCGGAGAGGGTGGCGGCCCGCTGGTCGGCCCGGCCGCCGCGGAACAGGAAGCGCGCCAGCCGGGCCCGGATCGCGTTGTCCCCCGCCGAGGGGGCGAAGGACTTGACGTTCTCCACCACGGTGAGCCCGTCGTCCAGCAGGTCGAGCCGCTGCGGCAGGTGGCGCAGCGGCACCGGGGTGGTGATCTCCCCCTCCAGCGCCGCGAGTTCGCCCGCGACGGCTCGCAGCAGGGTGCTCTTGCCCGCGCCGTTGCGGCCGACCAGGGCGACCCGCTCGGGGCCGCGCAGATCGAGGTCGGCGGTGATGCCGTGCGGCAGCCGGACCTTCTGCAGGGTGAGCACGGTGCGCCCGGCCGGGACGGCGGTGCGCGGCAGGTCGATCCGGATCGCGGCGTCGTCGCGGACGGCCTCCTCCGCGGCGGTGAGCCGCTGCCTGGCCTCCTCCAGGCGTTCGGTGTGCATGCCCTGGAGCCGCCCGGCCGTCTCCTGGCCCTGGCGTTTGAGCTTGCCCGCGACGATGTGCGGGTCGTTGCGGGCGATCGAGCGCTTCCTCCCGTAGCTGGCGCTGCGCTCGAGCCGGACGCGGGCCTCGGTGAGGTCCCGCTTCTGGCGCTGGACGTCGGCCTCGGCGTTGCGCAGGAGCCGCTCGGCCGTCTCCTGCTGGGCGGCCAGGGTGCGCTCGTACGCGGCGAAGTTGCCCCCGTACCACGTCACCGCGCCGTCCCTCAGGTCGGCGATCTGGTCGACGTGCTGCAGCAGTTCGCGGTCGTGGCTGACGATCAGCATGACGCCGTGCCAGCCCGCCACCGTCTCGTAGAGCCGCTCCCGGGCGGCCCGGTCGAGGTTGTTGGTGGGCTCGTCCAGCAGCAGGACGTCGGGGCGGCGCATGAGCAGCGCGGCGAGGCGCAGCAACACGGCCTCGCCGCCGGAGAGTTCGCCGGTGGTGCGGTCGAGGTCGAGCCGGTGCAGGCCGAGCCGGTCGAGGGTGGCGCGGGCGCGCTCCTCGACGTCCCAGTCGTCGCCGACCGCGTCGAAGTGGCGCTGGTCGGTGTCGCCGGACTCGATGGCGTGCAGGGCCTCGCGGGCGGCCCGGACGCCGAGCGCCTCGTCCACCCGCAGCCCGGTGTCCAGCGTCAGGCCCTGCGGGAGGTGGCCGAGTTCGCCGTCGACCCGGACGGTGCCGCCGGTCGGGGTCAGCTCGCCGGCCAGCAGCCGCAGCAGGGTGGACTTGCCGGCGCCGTTGAGCCCGATCAGGCCGGTGCGGCCGGGGCCGACCGCGAGGTGGAAGCCGTCCAGGACGGGCTTGCCGTCCGGCCACTCGAAGGACAGGTCGGTGCAGAGCACGGCGGTGGTGGGTTGTGCCATGAAGGGACTCCCGGATGGTTGCCGAAGGAAGGGGGAGCAACACGGGGAGACACCGCGGGTGCGGGCCGCTACGGCCGGGGGGAGTCGCCGGAGGTCGGCCGCGCGTCCAGGAGGACGCGCGGGGACCGGGCTCGCCAGGGGGCCGTGACCGAGGTCGCACACTCGCGCACCGCACGGCAACAGGCCTGCGCGGCGGGGGCGGTGTCCCGGGACCTCAGTAGAGCAACGGCCTTCTCCTTGTCTGGCTGGTGGCTCGGACCACGCTACGCACGCCGCCGGACGCGGACAACCGGTTTTCGGGCGCCGGAGGAGGGCGGGTGCCGATCCGGTGCCGATCCGGTGACGGCTCCGTCCCAGCCCGGGGCGGGCGTAAGGAGGTCCTTATCCGCATGGCAGACTCCTCACCTGCCGCACCTGCGGCCCCTCCCGGGGCCGTACCCGCGGAACGGGGCGTGCGGCCGTTATTCACAGGGGGAACTGAACTCATGTCACCGATATCCCGGCCGAGCCGTGCCGTCCTGGGCGCTTCCGTCGCCGCGCTGACCGTGCTGGCCGCCACCTCGTGCGGCCCCGACAACAGCGACCCGGCCGGGGCCCAGACCGCGGCCCCCACGGTGGCCGCCAGCGCCTCCGGCAAGCCGGGCGCGGCGCCGCTCAAGCTGCCGACCGTCGAAGAGCTGAAGACCTGGAAGCTCGAGGACTGGGACAAGTGGGCCAAGGAGAACGTCGTCACCCCGGCGGTCAAGGGCTACTGGACCCTGCAGAAGCTGCTGAACGCCAAGCCCAAGCCGCTGCCGCAGGCCCCGGCCCAGGACCCGACGCAGGCGCCCGCCCAGCCGACCGGCGCTGCCCCGGCGCAGCCCACCACCGCGGCCCCGGCCCAGCCCACCGCCGCCCAGCCGCCGACCGGGCCCGACCAGCTGCCCGCCGTCGTCCCGGCGAAGCCCGTGGCGCACCCGTTCCCGAAGAACATGCACGTCAACGGCAAGATCTTCTTCAAGGACGGCAACGAGGACTACGTCTGCTCCGGCACCGTCGTCTCCGACCCGGCCAACCCCGGCAAGAGCAACCTGGTGTGGACCGCGAGCCACTGCCTGCACGGCGGCAAGGGCAACAAGTACTACACCGACATCACCTTCGCCCCGGCCTTCAACAGCAACGGCGTGCTGAGCAACGGCAACAAGCAGAAGTCCAAGCTGGACGACGCCGAGCCGTACGGCGAGTGGGGCGCGACCGCCGGCATGGTCTCCCCGCAGTGGACCTCGGAGGCCGACCCGGAGCACGGCGGCCCCTGGAGCCAGTACGACTTCGGCATCATCAAGGTCGCCAACCCCGACCCGAACGGCAAGTCGCTCGAGGAGACCGTCGGCGGCTCGGTGCCGCTGTGGTTCAACGCCCCGCGCGAGCAGCTCGCCTCCGTCAGCAACTACGGCTTCCCGGAGGGCAAGCCCTTCGACGGCGTCGAGCTGGAGCACTGCGACGGCGGCAAGCCCGCCAAGAAGACCGGCGACCCGAGCCGCCCGGCGATGCTGCTGATCGGCTGCAACATGACCGGCGGCAGCAGCGGCGGCGGCTGGTACGCGACCAAGGACGGCAAGCCGGCCCTGGTCAGCGACACCTCCATCGGCAACGGGGCGAACACCTACGAGGCCGGCCCGTACCTCGAGGACGTGGCGGCGCACATGTTCGACTACTTCTCGAAGAAGGCCAAGTGATCCGCTGAGGGGCGACCCTCACGCGCCCGGGGGCCGCGGCCGGCGCGGCCGCGGCCCCCGGGCGTCCCCCTGCACCCGCCGCCCGCGCCGGGCCCGCCGGCCCGGCACCCTGCGGGTTTTCCGCCGCCCGGCGCCCTCCTCCTACAATCGGGCTCATCATGAGCGCCACACTCGTAGTCAAGGACCTCGCCGCCGGCCACGGCGAACGCACCCTCTTCTCCGGCCTGGACCTGGTCGTCGCCCCGGGCGACGTGATCGGCCTGGTCGGCGTGAACGGCGCCGGCAAGTCGACGCTGCTGCGGCTGCTGGCCGGCCTGGACACACCCGAGGGCGGTTCGCTGCGGCTGAGCCCGGCGAGCGCCAACGTCGGCCACCTGCCGCAGGAGCCGGAGCGACGCGAGGGCGAGTCCGTCCGCGACTTCCTGGCCCGCCGCACCGGGGTGGCCGCCGCGCAGGCCGCGCTGGACGAGGCCACCGAGGGCCTCGTCGAGGGCCGCCCGGGCGCCGACGACGCCTACGCCGTCAGTCTGGACCGCTGGCTGGACCTCGGCGGCGCCGACCTGGAGGAGCGCGCCGAGGAGGTCGCCGACTCGCTCGGGCTGAAGGTCTCGCTCGACCTGCCGATGACGGCGCTGTCCGGCGGCCAGGCCGCCCGGGCCGGCCTCGCCTCGCTGCTGCTCTCCCGCTACGACGTCTTCCTGCTCGACGAGCCCACCAACGACCTCGACCTGGACGGCCTGGAGCGGCTGGAGTCCTTCGTCAAGGGCCTGCGCGCGGGCACCGTGCTGATCAGCCACGACCGCGAGTTCCTGGCCCGCACCGTCACCAAGGTGCTCGAACTGGACCTGCACCAGCAGCAGGTCAACCTGTACGGCGGCGGCTACGAGGCGTACCTGGAGGAGCGCGACGTCGCCCGCCGGCACGCCCGCGAGGAGTACGAGGAGTACGCCGACACCAAGGCCGGGCTGGAGGCCCGGGCCCGGATGCAGCGCGGCTGGATGGAGCACGGCGTGCGCAACGCCCGCCGCAAGTCCAGCGACAACGACAAGATGGGCCGCGCGGTGCGCGCCGAGTCCACCGAGAAGCAGGCCTCCAAGGCCCGCCAGACCCAGCGGATGATCGAGCGGCTGGACGTGGTCGAGGAGCCCCGCAAGGAGTGGGAGCTGCGGATGGAGATCGCCACCGCGCCGCGCTCCGGCGCGGTGGTCGCCACCCTGCGCGCGGCCGTCGCCCGGCGCGGCGACTTCGCGTTCGGCCCGGTGGACCTGCAGATCGACTGGGCGGACCGGATCGCCATCACCGGCGCCAACGGCGCGGGCAAGTCCACGCTGCTGGCCGCCCTGCTCGGCCGACTCGAACTCGACTCCGGCAACGCCTCGTTGGGCTCCGGCGTGGTGGTCGGCGAGGTCGACCAGGCGCGCGGGCTGTTCCTCGGCGGCGAGCCGCTGGCGGAGGCGTTCGCCGCCGCCGTGCCGGAGCTCACGCCGGAGGAGGTGCGCACCCTGCTGGCCAAGTTCGGCCTCAAGGCGGTGCACGTCCTGCGCCCGGCCGACACCCTCTCCCCCGGCGAGCGCACCCGGGCCGCGCTCGCGCTGCTGCAGGCGCGCGGGGTCAACCTGCTGGTGCTGGACGAGCCCACCAACCACCTGGACCTGCCCGCGATCGAGCAGTTGGAGTCCGCGCTCTCCTCGTACACCGGCACCCTGCTGCTGGTCACCCACGACCGGCGGATGCTGGACACCGTCGCGGTGAACCGGCGGATCGAGGTCCGGGGCGGGCGGGTGCACGAGCTGTAGACCGCCATTGGTCTCTACCTCTTCCCGGCACGGCGCCCATGTGCTGTGCTGTCGACCATGGTTGAGAACCGTACGATCGACAGCACGGCGGACGGCAGCTCCTACCCGAGCGTCCCGCTCCGCCCCATGACGGTGCCCGCCCACGAGGCCGAGGCCCGCAGCAGGTCCTTCCACGACGTGATGGCGCTGCGCCGGACCGTCCGCGACTACGCGACCCGCCCGATCCCGGACGGCGTGGTCGAGTGGGCGGTCCGGACCGCCAACACCGCGCCCAGCGGCGCGCACGTCCAGCCCTGGCGGTTCGTGGTGATCACCGACCCGGAGCGCAAGCGGCGGCTGCGCGAGGCCGCCGAGGCCGAGGAGCGCGAGTTCTACGCGCACCGCGCCTCGGCGGAGTGGCTGGCCGCACTGGCACCGATCGGCACCGACTGGCGCAAGCCGTTCCTGGAGGACGCACCGGCGGTGATCGTGGTGTTCGAGGTCCACAAGGGGCCCGACTCGCCGCGCCCGTACTACACCAAGGAGTCGGTGGGCATCGCCGTCGGCCTGCTGCTGGCCTCCCTGCACCAGGCCGGCCTGGCCACCCTGACCCACACGCCGAGCCCGATGAGGTTCCTCAACGAGGTGTGCGACCGCCCGGTCGAGGAGCGCGCCGCCTACGTCATCCCGGTCGGCTACCCGGCCGACGGGGCGCGCGTCCCGGACCTGCGGCGCAAGGAGCTCGACGAGGTGCTCGTCCGGCTCTGAGCGGCCGGTCGCGCACGCCGGGGCGTGCGGGCGGGCGCCGCCCGGGACCCGGCTGGTGACAGGTCCCGGCCAAGGACATAATCGCGGTCATGAGCCACCCGCAGCCACGGTCCTGCGACCACCCGCCCGCACCGTTCCCCGGCCCCGGCCCCGGCCCGCAGGAGGTCACCACCGGGCGGCCGCCCGAGGTGCTGCGGCTGCCCGGCGGGATCTCGCTGCTGCGCCGCCGCACCACCCACGCGCTCGCCCTCAACAAGGCCGTCCGCGCCAACCTCGACCACCTGCGGCCCTGGATGGAGTGGGCGGCCGAGGCCCCCAGCCGGGCCCAGTCCGCCGAGCTGACCAGGGCCGGCGCCCTCGCCTGGGAGGCCGGCACCGACTTCATGTACCTGGTCGGCCTGGACGCCGAACCCGGCGGGGTGATCGGCGCCTTCGGCCTGCACGGCCGGATCGGCCCCGGCGCGCTGGAGATCGGCTACTGGGTCGCCGCGCGGCACGCCGGGCGCGGCATCGCCACCACCGCCACCGCCGCGCTCACCGAGGCCGCGCTGGCCCTGCCCGGCATCGCCCGGGTGGAGATCCACTGCGACGAGGCGAACGGCGCCAGCGCGGCCGTCCCGCGCAAGCTCGGCTACCGGCTCGACCGGGTCGCCGCGGCCGCCGTCCGGGCGCCGGCCGAGACCGGGCGGCAGCTGATCTGGGTGATGGAGCGGTAGCGGGGCCGCGCCCACGGGTGGCGGGCGGCCGGTGTGGCCGGCGGTGGCGGGCGCGGGTTCGTCGCGGCTGGCGCGGGCGCCGGCCGGTGGCGCCCGCCGGTCAGTAGCGCCCGCCGGTCGGCGCCGGCAGCGCGTCCAGCTCGGCCAGGTCGGCGGCGGTGAGCACGACCTCGGCCGCCCCCGCGTTGTCCACCAGGTAGCGCGGCGTGCGGGTCCCCGGGATCGGGAAGACGTGACGCCCCTGCGCCAGCACCCAGGCCAGCGCCACCTGGGCCGGGGTCGCGCCGACCCGCTCGGCGACCGCCTCGACCCTGCCGACCAGCTCCAGGTTCGCCTTCAGCGCGTCCTGCTGGAAGCGCGGCAGGGCACGGCGGAAGTCGTCCGCCGGGAGCTCGTCGAAGGAGGAGATGCTGCCGGTCAGGAAGCCCCGGCCGAGCGGGGAGAACGGCAGGAAGGCGATCCCGTGCTCCTCGGTGTACGGCAGGACGTCGGCCAGGGCGTCCCGGGTCCAGAGCGACAGCTCCGACTGCACGGAGGCCACCGGGTGCACCGCCCGGGCCCGCTCGATCTCCTCGACGCTCACCTCGGACAGGCCGATCCGGCGGGCCTTGCCGGCCTCCACGGCCTCGGCGAGCGCACCCCAGGTCTCCTCGATCGGGACCTCCGGGTCGACCCGGTGCAGCTGGTAGAGGTCGACGTGGTCGGTGCCGAGCCGGCGCAGGCTGTCGTCGATCGCGCGCCGCACGTGCTCGGGCCGGCCGTCGCGCCCGACCCGCTCGCCGCCGGCGCCCGGGACGAGGCCGACCTTGGTGGCCAGGAAGGCGCGCTCCCGGTACGGGCCGGCCAGGGCCGCGCCCACCACCTCCTCGTTGCTGTAGGGGCCGTAGATGTCGGCGGTGTCGATGAGGGTGACCCCGAGGTCCAGCGCCTGGCGGATCACCCGGACGGAGTTGTCGTCGTCCCGGTTGTGCACGTCGTACGCCCAGGTCATCCCCATGCAGCCGAGGCCGATGACACCGGTCTCCGGGCCGTTGGTACCGAACGTGGCGTTGCGCATGGCGGTGTTCCCATCTGTGCGGTGGTGGTGCGGCGGTCGTGCGGTGGACCGACGCGTCCAGCATTCACCTTGGAGTGCTCTCGAGGTCAAGCGCGTCCGCCGGGGCCGGGCCACCGGGGCGGGCGGGTCTCCCGGAGCCGGGTGTGCGTCAGGCCGGCCGGGCCGTCGGGGACTCCGGGGCCGTCGGGGCCTCGGGCGTCGCCAGGGCCTCCGGGGCCGTCGGGGTCTGCCGGTCCGCGCTGCCCGCGCGCGCCGCCCGGTCGGCCCGGCCCGCCAGGAGCCAGTCCCGGAAGCCGCCGGCCAGGACGAGCTCGGCCAGCGCCGCGTAGCCGCCCGCGCCCGGGTGGGCGCCGTCCCCCGCGGTGGCCTCGGCCACCCACGCGGGGTTCCCGGCCAGCGCCCGGGTGACGTCGACGAACGGCACGGCGCGCTCCGCGCAGACCTCGGCGAGCAGCGGGACCAGGGCCAGCATCCGGTCCAGTTGCCGGGCGCCGCCCATGACCACCGGGGGCGGCCCGACCACCAGGGCGCCGTGGCTGCGGTCCCGGGCGCCGTCGAGCAGCGCGGCCAGGTTCGTCCGCGTCCGGTCCGGCGGGACGCGCGGGCCGCCGGACGGCGACTCGGTGGAGTCGTTGCTGCCGACCGAGACGACCAGCCGGTGGTCGGCGCCGGGCACCGTACGCGCCTCGACCTCCGCCCAGCAGCGGCGCAGCACGTCCGTGGAGGTGTTGCGGCGGACGCCCAGGTTGTACGCGGTGACGTCGGCCGCGCAGGCCTGGAGCGCCCGGCCGACCCACCCGCGGAACTCCGGGTCGCCGAGGCCCTGGACGAAGGAGTCCCCGATGAAGCAGATGCGCGTGTCGTCGATCACCGGCTCAGCCTAGGCCGGAGCGCACGACGGGGTGGGGGCTCGCGCGGATCGTCCCACTCCCTGGACGGGGCCGTCCTGATGACGGCGGATCGGCCCGGGCCGACCGCCGGGAACGGTCCTCCCGCCCGGCGCCGCCGCACCGGCCCGGTCGAAACCGGCGCGCGAGAGCCTGCCCGGGGGCCGTGCACGCCACCGGGCGCCGCCCGTCCCGTCTTGGCAGCGATCACCGTGACCGAAGACGCTCTGTGCACAGCCGATCATCGGCCGATCATCGGTTGATCCCCACCACTCCTCGGAGGACCACCCGTGCCGCTCTCCCGCACCCGCACCGCCCTCGCCGTCCTGCTCGTCGTCGGCGCCACCGCCCTGGCCGCCCCGGCCCAGGCCGCCGGCGGCCACCGCGCGCTCAGCCGCTTCGACGACGGCAGCTTCGAGACCCCGAAGGTCCCGGCGAACTCCTTCACCGGGGTGTCCGCCGGTCAGACCATCGGCCCGTGGAAGGTCACCGCCGGCAACGTCGACCTGATCGGCGCCGGGTTCTGGCAGGCCGCCGAGGGCGACCAGTCGCTCGACCTCAACGGCTCCGGCAGCGGCACCGTCGCCCAGGGCTTCACCACCACCCCGGGCACCACCTACTCCGTCACCTACGCGCTCGCCGGCAACCCCGAAGGCGGGGTCGCCCTGCGCACCGGCCGGGCGCTGATCGACGGCCAGGACTTCCAGGACTTCTCCTTCGACGTCACCGGCAGGACGAGGGCCGCCATGGGCTACGTGGGGCGCCAGTTCACCTTCGTCGCGCAGGGCACGTCCACCACCCTGAGCTTCGTCAGCACCGTCGGCGGCGCGTACGGCCCGGTCCTCGACGACGTCCAGGTGAAGGAGTGCACCTCCTGCTGCGGCCACTGACCGGCTCCGGCCGACCCGCGGGCCCGGTGGGCCGACGGCACCGCCGTCGGCCCACCGGCGCGTCCGGAACCCCGCCTTAAACACTTCCTAAAACCTTCCCAGGGCGGCCTTCCGATGCGCCGGAAGTGCTTGACGTGCACAGCTGGTCTAGTCCAGTTTGATGCTCAGCACCGCGCAGCCCCACCGCGCACCGCTCCCCCGCACCGCGCAGCCCCACCCCGCACCGCTCCCCCGCACCGCGCTCCCCACGCACCGGATCCGCCCCCGCACCGGACCAGCCCCCAAGCTGCCGCCCGCACCGTGTCTCCCCCCTCGCGGCGCGGGCGGCCCCACGTCCCGAGAGGCACCCCCATGCCCAGCGCGCCCCGACCCACCCCCACGCACCGCCGTTCCGGCGGCCGCACCAAGCTGCTCGGCCTGGCCGCCGCCACCGCGCTCGCCGCCGGCGGTCTGGCCGTCGTCGCCGGGAACGCCGGAGCCGCCGACGCTCCCGGCAACCTGCTCGCCAACCCGGGCCTGGAGAGCGGCGCACTGAGCCCGTGGAGCTGTTCCGGCGGCACCGGCAGCGTCGTCAACTCCGGCGCCCACAGCGGTAGCCACGCGCTGAAGGGGGCGGTGGGCGCGAGCGACACCGCGCAGTGCGGCCAGAGCGTCGCGGTGCGGCCCAACACCACCTACCAGCTCAGCGCCTGGGTGCAGGGCCAGTACGTCTACCTCGGCGCCACCGGCAGCGGCGTCACCGACCCGGCCACCTGGACCCCGGGCGGCGCCGACTGGCAGCAGCTGTCGACGAGTTTCACCACCGGACCGGCCACCACCAGCGTCACCGTCTACCTGCACGGCTGGTACGGGCAGGGCGCCTACCTCGCCGACGACGTCACGCTCACCGGCCCCGGCGGCACCCCCACCACCCCGCCCACCTCGGGCACCCCGACCGGCACGCCCACCGGCGGCCCGACCGGCACCCCGACCGGCGGGCCGAGCACCCCGCCGCCCAACGTCGCCGTGCCCGTCGCCCCGTACATCGACATGGGCGCCTGGCCCACCCCGTCCATGCCCGCCATGGCCAAGGCCGGCAACCTCAAGGCCTACACCATGGGCTTCGTCACCGCCGTCGGCTGCAAGGCCAGCTGGTTCAACGCCTACGACCCGCGCACCGGCTGGGCCAAGGACCAGATCGACGCGCTGCGGGCGGCCGGCGGCGACGTCAAGCTCTCCTTCGGCGGCGCCAGCGGCACCGAACTCGCCGCCGCCTGCACCTCGGTGGACTCCCTGTTCAACGAGTACGACGCCGTGGTCAACGCCTACGGCCTGCGCTACGTCGACTTCGACATCGAGGGCGCGGCCATCGCCGACACCGTCTCCAACGACCGCCGCTCCGCCGCGCTCGCCAGGCTCCAGCAGGCCCACCCGGGCCTCAAGGTCTCGTTCACCCTGCCCGTCCTGCCCGAGGGCCTGACCTCCGAGGGCGTCGCCATCGTCAAGTCGGCCCGGGACGCGGGCGTCGCCGTCGACCTGGTGAACATCATGGCCATGGACTACTACCGGGCCGGCACCGACTACGGCAACGCCGCCGTCCAGGCCGCCCAGGCGCTCTTCGGGCAGCTCAAGGCGCTCTACCCGGCCCGGACCGACGCCCAGCTGTGGGCCATGGTCGGGGTCACCCCGATGCTCGGCGAGAACGACGACCACCAGATCTACAACCAGGCCGCCGCCCAGCAGTTGGTGAACTTCGCCAAGCAGAACCACCTCGGCATGCTGGCCTTCTGGGACGCCACCCGGGACGCCAACGCCTGCACCGGCGGCTCGCTGTCCAAGTGCACCAACATCCCGCAGCAGCCGTACGAGTTCGCGAAGATCTTCGCGCAGTACGCGGGCTGATCCGCGGGCCGATCACCGCGGGGCGAGGTGCCGGCGGGCCGGGAGGCCGCCGGCACCTCGGCGTTCCGGAGGACCGAGGCCCGTTCCCGGCGGGCGGCGATGCCGGGGGGCCGACCGCCCGGAAATTGGCATCTCATCAGGCCGGACCGTCCACTACAGTCCCACCCACCTGCACGACCAGAGGGGGCGGACATGACCGGCATGACGGTCCGGGACGACGAGAACCAGCACACCGGCACCACGTCGGCGGCCGAAGCCGCCGACGGCCGCGGCACGACCGGCCCTGCGGGCCGCGTCCGCGATGCAGGCCGTGTCGAAGCTGCGGGCCGCGTCGGCGATGCGGGCCGCGTCGGCGATGCGGGCCGTGACCTCACCGCCGAGGAGCTCGCCGCCTTCGACCGCACCCTCGGCCGACTGCGCACCCTCCCCGCACACTCCCGCACCCGGCAGCACGCCGAGCGGCAGCTCCGCTCCTTCGTGACGGAGAGCCGCAAACTCCGCCGCCGCGAGGCCCGGGACACCCTGCGCCAGGCCGACGCCGAGCTGCTCGCCGGCACCGCGACCGGCGCCCGGCACCGCCGCGAGGACGCACCGCTCGCCACCGCCCACGGGCCGGTCGGCGACCTGCGGATCCCGCGCAAGTGCTACGTCTGCAAGGGGCCGTACCACCAGGTCGACGCCTTCTACCACATGCTCTGCCCGGACTGCGCCGCCGACAACACCGGCCGCCGCACCCTGGGCACCGACCTGCGCGGCCGCCGCGCCCTGCTCACCGGCGGGCGCGTCAAGATCGGCTACCACCTGGCCCTGATGATGCTCCGCGACGGCGCCGAGCTCATCGTCACCAGCCGCTTCCCGCACGACACCGTCCGCCGCTTCCGCGCCGCCGAGGGCAGCGGGCAGTGGTGGGACCGGCTCACCGTGGTCGGCATCGACCTGCGCGACCCGCGCCAGGTCATCGGGCTCACCGACCGGCTGACCGCCGAGGGCCGGCCGCTGGACGTCCTCGTCAACAACGCCGCGCAGACCCTGCGCCGCCCGCCGGAGTCCTACGCCCTGCTGGCCGCCGGCGAGCGCAGCGCCCTGCCCGCCGCCGAGCGCCGGGCCGTCACCCACGCCCCCGGTTTCCAGCCGCTCTCCGCGCTCGCCCAACTCCCTTCGGGTGCCGCCTCCTTGCTCGACCTCACCGACGAGGCCGGGCTGCTGCCCGACCTCTCCCCGGCCAACTCCTGGTCCGTCCGGCTCGGTTCGCTCGACCCGGCGGAGGTCCTGGAGACCCAGCTCGTCAACGCCCTCGCCCCCACCCTCCTGTGCGACCGCCTCCTCCCCCTCCTCCTCGCCTCGCCGCACCCCGCCCGCTACATCGTCAACGTCACCGCGGTGGAGGGCCGCTTCGCCGTCCGCAACAAGACCGCAGGCCACCCCCACACCAACATGGCCAAGGCCGCGCTCAACATGCTCACCCGCACCAGTGCCGCCGAACTCGCCCGACAGGGCGTGCACATGTGCGCCGTCGACACCGGCTGGATCACCGACGAGAACCCGGCGCCGAAGAAGGCCCACCTCGCCGACCAGGGCTTCCGCACCCCGTTGGACGTCGTGGACGGCGCGGCCCGGGTCTACGACCCCATCGTGCGCGGGGAGGCCGGCCACCCGGTGTCGGGAGTGTTCCTCAAGGACTACCGCGAGGCCGCGTGGTGACGCCCCCGCACGGGTGACACCCCGGGCCGCGGCGCCGGGTCGTCAACCTCCACCGCACGGATGTGCGCACGGGCAGCGGACCGCCCGGCCGCACCCGGGTCGTCCGCCCGGGTGCGCGCCCGGTCCGGGGCTGACTCCGGACCGGGCGCGATCATCCGACTATCCCCGGTTCAGCGCCCGGTGGGAAGGTTGGCCCCACCGGTGCAGTCGAACACGACACCGGTGACGAAGGTGTTGGCGGCGAGCAGGTGGATCGCCCGCGCGACGTCCTCGGCCCGGCCGACCCGACCGACCGGGGTGGTCGCGGCGAGGCCGTCGAAGAGCGCCGTCCGCTGCTCGACCGCGACGCGGTCCCACCACGGGGTGTCGATCACGCCCGGCGAGACCGCGTTGATCCGCAGCGGGGCGAGCTCGACGGCCAACGGCGGGACCATGGCCTCCAGGGCGCCGTTGATGGCGGCCAGCCCGGCGGTGCCGGGGATGGCGGCGCGGGCGGAGGCCGCGGTGATCAGGGTGACCGAACCGTCCTGGCGCAGGTGCGGGAGCGCCGCCTGCAGGACGCGGACCTGCGGCCAGAACTTCGCGTCGAACCCGGTGGCCAGATCGGCCAGATCGAGCCCGGCGAACGGGCCGCTGCCGGCGGCGCCGCTGACCGCGACCACCAGGTGGTCGACGGTGCCGACCTCCGCGAAGAAGGCGGCGACCGCCTCGGCGTCCGCGGCGTCCACCCGGTGACCGGTGGTCTTGCCGCCGATCCGGGCGACGGCCGCGTCCAGGCGCTCCCGGTCGCGGCCGGTGATCACGACCTCGGCGCCGTCCGCGGCGAAGGCGGCGGCCGAGGCCTCGCCGATGCCCGAGCTGCCGCCCATCACGACGACGTGCTGTCCGGCGAAGAGTTCAGAGGTGGTGCTCATGGTGGTGCATCCTCCGGTTTGTCGAGACCGCTAGTTCCGGTAATGATGGTTGTCGAGACTGTTAGTCTTGTCAAGGGGATGCAGCGAACCGCAGCAGAGAAGAGGGACCGCCATGCCAGCGACCGACCCCCGGCCCGACACCCCGGCCAACCCGGGCGCCCCTGCTCCGGACACCGCGGCTCCGTATACCGCGACTCCGGACACCACCGACCCGGGCGCCCCCGCGACCCCCACCCGCCCGCACACCGGACGCCGCCGCAACGAGGCCGCCCACCAGGCGATCCTCGACGCCGCTCTCCGCCTGCTCGCCACCTCCGACGGCACACCCGTCACCATCGACGCCATCGCCCGCACCGCTGGCGTCGGCAAGCAGACCGTCTACCGCTGGTGGCCGTCCAAGGGCGCCGTCCTGCTCGACGCGCTCACCGACCGCGCCGACCAGGACGTCCCCGGCGCCGACACCGGCACCCTGCGCAGCGACCTCCGCGCCTTCGTCGCCACCACCTTCGACGGCGCCCAACGCGGCCCCACCGCCCCCGCCCTGCGCACCCTCGTCCGCGAAGCCGCCCGCGACCCCCACCTCGCCGACCTCATGCAGAGCTTCACCGCCACCCGCCGCACCGCCCTGCGCGAACTCCTCGCCCGCGGCCGCGAACGCGGCGAACTCGCCGAGGACACCGACCTCGACCTGGTCGTCGACCAGGTCTACGGGGTCTTCTGGTACCGCTTCCTGCTCGGCCACGCCCCACTGGACGGTACGGTCGCCGACCGGCTCACCCGCTCCCTCCTCGACGGCAACGGCCGGTAGCCCACCGGCCGGGCACCGCCCGACCGGGCACCGAGCCGCCCGACCGCCCGTGGTGTACTACGCGGGTCCACCGTTCAGGCACCAGTCCGCACCAGGAGCGAACCCGTTCGATGAGTGCCACCTGCCCCCAGTGCGCCGCGCCGGACCACACCGTCCCGATACCCCGGGCGGTGGCCGACCCGAGCACACCCCTCGACGGCCCGACCCGCGCGCTGCTGGCCCCGCCGCCCGAACCCCGACCGGCACCCGGGCAGGCCGGCACGGCATCGACGGTGCTCTACGGCATCGCCGCCGCCCTCGCCGTGCTCGGCGTCGTCTCGCTGCTCCACGGAGCCCGGGACCTCGACCGCTACGACGCCGCCTACCGGCTCGGCTACCGCCTGGGCCCGTTCGTCCTCCCCGGCCTCCTGGTGGTCTGCGGCCTGATCGTGCAGGCCGTGTCCCGGCGGCGGCGCCGCCAGGCGGCCGCGATCGTCCTGCCCGCCCAGAAGGCCCAGTGGCAGCAGAACCTGAGCGTCTGGCAGGCCGGCTGGCTCTGCCTCGGCTGCCGGACGGCGTTCTTCCCCGACGCCGCCATCCGCCCGGACTTCCCGGCCTCGCCGGCACTCCCCCTCGACCAGTTCCCGCTCTGGGTGATGACCGCCGCCGAGCGCGCCTTCGGCCCCACCTCGCCGCCCGTTCCACACTGACCGCCCACGGCACCCGGCCCTGGGCGCCCGGCCCGGGCTCGGACGAGTCCGGGTCAGGCGCTCTGCAGCGATCCGATCCCCGGCAACGGCACGAACTCGACACCCTTCGGCCCCAGCCGCTCCGCGGCCTCGGCGAAGCGGCGGGAGCAGAACGCGACCCCCGACAGCGCCACCGAGTCGAGCAGGAAGAAGTCCCGCTCCGGCGACTCCGCGAAGCGCAACTCCCACACCTTCTTGACCTGACCGTCACGACGCAGGTCGATCCGCGACCGTTCCAGATCGACCAGCCGCTCGGTGCTCAGCAGCGCGGACCGCGGGAACCGTACGAAGTAGTACTCCTTCGCCGGGATCGGACGCCCCTTCGCGGACACCACCTGCAGCCGCGACACCTGCCAGTCACCCGTGTCCCCGGCCCGCAGCAGCTCCAGGAAACCCGCACTGACGACGTGTCCGCCGAAGGCCGTGTGGAAGTCGAAGCCGTAGGACCGGTCCTTGGTGACGAGCCACAGCTCGGCCGGAAGGTCACCGGGCGGCCCCTGCCCGGGGGCGTCGTGCTGCCAGCCGTACGTCATCGGCCGGTCGAAGGCCCCCTCGGCGAACTCCTCGTGGAGAACACCGTTCAGGAAGACGGGGCACCGAGCCTCACCCCTGTACGCCAACGCGAAGTACTGGTCGTCCACCAGCCACACCCTAGCCCCGCCCCCCCGACACTCCCCCGCCCCCAGGACCCCGGGCACCCGAAGCGAATATGACGACCGGTCTACAGACTCCGCGAGTGTCGCACCCCTCACACACAGGAAGTCGAAGCCATCGACTTCCAGTGCGCCTCCCCAGCAATCAGCGAGAAAGCGGGCAATCGAATATGACGACCGGTCTACATATGCAGCCCCCTCCACAGCAGCCGCCACACAGAAAGTCGACCCCACCGACTTCCCACTCCACGCCTCGCCACCTCGCAGAATATGACGCCCGGTCTACATATTCCAACCGCACGGGCGACACAGGAGCTGCGCACGGGAAGTCGGATGGGCCGACTTCCTGCGCAGCAAGGACCGGGCCTGCTGGGGTTGCGCCGCCCGGTCGGTGGCGCGGAGGAGCCCCTCCCCGGGCCGCTTCCGTCGTCGTCCAAGGGGGAGCGCAGAGCCGTCCGGGATCGTCGCACGGCTGCTGAGGGCGAAACCGGGAGGAGCGTGCGAGGGTTCTCGGCGAGAATGCGGCGGGCGGGGACGGGGGCAGGGCGGGATCCGGCGCCGCCCGCGAGGGTCGGGGGGCTCATGCGCTTCAGTTCGGAGACGACCGACGGCGGCGTCACGGAACGACGGTTCACGCTCGACGGCGTCCCGGGGGTGCTGTGGTCCCCCGCCGGTGCGGTCGGCGGCCGCCCGCTGGTGCTGCAGGGGCACGGTGGCGGTCAGCACAAGCTGGCACCGGGGCTGGTGCAGCGGGCGCGCCGGTGGGTGGCGCGGTGCGGCTTCGCGGTCGCGGGCCTCGACGCGCCCGGGCACGGTGAACGCCCGCGGACCGCCGAGGACGAGTGGTTCCCGGCCGCCGTCGGCGAGTTGCTGGCGAACGGTGAGCCGATCGGCGAACGGGTCGCCCGGCACACCGCCGCGCTCGCGGAACGGGCCGTCCCCGAGTGGCGGGCGGTGCTGGACGCCCTGCAGCGGCTGGACGAGGTCGGTGCGGACGGTCCCGTCGGGTACTGGGGTCTGTCGCTGGCCAGTGTGGTCGGCGTTCCGCTCGCCGCCGCCGAACCCCGGATCACGGCGGCCGTGTTCGGGCTGGCCGGGCACGGCTCGCTGGACCGGCCGGCGGCCCGGGTCGACGCCGCGGTGGAGTTCGTCGTGCAGTGGGACGACGAGTTGGTGCCGCGCGAGGCGGCGCTCGCGCTGTTCGACGCCTTCGGCACCCGGGCGAAGGTGCTGCACGCCAATCCCGGTGGCCACCTGGAGGTGCCCGCCGCGCAGGTGGCCTCCTCGGCACGGGCGCTCCACCGGCACCTGACCGGGACCGGCGCCTGACCGGGGGCCGACGCCGACCCCCGGCCGGCGGCGCCGTCGGGGGCGGCGAAATCCCGTTGCCGGAAGGGGCCGGGCCGCCGGACACTCGGGCCATGCTCGGATTCGTCAGCACCGACGACCAGTCCCTCGTCTCCTGCCTGGCCGACCCGCAACGCGCCGTGCCGGCCTACCAGGAGCTGTTGCGGCGCGGGGAGGGCGTGATCGCCGCCGTCCGCGCCGGGCTGTCCCATCCGGACGCGGCCGTCCGGGAGGGCTGCTGCCGCCTGTTGGACCACCTGGTGGACATCGAGTCCATGCCCGCGCTCATCACCATGGCCGACGATTCCGACGCCCGGGTGCGGGTGGCCGCGTTCCACGCGCTGGCCTGTGACCGGTGCAAGGGGGACACCTGCGCGCCGGGGGCGGACCGGGTCCTGGAACCCGCGCTGCGGCATCTGGCCACCGACTCCTCCCCGCTGGTCCGGTCGATGGCCGCCGAGCTGGTCGGCAAGTTCGTCCACGTCGACGCGCGCGCCGCCGCCGCGCTGGAAGCGTCCCGCACCGGGGATCCGAGCCCGGCCGTCCGGAAGAAGGCGAGCTGGTACGCACCGGGCGGCAGCATCTACCGGCGCACCGCCCCACCCACGCCCGGCCGCCGCCCGGGCCGCCGCCCGGAGCGGTGAAACTCGTTCGGAGTCAGGCGAGTCGGGAGCGACCGACCCCGTGGACGGGAGGCCGGACGCCGCCTCGCCGATCGACCCGACCGATCCGACCGATCCGACCGATCCGGCGGAGCAGGCCATGGACGAACCGGCAGGGTGTGCTTCCCTGACCGCGCCGGTCACGTCGCCCGTCGCCGGAACGTCGGCCCACTCGGCCGGACCGCATCTGAGGATCCTCGACGGGGCCGGACCGCGTGAACAGGCGCGATGGTCAGCCCGCGGGCCTCGCGGCGGCTGCGGCTGCGGCTCGGGCGGCGCGCTCGGCGAAGACGGACTCGCGGCGGTCGGCGGACTGCCGCAGGACGCGCTTGCGGTCGCGGCCGGACAGCCGGTCGATGTAGAGGCCGCCGTTGAGGTGGTCGGTCTCGTGCTGGAGGCAGCGGGCGAAGTAGCCGGTGCCCTCGATGGTGACGGGCTCGCCGTCGCGGTCGAAGCCGTGTACCACCACCCGGGCGGGGCGGGCGAGTTCGGTGTTGGCGCCGGGTACGGAGAGGCAGCCCTCCGCGTCCTCGATCAGTCGGCGGCCCGGCTCCTGCGGTTCGACGACCGGGTTGAGGACGTGGCCGACGTGCCGGGTTCCCCGGTCGTCGAGGCAGTCGTAGACGAAGAGGCCGAGGTCCACGTCGACCTGGTTGGCGGCGAGTCCGCACCCGTCGGCGGCGTACATGGTGGCGAACATGTCGTCGATGAGCCGGGCCAGCCGCTCGCTGCCGTAGTCCGTCGCGTCGGCCGGGCGGCAGGTGCGACGGAGGATCTCCTCCCCGACCTCGGTGATCCGCAGGACGGTCGGGCGTTCACGCAGTTCGGACATCGGCGCTCCCTCGTCGATTCGGCTCCGGCCACGGGTGGCCGACGGCTTGTCAGCTGCTTTGCAAAGTAGCAGACTTTGCAAAGTGACCGACGACCTCACCGCCCCCGCCACCGGCACACTGCCCGAGCACGCCGTGCGCACGGCCCTGCTCCGGCTGCTCGCCGAGACCGGCACGCTCACCTCGACCGAGGCCGCCGCCCGGCTCGGGTTCAGCTCGGGGCTGTGCTCGTTCCACCTGCGCCAGCTGGCCCGCCACGGGCTCGTCGAGGAGGCCCCGCCCGTCGACGGACGTGCCCGGCCCTGGCGCCTGCCGCGGGAGCCGGACCCTGCCGAGGCCCCCGCCGGGCACCCGGCCCGGGGGGCGGGACAGGAGGCGGACGGGTTCGGCGAGCTCGCGCGCGGCCTGGAGGACGAGAGCTACCGTCGCTGGCTCGCCCACCGGGACGGGGCTCCCGCCGACTGGCGCCGGGACGAGGCGTTCAGTGCCGTCGTCCACCTCACCCCCGCCGAGCTGTCCGCCGTCGGTGCGGAGATCCGCCGGGTGCTCGCCCGCTACCGCGACCGCGACGACGACCCGGCCGCCCGGCCCGCCGACGCCCGCCCGGTCGCCGCCGTGGCCCGCCTCTTCCCGCTCCTGCCGGGCGAGGACGGGCCGGAGCACTGACCCGAGCACTGGCCTGAGCACTGCCCCGAGCACTGCCCGGAGCACTGCCCCGAACACCGACCCGAGCACTGGCCGCGCCCGGCCGCACCCTCCCACTGGCCGAGGGGGATCCGGCGGGATCCGCCGGACGCGCCTCAGCCGGCCGCGCCCTCCCGGCGCGACCGGGACCACCCGGCGCGGAGCAGCGGCCCGGCCAGCAGTCCGGTGCCCGCGCCGATGACGATGCCCTGCACGCCGTCCCAGACGTCCTGTACGTCGCACTGGCGCCCGATCGCGGGCACCGCGTACTGGACCGCCGACACCACGAACGGCAGCGCCGCCGCGCCGATCAGCGCCTGCACGGCCCGCCGCCGGGTGCCGGCCAGGGCGGCCGCGAGCCCGACCGGGGCGAAGGCCGCCAGCTTGAGGTCCAGGTGCCGGACGGTCAGCAGCTCGTGCGCCGAGCGCGGCCGCCCGCCGGCCACGGCGCAGTGCCGGACGGCGTCCGCGGACAGTCGGAACGCGTCCGGCAGCAGTGTCGCCGTGACCACCCCGCCGAGCCCGAGCAGCAGCAGGAAGCCCACCGCCCAGTGCGCGCGCAGCAGCCGCCCCGCCGGCCGGTTCAGCAGCGCCGCCGGGACCAGGGCGAGCAGCAGTCCGGGCCAGAACATCGGGATTCGGTCGATAACTCCACTGATCACGCCCCAACGGACGCTTCGAACACCCGCCCGGTTCTGCCGCAAGCCCGGCGAACCGAGCGGCCGGAAGAGGGGCGTGCGAACGGCCTGACCTGCGGACGGACGGGCGGGCACACGACCCGGGCGGCCCGACCCGCCGGGCCCTCGGGCGGGCGGACGGCCTCCGGGCTCTCCCGACGATCCGGCGTGCACGATCCGGACGCACGCCCGGCGGTCGGGCGACCCGACCGGCCTCCGGGCCCGACCGGCGCAGTCAGCACAAGGCCGGCACCCGCCCGGCACCCGCCCACCGCCCGATCAGTGCGGGATGCCCGCGATCAGCTCCTGCGCGCCCTGCCGCTTGAGCGCCAGCGCGGTCGAGGTGCCGAGGTCCTCGGGGCTGAGCGCACCCGCCCACTCGTGGGCGTCCAGCACCTGCTTGCCGTCCGGGCTGAACACCCGGCCGCGCATCGAGAGGCGGCCGTCCGCCTCGGCCCTGGCGTAGCCGGCGATCGGGCTGTTGCAGTGCCCCTGCAGCACGTGCAGGAACATCCGCTCGGCCGCGGCCTCGCGCCAGGTGTCACGGTGGCCGATCGCCGCGACGGCCTCGATCGTCGCCTCGTCGTCCTCACGGCACTGCAGGACGAGGATGCCGGCCCCGATCGGCGGGCACATCGCGTCGACGTCCAGGACCTCGGTGATCCGCGCCTGCTCGCCGATGCGCTCGAGGCCGGAGACGGCAAGCAGCAGGGCGTCGGCCTCGCCCGCCGCCAGTTTGGCCAGCCGGCTGTTGGCGTTGCCGCGGATCGGCACGCACACCAGGTGCGGGTGGGAGGCGGCGAGTTGGGCGACCCGACGGACGGAGGAGGTGCCGATCCGGGTTCCGGGCGGCAGTTCGGCCAGGGTCAGTCCGCCGGGGTGGACGAGGGCGTCGCGGATGTCGTCGCGGCGCAGGTACGCGGCGAAGACGGTGCCGGCGGGCAGCGGGCGGTCGGCGGGGACGTCCTTGAGGCAGTGCACGGCGACGTCGGCCTCCCCGGCGAGCAGTGCGGCGTCGACCTCCTTGGTGAACGCGCCCTTGCCGCCCAGCCGGGCGAGGTCTCCGGTCCAGCGGTCGCCCGAGGTGGTGACGGGCACCACCTCGGTGCGCAGCCCCGGGTGCAGGGCGGCGAGTTCGGCGCGGACGCGCTCCACCTGGGCGAGCGCCATGGGCGAGGAGCGGGAGACGATGCGGATCAGCTCAGGGGTGGCCATGGCGTGATGATAGGCGCTCGAACACCCGCCCCTGACCGCACGTCAGGTGTCGGGCCACCGGGTCGCACCGAACGGCCGACGCCCCGCCACGCCCTCGCCACCGACCGCCACCCACCGGCCACCGGTGCCCCGCGCACGCCGGAAATACCGCGCGAGAAGACGGCGAGAACACCGCGAGAATGCCGTCGCATCACATGACCATCATCCGGCTCACTCATTTGAGCGAACTCCCTTGGCAGGCAAGATTTTTGCCGATCCATGGGGGAACATCGGCTTGTCCGGGCCCGAACAACAGGGCCCGGCGAGGAATCCGCCCCCGGGTGGTACGCCCACGGCGCTCCACCCGGCCCATCCGGCCGGGTCGCACCGGGGGCGGCTCACAGCAGGCCGTTCACGGCAGGCAGGACACAGAAAGCAGTACCAGGACAATTGGACAGGCCCGTGACCACCACCGCCCCCGTGTGGGACTGCCCCTTCGACCACACCGACGGCCTGGAGTTCGACCCCCTCCTCAGGCGGCTGCTCACCGAGGCCCCGGTCGCCAGGATCCGGCTGCCGCACGGCGAGGGGGAGGCCTGGCTGGCCACCCGCTACGAGGACGTCAAGGTGGTCACCACCGACCGCCGGTTCAGCCGCGCCGCCGGCATCGGACGCGACCTGCCGCGGATGACGCCCGCCCCGATCGCCCAGGTCGAGTCGATCAACCTGATGGACCCGCCGGCCCACAACCGCCTGCGCAGGCTGGTCGCCCGGGGCTTCACCAACCGCCAGGTGGAGCGGATGCGCCCGGCCACCCAGCGGATCGTGGACGGCTGCCTCGACGAGATGGCCGAGCACGGCTCCCCCGCCGACCTGGCCCACTTCCTGTCCGGCCGGCTCCCGCTCACCACCATCTGCGAGATGCTGGACATCCCGGAGCCGGACCGCGCCGAACTGCGCGGGCACGCCGTGGCGATGATGGCGACGGGCCCGGGCGGCCGGGACGGCCAGGAGGCCGCCAAGGCGGCGCTGCGCGGCTACTTCACCGAGCTCACGGCAGCCAGGCGGGCGCACCCCGGCGAGGACCTGATCAGCGCCCTGGCCACCGCCCGGGACGGCGAGGAGCTGCTGGACGACCAGGAGCTGGCCGTCATGGCGATGGTCCTGCTGGTCACCGGTCACGACACCAGCACCTACCAGCTCAGCAACATCACCTACACGCTGCTCACCCACCCCGAGCAGCTGGCCAAGCTGCGCGCCCGGCCCGAACTGCTGCCGCGCGGCCTGGAGGAGCTGCTGCGGTTCATCCCGTTCCGCCAGGGCGTCGGCATCGCCCGGGTCGCCACCGAGGACGTGGAGCTCGGCGGCACGCCGATCCGGGCGGGCGAGGCCGTACACGTGTCCTACCTCACCGCCAACCGGGACCCGGCCGTCTACGAGCGGCCCGACGAGCTGGACCTCGACCGGGGGGCGCCGACCCACATGGCCTTCGGCCACGGCCAGCACCACTGCCTCGGCGCTCACCTGGCCCGGATGGAGCTGCAGGTCGCCGTCGGCACCCTGCTAAGGCGCTTCCCCCGGCTGCGGCTCGCCGTCGACCCGTCCGAACTGGACTGGCAGACCGGCTCGATCTGGCGCTACCCGCGCACCCTGCCGGTCGCCTGGTGACCGACCCCGGGGGCCGGTCACCGAGCGGTCCGGTGACCGGCCCCCGGTGACCGACCGCCCGCACACCCCAGCCCGCACGCCCCAGCCCGCGCCCCCCTGCCCGTCCAGGCCCCGCCCGCACACCCCCACCCCCCGCACCCCGCCCGTCCAGGCCCCTCACAAGAGACCCTCACCCATGGCAACACTCTGCCGCCCGGCCATCGCCGTGCCCGAGCACGTCGTCACCCTCGACGAGACGCTCGACCTGGCCCGCTCCCTGCACGCCGGCCACCCGCAACTCGGCCTCGCCCTGCGGCTGATCGAGAACACCGGGGTGCGGACCAGGCACCTGGTCCAGCCGATCGAGCGGACCCTCACCCACCCGGGGTTCACCGCCCGCAACGCGGTCTACGAGCGGGAGGCCCGGCGACGCGTCCCCGAGGTGGTGGAGCGGGCCCTGCTCCACGCCGAGCTGGGCGCCCGGGAGGTCGACCTGATCATCTACGTGTCCTGCACCGGCTTCATGATGCCCTCGCTGACCGCCTGGCTGATCAACACCCTGGGCTTCCGCCCCGACACCCGCCAGCTGCCGGTCGCCCAGCTCGGCTGTGCGGCCGGCGGGGCCGCGGTCAGCCGCGCGCACGACTTCTGCCGCGCGTACCCGGGCGCCAACGTGCTGATCGTCTCCTGCGAGTTCTGCTCGCTCTGCTACCAGCCGACCGACCTCGGCGTCGGCTCGCTGCTCTCCAACGGGCTGTTCGGGGACGCCGTCGCCGCCGTCGTGATGCGCGGGCGCGGCGGCACGGGCGTACAGGTGGAGCGCAACGGCTCGCACCTCGTCCCGGACACCGAGGACTGGATCTCGTACGGGGTGAAGGACACCGGCTTCCACTTCCAGCTGGACAAACGGGTGCCCGGCACCATGGAGATGCTCGCCCCGGCCCTGCGCGGCCTGGCCGGCGACCACGGCTGGGACGCCTCCGGGCTGGGCTTCTACATCGTGCACGCCGGCGGCCCGCGGATCCTCGACGACCTCTGCCGGTTCCTCGGCCTGGAGCCGGCCGCCTTCCGGCACAGCCGCGCGACCCTCACCGAACGCGGCAACATCGCGAGCGCCGTGGTGTTCGACGCGCTCGCCCGGCTGTTCGCCGAGGGGGGCGTGCCGGACGGCACCCCGGGGCTGATCGCCGGTTTCGGACCGGGCATCACCGCCGAGATGGCGTTGGGGAGTTGGGTCGGCGAACCGGCCGGTTCGGGGGTCCGGCGGCCGCGCGCCATCTCCACCTCCGACATCTCCCTCGTCCATCCGAGCGCCCCCCACCGTTTCCCGGCCGGCACTACGATCACCGAATGACAGACACCACGGACCGCACCGACACCTCCGGCAGAGCCGCCGAACTGGCGGCGCTCTTCCCGGCGTTGCACGCGCCGCAGTACTGGACGTGGGGCAGGTACGACGCCCTGTTCTCCACCGAGCTGCCGCCGGACGAACTGGTCACCAACATCCACCTGGTCGGCTTCACCGGGGACCGGGTGGTGCTCTGCCGCGACGACCGGGACCACTGGTTCCTGCCCGGCGGCACCCGGGAGCAGGGCGAGAGCATCGCCTCCTGCCTGGAGCGCGAGCTGCGGGAGGAGGCCGGCGCCCGACTGCTGGGCGAGCCGGACTGGCTGGGCGCGCACCGCTGCCGCACCGACGACCCGACGCCGTACCGGCCGTGGCAGCCGCACCCCGAGAAGGCGTGGCTGTGGGGCTGGGCGGAGGTCTCGGTGGACTCGACGCCGACCAACCCGGCGGACGGCGAGCAGGTGGTCGAGGTGCGGGCGGTGCCGGCGGCCGAGGCGCAGCGGCTGCTGCTGGCCGGGCACGAGGAGTGGTGGGGCGAGCTGGTCGGCCTGGCGGTGGAGCTGCGCCGCCGCGCAGGGCTCGGCTGACACCGGTCCGGCCGCAACGGCCGACTTCCGGCCTGCCGCATCGACCAGGGCCCGGCACCCGGCCTGCCGCATCGGCCGGGGCCCGGCACCCGAGGTCGGCCGGCACCCGGCTGCCGGCGCCGGCTGACACCCGGTCTCCCGCGGCCGGGGTTATTCCCGCCGGCACCGAGAACCACCGGAATGGCCGTACACCGGAGCACGATGTCCGTTTTGCGGTGATATGACTCGGCTATGGACAACTACCCGCTGCTCAACATCTTCTGGACGATGCTGGAGCTGTTCCTCTGGATCCTCTGGTTCTTCCTGCTGTTCAAGATCATCACGGACATCTTCCGCAGCCGCGACATGAGCGGCTGGGGCAAGGCCGGCTGGCTGATCCTCGTGATCCTGATCCCGCTGGTCGGCGTGCTGATCTACGTGATCGCCCGCGGGAAGTCGATGGGTGAGCGGGACGTCGAGCAGGCCAGACAGACCGAGGCCGCGTTCAAGACGTACATCCGCGACGCGGCCGCCGGCGGGCCGGAGGGCGGCACGGGCGGCACGGGCGGCAGCCACGTCGACGACCTCGCCAGGCTGGCCGACCTCCGGGAGAAGGGCGCCATCTCCGAGGAGGAGTACCAGAAGGCCAAGGACAAGCTGCTGGTCTGAGCGGGCGGGCGGGTACGGCGGCGGGGCCGGTGGAGCAGTCGTCCACCGGCCCCGCCGCCGTGTTCTCGCGCCCGGGCGGCCGCTCAGCGCCGGCCGGAGCGCCGGTCCCCCGAGCCGCCCTCGCCGCCGGTCAGGCCCGCCCGGCGCAACGCGTCCGCCATGGCACTGTTGGACGGCGCCGCGGCGCCGCCGGAGCCGCCCTGACCGCGCCGCTCCTGGCCGCCGCCCCGACGGTCCTGGCGCGGCGGGCGGGCCTGCCGCTCGCCGCCCTGGCCACCCCGGCCGCGGTCGCCGCCACGCTCCCCGCCCCGGTCGCCCCGGTCACCCCGGTCCCGGCCGACCTCGTCGTCCAGCCGCAGGGTCAGCCCGATCCGCTTGCGCGGCACGTCCACCGAGACCACCCGGACCTTCACGATGTCGCCCGGCTTGACCACCTCGCGCGGGTCCTTGACGAAGGTCCGGGACAGCGCCGAGACGTGCACCAGGCCGTCCTGGTGGACGCCCACGTCGACGAAGGCGCCGAACGCGGCCACGTTGGTCACCACGCCCTCCAGCACCATGCCGACCTCCAGGTCGCCGATCTTGTCGACGCCCTCCTTGAAGGTCGCGGTGCGGAACGCCGGGCGCGGGTCGCGGCCCGGCTTGTCCAGCTCGCCGAGGATGTCGGTGACGGTCGGGACGCCGAACACCTCGTCGGCGAAGTCCGCCGGACGCAGGGCCCGCAGCCGCTCGCCGTTGCCGATCAGCTCGCGCAGCTCGCCGCCGGTCGAGGCGAGGATCCGGCGCACCACCGGGTAGGCCTCGGGGTGCACGCTGGAGGCGTCCAGCGGGTCGTCGCCGCCGGGGATGCGCAGGAAGCCCGCACACTGCTCGAAGGCCTTCGGTCCGAGCCGGGAGACGTCCTTGAGCTGCCGGCGGGTGCGGAACGGGCCGTTGGCGTCGCGGTGGGCCACGATGTTGTCGGCCAGCGTCCCGGTGATGCCGGAGACCCTGGTCAGCAGCGGTGCGGAGGCCGTGTTGACGTCCACGCCGACGGCGTTCACGCAGTCCTCGACCACGGCGTCCAGCGAGCGGGAGAGCTTCACCTCGCTGAGGTCGTGCTGGTACTGGCCGACGCCGATCGACTTCGGGTCGATCTTCACCAGCTCGGCCAGCGGGTCCTGCAGCCGGCGGGCGATCGAGACCGCACCGCGGATCGACACGTCCAGCTCCGGCAGCTCCTGCGAGGCGAACGCGGAGGCCGAGTAGACCGAGGCGCCCGCCTCGCTGACCATCGCCCTGGTGAGCTTCAGCTCGGGGTGGCGCTTGAGCAGGTCCTCGGCGAGCTTGTCGGTCTCCCGGGAGGCGGTGCCGTTGCCGATCGCCACCAGGTCCACGTCGTGCTTCCTCGCCAGCGCGGCCAGGGTCGCGATCGCGGCGTCCCACTTGTTGGCCGGCTGGTGGGGGTAGATCGTGTCGTGCGCGACGACCTTGCCGGTGGCGTCCACCACGGCGACCTTCACCCCGGTGCGGAAGCCCGGGTCCAGGCCCATGGTGGCGCGGGTGCCGGCCGGGGCGGCGAGCAGCAGGTCGCGCAGGTTCGCCGCGAACACCCGCACCGCCTCGTCCTCGGCCTCGGCGCGCAGCCGGGCGCGCAGGTCGATCCCGAGGCGCACCAGCACGCGGGTGCGCCAGGCCCAGCGGACGGTGTCGCCGAGCCACTTGTCGGCCGGGCGGCCGCGGTCGGCGACGCCGAACCGGGCGGCGATCCGCCGCTCGTAGTCGTTCTCGCCCGGCAGGTCGCCCTCCTCGCCGTCGTACGGCGAGAGTTCGAGGTCCAGCACCTCCTCCTTCTCCCCGCGCAGCATCGCCAGGATGCGGTGCGAGGGGAGCTTGGTGTAGGGCTCGGCGAAGTCGAAGTAGTCGGCGAACTTGGCGCCGTCCTGCTCCTTGCCGTCGCGCACGGTGGCGACCAGCCTGCCGTGCGTCCACATCCGCTCGCGCAGCGAGCCGACCAGGTCGGCGTCCTCGCCGAAGCGCTCCACGAGGATCGCCCGGGCGCCCTCCAGCGCGGCCGCGCCGTCCGCGACGGACTCGTTGAGGTACCGGGCGGCGAGCGCCGCCGGGTCCTGCGTCGGGTCGGTCAGCAGGGTGTCGGCCAGCGGCTCCAGCCCGGCCTCACGGGCGATCTGCGCCTTCGTCCGCCGCTTCGGCTTGAACGGCAGGTAGATGTCCTCCAGCCGGGCCTTGGAATCGGCCGCCAGCACCCGGGCGCGCAGCGCGTCGTCGAGCTTGCCCTGGGCCTCGATCGACTCCAGGACGGCCGTCCGGCGCTCCTCCAACTCCCGCAGGTAGCGCAGCCGCTCCTCCAGGGCGCGCAGCTGGGCGTCGTCCAGGGAGCCGGTGACCTCCTTGCGGTAACGGGCCACGAAGGGGACGGTCGCGCCGCCGTCGAGCAGGTCGACGGCCGCCTTCACCTGCCCCTCGCGGACGCCCAGCTCCTCCGCGATCTTGCGCTCGATCGCCTGCTGGGCCTGCCGGGCCACCTGTTCGACTGGCGTGGTCACGAAGCCGGTCACCTTCTCCTTCAGTGCTTTCGCCGTACGCCCTGCATTCTGGCAGGTGCCGGGGACGGCTCCCGGCCGCACCCGGCGCGGCCGGGCGTGGCGGCGGCACCGGGCGGCCCCAACAGGACTCCAGCCGGGCCCCGTTGTGCCCTCCTACGCTGGCGCGCATGGACACCTCCCGCCCGCTGAACGCCGGCCCGGCCCCGTCCGCGGGCCGCGCCGGAGCCTCCTCCGCGACCGCCCCCGCGACCGCCTCCTCGGCCGCCTCCGCCCGGCTGTCGGAGCTCGCCGCCGCCAAGTACCTGCTGTTCACCACCCACCGGAGGAACGGCACCCCCGTGAACACCCCGGTCTGGGTGGCGCGCGACGGGGACGCGCTGGTCTTCACCACCGTCACCCGCACCGGGAAGGTCAAGCGGCTGCGCAACCGCTCCGACGTCCTGGTCGGGCCGAGCGACATCCGCGGCACCCTGCTCGGCGAGCAGGTCCCGGCGACCGCCGTCCTCGACTCCGCGCGCGCCCCCGCCTACCGCAGGCTGCTGCGCCGCAAGTACGGGCCGCTCTGCGCGATCGCGCTCACCGCGAACGTGCTGCGCTTCGGCAAGGGCGGGACGATCGGCGTGCGGGTCACCCTGGACTGAGCCGGTCCCGGACGGCCGGCGGGGTACCTCGCGTGGCGGGGTACGTCGCGCGGCGGGGTAGGACCGGCCCCCGGGCCCGACCCGGCGAGGGGAGGACCCGCCACCCGGGCCCGACCCGCCACCGGCATGCGAACGGTCCGCGCCCGCGGGTCGGCGGACCGGCTTCCGGAAACGCCTGAAGGGCGGCGGTCCGCGCTGTACGCTGCCGCACATGTGCGCTGCCACCCGGATGCACCCCGACGAACTGGTCATCGACGCGGCCCTGGTGCGGCGGCTGATATCCGCCCAGTTCCCGGACTGGGTGGGCCTGCCGGTCACACCGGTCGCCTCCGTCGGGACGGACAACGCGATGTTCCGGCTCGGGCCCGAACTCGCCGTCCGGCTCCCCCGGGTGGAGTGGGCGGCCGGGGACGTCCGGCGCGAGAAGCAGTGGCTGCCGAAGCTCGCACCGCACCTCCCGCGGCCGGTCCCCGCCCCCGTCGCGGTCGGCAGACCCGCCGCCGGCTACCCCTGGGAGTGGTCGGTGGTCCGCTGGCTCGACGGCGTCAACCCGGCCGTCGGCGCCCTCGCCGCCCCCGACGGGCTCGCCCGCGACCTGGCCGGCTTCGTCACCGCGCTGCGGGCCGTCAACCCGGCCGGCGGCCCCGCCGCCCACCGCAGCCTCCCGCTCGCGTCCCGGGACGGCTCCACCCGCGCCGCCATCGCCCAGCTCGCCGGGGCCGTCGACACCGGGGCGGCGACCGCCCTGTGGGACAAGGCCCTGCGGCTGCCCGAGTACGCGGGACCGCCCAGCTGGATGCACGGCGACCTCACCCCCGGCAACCTGCTGGTCGACCGCACCGGCCGGCTCGCCGCGGTCGTCGACTTCGGCCTGATGGGCGTCGGCGACCCGACCGCCGACCTGATCGTCGCCTGGAACCTGCTGCCCGCCTCCGCCCGCCCCGCCTTCCGCGCCGCGCTAGGCGCCGACGACGCGATGTGGGCCCGCGGCCGCGCCTGGGCCTTCTCCATCGCCCTGGTGACGATCCCGTACTACCGCCACACCGACCCGGGCCTGACCGCCAACGCCCGCCACGTCGTCCGCGAGGTGCTCGCCGACCGCAGCGCCTGACGGCCACCGCGGCGCCTGACTCCCGGCGCGGTGCACCTGACGGCACGCCCCGCGCACTGCCGCACCGGGTGCCTGACGGTCCTTCCGCTGCGCTCGCGGCGGCCCCGGGTCGGCGGCCGTTGCTATGGTTCTCCCCGCTACTCACGCGCAGGGGGACGGAACGTGGCACGCAGAAGCAATGTGATCGACGTCAGGGTCAGCCGTCGGGTGCTGTGGGTGGGCGGTGACGCCTACCCGCTGCACAACATCGCGCGGGCCCGGCGGTTCGAGACGGTGCCGCCGAAGCGCGCCCGGGTGATCCTCCGGTTCGTCCGGCAGGTGATCGGCCTGCTGCTGGCCACCGCGCTGCTCGGCTCGCTCACCTCCAGCTCCGCGAACCCCACCGCGGGCAACCTGATCGCCGTGGTGATGGTCGCCCTGTTCCTGGTGAGCCTCTACCGGCTGGTCACCCGGCTGCGGATGCGGACCCTGTACTCGCTGATCATCGAGACGTCCAGCTCCTCGAACACGGCCGTGGTCAGCCACGACGCCTGGCAGGTCAACAACCTGATCGAGCTGATCATGGAGGCGATCGACAACCCGCAGGCCGAGTTCGCGGTCCAGGTGGAGAACGTCCACGTCGGCGACCGGATCACCCAGTACGGCGACCACAACATCGGAAAGAAGGTCGGTCTGTGAACGGCGGCATCCACTTCGGCGACTCGGTCACCCAGCACGGCGACCACAACATCGGCATCGTCAAGAACCAGGGCCCCGTCGACCCCCAGACCGCGATGCGCGAACTCATCGCCGCCGTGGCGCAGTTGCGCGGCCAGGTCCCGGCCGAGGACCGCGAGGTCCTCGACGAGTCCCTGGAGGCCATCGGCGACGGCCGCGGCACCCCGCCGGCCACCCTGCGCCGCGCCCTGCGCAACATCTCCGGCGTCGCGGCCCTCGCCGCCGCCGGCGCCCCCGTCGTGGAGTCGATCCGCCGCATCCTGGACTCGCTCGGCTCCTGAGCCCCTCCCGGCCCCGTCCGCCGCCGCCCCGGCCCGGGGTGGTGGCGGGACCGGTGGCTAGAGTGCGGCGCATGACGAAGCGTCACCTCGCATTCGACCGACTGCACAACTTCCGCGATCTGGGCGGGTACCGGGCCGCCGGAGGACGATCCGTCCGGTGGGGTCTGCTCTACCGCTCCGACTCACTGGGCAAGCTCACCACGGACGGCGACCTCGGACGGTTCCGGGAGCTCGGCGTACGGACGGTGATCGACCTGCGCTACCCGTGGGAGATCGCCGCCAAGGGGCGGGTGCCCGACCTGGACGGGCTCGCGTACCACAACCTCTCGATCGAGCACCGCCCGTACGACCAGGCCGCGATCGACCCTCGGCTCGACCCCTGGCGCTACCTCGCCGACCGCTTCGCCGAGGTCGCCGAGGACGGGGTGAAGGAGATCCGCCAGGCCCTGGACGTGATCACCGCGGCCGAGGAGCCGCTGGTCTTCCACTGCGCCTCCGGCAAGGACCGCACCGGCCTGGTCGCCGCCCTCGTGCTCACCCTGCTCGGGGTGTCCGAGGACGACGTCGCCGCCGACTTCGCCCTCACCGAGCTGGCCACCCCGCACCTGATCGCCGACTGGCACGCCGCCAACCCGGGACGCACCCTGGGCTGGCCCGGCTACGGGCGGGCCCCGGAGACGGTCATCCGGCTCGCCCTCGCCGACCTGGCCGCCCGCCACGGTTCGGTCGAGGCCTACGCCACCGGCACCCTCGGCGTGGACCGCGACCAGGTCGCCGCCCTCCGGGCCCGGCTGCTCACGGACTGATCCCCCGCCGGGCGCCCGCCCCCCGGGTCTAGCGCCGCCGGCCCTGGCGGCCGCCGCCACCCTCGCGGCCGCCGGGTCGCGGCCTGCGCGGGCCGCGCGCCTTGCCGGCGGGCGCGGCGGCGGCCACCGGGGCGGTGGTGGTGTCCGGCCAGTGGGCGGGCCGGGTGAGGCCCGCGGGGAGTCGGGTGGAGGCGTCGCCGCGGGCGGCGTTGAGCTGGGCCTGGGTCAGGAAGAGGGCCTCGGTGAGGTCGGCGCCGCCGAGGGCCGCGTCGCGCAGGTCGGCGCCGATGAGGTCGGCGAGGCGCAGGTCGGCGCCCGTGAGGTCGGCGGCGACGAGCAGGGCGCCGCGCAGGTTGGCCCCGCGCAGGTCGGCGCCGCGCAGGCGGGCCCCGAAGAAGTCGGCGCCGCGGTGCTCGCGGCGGTTCGGGACGGCGGCCCGGACGAGTTCGCCGGCGCGCAGCAGCAGTTCGCTCACGCGCTGCCGGTGCGCGGGGACGTCGACGGCGAGGACCTCCTCGGGGGTGCCGCCGGCGAGCCGGTCGGTCTCCTCCAGGGCCTGCCGCAGGTCGGCGTGCAGGGGGCGGGCCGGGGCGTAGGTGAGGGCCTCGGTGAGGTACCAGAGCAGCTCGTGGAGCTGCCGCACGACGGGGAAGACCTCGTACATCGCCCTGGCGCCGGCGGGTTCGGCGCGCCAGCTGCGGCCGCCGAAGGTGACCTGGGAGACGCGCTGCCCGGCGCCGAAGCAGTCGTAGACGGTGCAGCCCTGGAAGCCCTTGTCGCGGAGCTTCTCGTGGATGCCGCAGGTGAAGTCGGTCTGCAGGTTGCGGCAGGGCGTGCCGGCGGCCTTGTCGACGGCGAAGTCGGAGCCGGCGGCGAAGGGCAGCGCGACGCAGCAGAGCCCGAAGCAGCTGGTGCAGTCGGAGCGCAGCTCGGTCGGCCCGGCCGCCGTGGGGTCCTGCGGCGGCTCGGTCTCGCGCACGTTTCCTCGGTCCTTCCGGCGTCGGGGCACCGGGCGGTCCGGTGCGGTGAACCCGCCGGTCGGTGGTACTCGCCGGGCTCGTGGAACCCGTCAAGCGTACTGTGCGCCCGCCGGGCGCTGGTCACGGCCACCCCACCCCGGTAAGGTCTCAATCAGTAGTGCACCTATTACGTACGGGGGTAGGAGTGCAGGACCCGAGCATCAACGAACTCGTTCGGATGTGGATCGCCGGGTGGACGGTCTCACGCGGGGCGGCCGAACCGGTGGACGAGCCCTGGGGCTGGACGATCGACGTCGGCGTGGTCGGCCACGTCGCCCGGCACGTGCTGCCCGAACCGACCGAGGCCGACGTCCGAAAGATCGCCGAGTGCACCACCGCGCCCGGCACCTGGCTGAAGCTGTTCACCGAGGACGCCGCCGTCCGGCCCTGGCTGGGCCCGCAGTGGCGGCTGGACGAGCCCGGCTACCTGATGACCGCCCCGCTGACCGCCGAACGGCCCGCGGTGCCGGCGGGGTACACCGTGACCAGCTGGACCAGGGGCGGGGTGGCCCGGGTGCTGGTCCGCACCGGGGCCGGACACCTCGCCGCCCGCGGCCAGGCGGGCCTGGCCGGCGCGGTGGCCGTCCCGGACCAGATCCTCACCGCCCCCGAGCACCGGCGCCGCGGCCTGGGCGCCCTGGTGATGCGGACCCTCCAGGACACCGCGTACCGGGCGGGCGCCGACACCGGCGTCCTGGTCGGCACCGAGGCCGGCCAGTCGCTCTACCGGGCGATCGGCTGGACCACCCGCACCCCGATGGCGAGCCTGGTTCTCGACCCGGAGGCCGGCTGACGGCTCACGGCTGACGGCTGACGGCTCACCCGCGGCCGGAGGCCGCCCGACCGCTCACCCGCGGTAGGGCAGCAGCTCCGCCCGCTTCGGCGGCCGGCCGTCGCCGGAGGAGCGCCCGGTGAGCCGGCGGCCGATCCACGGCCCGAGGTGGCTGCGCAGCCAGCGGGCGTCGGTGCGCAGCCGCTCGGCCGGGCCGGGCGGGGCGACCGGCGGCAGCGGGGCGCGCCAGTCGGCGGCGGCGGGGCGGCCGAGGGCCTCCAGCACCCCGTCGGCCACCCGGCGGTGCCCCTCGGGCGAGAGGTGCAGGCGGTCCTCGGCCCAGAGACGGCGGTCGTCGAAGCAGGGGGCGGAGAAGAGGTCGACGACGGCGACGCCCTCCTCCTGCCCGAGCTCGTGCACGAAGGCCTTCATCCGCAGGATGGCGGGCAGCAGCCGGGCGCTGCCCGCCATCCTGCGGGTGGGGTCGGTGCTGGTGAAGAGCACGACGGTGGCGCCGGTGGCGCGCAGTTCGGTGGCGCAGCGGCCGAGCAGCCGCTCGACCCGGGCGATGTCGCAGCCCGGGCGCAGCACGTCGTTGAGGCCGCCGGCGAGGGTGACCAGGTCGGCGCCCATGGCGGCGGCGACGGACAGCTGCTCGTCGTGGATCTGGCCGATGAGCTTGCCGCGGACGGCGAGGTTGGCGTACCGGAACTCCTCGTCCGCGGCCTCGCCGGCGAGTGCTCCGGCGACCCGGTCGGCCCAGCCCCGGTAGTGGCCGTCGGGCAGCAGGTCGTCGCACATCCCCTCGGTGAAGGAGTCCCCGACGGCGACGTACCTGCGGTAGGTGGTGGGCACGGGCGGCCTCCGCTCTGCTCCGGTTGCTCCGTGGCCCGACGATCGTACGCGCGGGCCGCTACGCCCCGACGGCCGCCCCGTCCACGGCCTTCCGGGGGGCGACCCAGTGCTCGCGGACGGCGTCGGTGGGCCGCTGCTCGCCGAGGGCCGGCAGGCCCCATTCGCCCAGGGCGTCGATCACCGGGCGCAGTTCGCGGCCCCGCTCGGTGAGCTCGTAGACGGTGGCGTTGGCGGGCCGTTCGAGCCGTCGGCGCAGGACCAGGGCGTCGCCCTCCAGCTGCTTGAGCCGGGTGGCGAGGATGTCGGTGGACACGCCCGGCAGGTCGGCGTGCAGGTCGGTGTAGCGGCGCGGACCGCCCAGGAGTTCACGGACGATCAGGAGGCTCCAGCGCTCCCCCACCGCGTCCAGGGCGCGGGCGACGGCGCAGTACTGGTCGTAGCTTCGGCGTGACATGTGGATCAGCATAGCCAAAAGGTTGGACTTTCCAAGTGACAACTTGGTAGAACAAAGCAACAGCAACGATGCGGGTGGTGACGGTCGGGAGGCCGCTGATGGAGTTTCGACAGTCCAGCAAGCTGAATGACGTGTGCTACGAGATCCGCGGCCCGGTGGTCGACCAGGCCAACGCGCTGGAGGAGGCCGGGCACAGCGTGCTGCGGCTGAACACCGGGAACCCGGCTCCGTTCGGCTTCGAGGCGCCCGAGGAGATCATCCAGGACATCATCCGCAACCTGCCCAGGGCGCACGGCTACAGCGACTCGCGCGGCATCCTGCCGGCCCGCCGCGCGGTGGTGCAGTACTACCAGCAGCGCGGCGTCAGCGGGGTCGGCGTCAACGACGTCTACCTCGGCAACGGCGTGTCCGAGCTGATCCAGATGGCCGTCACCGCGCTCGTCGACGACGGCGACGAAGTGCTCGTCCCGATGCCGGACTACCCGCTGTGGACGGCCGTGGTGCGCCTCGCCGGCGGCAAGGCCGTGCACTACCTGTGCGACGAGCAGGCGGACTGGTACCCGGACCTCGACGACATCGCGGCGAAGATCACCGCCCGCACCAAGGCCATCGTCGTCATCAACCCCAACAACCCGACCGGCGCGGTCTACCCGAAGGAGCTGCTGGAGGGCATCCTCGACCTCGCCCGCCGGCACCACCTGATGGTCCTCGCCGACGAGATCTACGACAAGATCCTCTACGACGACACCGAGCACCACTGCCTGGCCGCCCTCGCCGACGACGTCCTCACCCTCACCTTCAACGGCCTCTCCAAGGCCTACCGGGTGGCCGGCTTCCGCAGCGGCTGGCTGGTCGTCTCCGGGCCCAAGCAGCACGCCACCGACTACCTGGAGGGCCTGACCATGCTCTCCGGGATGCGCCTGTGCCCCAACGTGCCCGCCCAGTACGCCGTCCAGGCCGCGCTCGGCGGCCACCAGTCCATCAACGACCTGGTGCTGCCCGGCGGCCGGCTCACCGAGCAGCGCGACGTCGCCTTCAAGGCCCTCAACGAGATCCCCGGCGTCAGCTGCGTCAAGCCCAAGGGCGCGCTGTACGCCTTCGCCAGGCTCGACCCGGCGGTCCACCGGATCGTCGACGACGAGCAGTTCGTGCTGGACCTGCTGCTGCGCGAGAAGATCCACGTCGTCCAGGGCACCGGCTTCAACTGGCCCCGCCCCGACCACTTCCGCTTCGTCACGCTCCCCCGCGCCGACGACCTGGAGACGGCCATCAACCGCATCGGCCGCTTCCTGGCGACGTACCGCCAGAGCTGACCGCCCACCCCGCCCCGCCGGACGGACCCTAGGCTCGACCGCATGACCGTCCTGCGCTCCGCCGCCCTGTTCGTCCTCGCCGCCCTCGCCGAGATCGGCGGCTGCTGGCTGGTCTGGCAGAGCGTGCGCGAGCAGCGCCCGTGGTGGCTGGCCGGACTGGGCGTGGTGCTGCTCGGCGCCTACGGCTTCGTCGCGGCGCTGCAGCCGGACGCCCAGTTCGGCCGGGTGCTGGCCGCGTACGGCGGGGTGTTCGTGGCCGGTTCGCTGCTGTGGGGCGTGCTCGTGGACGGCTTCCGGCCGACCCGCCACGACGTGGTCGGCGCACTGATCTGCCTGGCCGGGGTCGCCGTCATCATGTACGGCCCGAGGCGCTGAGCCGCACCGGGCCCCGGTGCCGGGGACTCGCCTCCCCGGCACCGGGGCCCGTCGGGCGCGCCGGGGCTACCAGCCCCAGCCGCCGCCCTCGCCGTCGTCGTCGCGGCCGGAGTCCCAGCCCTCGCCGACCTTGCGCAGGATCGAGTAGTTGTCGATCTGCGTGCCGTCCTCCGCCAGGGCGGTGACCTTCATGACCGACTTCTGGCCCAGGTGGGCCGGGGTGACGTCGACCTTGATGAAGGAGTAGCCGGTGTAGCGCACCCGCGACCACTGGATGGTCTCGGGGGTCTTCACCCGGCCCTTGCTCCAGTAGTACGTGGTGACCTCGTCCTGGTGGTTCTCGTGGCCCTCGTAGGTGTCCGGGGTCGCGAAGTTGTACAGGCTGCGGCCGGCCGCGCCCGCGGTCACGTAGACCACGCCGTCCTTCTCGGGCTCGATGGTGGCGCCGCTCGGCACCTGCTTCGAGACCTTGTTGCCCAGGATGGCGTCGGTGCGCTCGTAGATGTGGTTGTGGCCGTTGATGACCAGGTCCACCCGGTACTTCTCGAACAGCGGCACCCAGGCCTCGCGGACGCCGCCCTCGGAGGCGTGCGCGACGGTGGTGGAGAAGGCGCAGTGGTGGAAGAAGACCACGACGAAGTCGACGGTCTCGTCGCTGCGCAGGTCCTTGAGGGTGCGCTCCAGCCACTTGGTCTGCTTGCCCGCCGAGACGCCCAGGTTGGCCGGGATCTCGTAGGAGACGTCGTTGGCGTCGAGGGAGATGACGCCGACGTTCTTGTAGCGGAAGGTGTAGACGCCGGGGACGCTGCGCGGGTCCGGGCCGTTGTCCGGGAGGAAGAAGCGGGAGTTCTCGCCGCCGTAGCCGTTGGGCGAGTACCAGGCCTCGATGTCGTGGTTGCCGTAGGCGACCATCCACGGGATCTCGGCGGCGACGGTCTCGGTCTGGACCAGGAAGGCGTCCCAGGTCTTCGCGTTGAAGACGGACTTGTCCGGGTCGGTGCCGGAACCGGCCGGGTCGGCGTAGCAGATGTCGCCGGCGTGCAGGTGGAAGGCCGGCTTCTGGGCCTTGATGATGTGGTCGTTGCCGGCCGCGTGCGCGCTGACGCCCTGGTCGCCGAAGGCCGTGAAGGTGAACGGCTCGTAGACCTTGCCCCAGCGGTGGTCCCGGGAGGGCGCGGTGCGGAAGGTGTGCAGGGTGGAGATCTGCTGCTGCGAGGCCGGGTCGAAGCCCTCGTGGCCGACGCCGTAGTAGTACGTGGTGTCGGGGTGGAGGTCCTCCAGCGCCACGTGCAGGTAGTACTGGTCCACCGGCTGGCCGGTGGGGGTCAGCGCCGGGGTGTGCAGGGCGCGGACCTCGGCCTGCACCTTGTGGCTGAGCTCCCACGGGGTCCTGCCGAAGCGCAGGAACGGCTTCTTGACCGGCGCCGGCACCTGCCAGGAGACGCGGAACTGGGTGTCCGGCTCGGGGCCGAACTGGAGGTGGCGGCCGATCGGCGCGACCAGCGAACCGTCGATGCCGTCCGCCGTACCGGCCGGGAGCAGCGTCGGGCCGGCCGGCGCGGCGAAGGCGGTGCCGCTGCCCATCGCACCGCCGACGGCGATGGCGCCGACGGTCACGGCGCCGGCCCGCAGCATCCGGCGGCGGGAGAAACGGGCCCGCAGGTACTCGTGCTGCTCGGCCATGCTCATGCGGTCGGCGAGCCGGGCCGGCACGCCCATGTTGGGGATATCCATGTGCCGGACTCTTCCAGTGGTGCGTTGACCGCACGCGGACGCGCGGTGAACGGGCCGCAGCGTGCCGCTCATTCGAACGCCAATGTTCGACCAAGACGGAGTAAAGACCGCGCTCGCCGCCGGACCGACCGGGGATCATGGCCCCGACCTGCGGGGCCGCCTGAGCGGCCGTCGGGCCGGGGCGGAGGCGCCGCGCCGACGGCTCCTCAGCCGGACGGCTCGTCCCAGTGCGTCGTGGAGCGGTTGCCGGTGCCGTCGCAGGTGCGGCAGATCTCGTCCCGGTAGGCGTGCTTGGCACCGCCCGCGTCGACCCGGTACCGGACGTAGACGCCGGTGCCGTCGCAGAGGAAGCAGTTGCCGCCCCCGCCGCCCACCTCGGTGGTGCCGGTGCCCTGGCAGGTCCGGCAGCTGAGGCCGGCGGTCCGGCCGGTGCCCGCGCAGATGCGGCAGACCGTCGTCATCGTCTTCCTCCCTGGGCGGAACCGCTCGCGACCACGGGTCATGCTAGTGGGGCCGCCCGAGGGCGGCGCCCACGGATGCCCGTCGACTGGAGGATCCGCCGAACCGCCCGGCCGGAAAGGGCGGTGACGGGAGCTCAGTCCGCCCCGGAGGCCACCCCGCGCACCACTCGGACGCCACCCCGCGCACCACTCGGGCGCCGCCCCGCGCACCACTCGGGCAGGGCCTCGCGGACTACTCGGGCAGGGCCTCGCGGACCCTGCGGGAGACCGAGATCAGCTGGAGGTCCAGCAGCCCGGGCGGATCGGCCAGACCGGGGCCGCCCGCGTGCACCCAGTCGGCGATCTCGTCGATCATGTCGTCGGCCAGCACGAAACCGAGCCAGACCGGCCGCCCGCCCGCCGCGCGGCCCGCCGAGGAGGGGCCGACCACCACCACGTTGGACTGGGTGCACACGTCCAGGCACTTGACCGCCCGGACCCGGCCCGCCGTGCCGACCGCCGCCCGCAGGCGCTCGTACTGCCCCGCGTGGTCGACGCCGGGGTGCTTGGCCTCGGTGCCGCAGCAGCAGCCGCGGCAGACCGTGACGGTCACCGGGGAGCCGGCCCCCTGCCCGCGGTCGCGGTCCCGACGGCTCATGCCCCGGCCCCGCAGCGCCCGGCCGGGGCGCACGCCCACCGGCACCTCGGTATGACTCGCCCGCTTCGCACGTTCATCGGTCGGGGTTCTCCTCCAGGTCAGGGGCGGGTCGTGCACGCGCAGCCTACCGGGCGGCGGGCGGGCCCCCGCCGGGTGCCGGGGCGCCACGGCGGTCCGTAGGATGCCCCCATGGGACACGCGACCACCGAGAACGCCGTACCGCGGATGCGCCTGGACGCGTCCAACGCGGCCAAGGTCGCGACCACGCTGCAGGCCCTGGCCACCCCCTCCCGGCTGCTGATCCTCGCCGCGCTGCGGGAGGGCCCGCGCGCCGCCACCGAACTCGCCGGCGCCGTGGGCCTGGAGCAGTCCGCGTGTTCGCACCAGCTGCGGCTGCTGCGCAACCTCGGCCTGGTCGTCGGCGAGCGCCGCGGCCGCTCGGTGGTCTACTCCCTGCACGACGACCACGTGGCCGCCCTGCTCGACCAGGCCGTCTACCACGTCGAGCACCTGCGGCTGGGCGTCTCCGACGAGGACTGACCGGCCACCGGCCGCTCCCGCGGGCGCCCGCCGTAATACCGTTGCCCGGCCGTGCCCGGGGGGTCAGAGTGGTCCGTCGCGCCGCCGCACGGGCGGCGCCGGCACCGGGCTCGGATCATCGGATCAGGGGGTGGCAGTGGCGGTCGCGGCACTGGATCGGGAAGGCGACGGGAGCGGTCCGGTCTCGCTCTACGAGGGCGGCAGCATCGAGGAGCTGCGCCTGATCGTGAGCGACCGGCTCTCGCCGCACCGGCTGACGGTGCTCGGCGACCAACTGGCGCCCGGCCGGTTCCGGGCCTTCCACGAGGGCCGGGTGGCGCTCTACGACCTCGCCTACGGCGCCCCCGTACGCCTGTGGACGGGGGAGATCCCCGACTTCTACAGCGTCATCCTGCCCCAGGCCGGCCACGGGCGGGTGACCGTGAACGGCACCGGGCTGCTGTCCCCGCCGTTCGTCGCCGGGCCGGGCGACGAGGTCGGGATGGAGTGGGACGGCCTGGCCGTGAACGCGGCGCTGGCGATGTCCCGGGAGACCCTGGACGAGGCCCTCGCGGTGCGGCTGGGGGACGTTCCGCGGCACCCGCTGCGATTCCGGCAGCACGCGCTCGACCCGGCGGACCCGGCCGTGCACTCCTGGCTGGCGCTGGCCCACGCCTTCCGGGAGTTCGTCGTCTCCCCGCTGGGCCGCCGTTCCCCGCTGGGCGTCGAGCAGTTCGAGCGGCTGCTGGCCGACACCCTGCTGGACGTCCACCCGCTCGACCGGAGCCGGACGGTGGGCCACGACGGCGCCCTGCTGCCGAGCGCCCTGCGCCGGGCGACGGCCTACTGCGCCGAGCACGCCGACGAGGCCGTCACGGCGTCCGACATCGCCCGGGCCGCCCGGGTCAGCCTGCGCACCCTGCGGGAGGGCTTCCGCAGGCACCTGGACACCACGCCGCTGGCGTACCTGCGCCGGGTCCGGCTCGACCGCGCCCACCAGGACCTCACGGCCGTCGCCGCCGGGGACGCCACCGGGACGGTCACCGACGTCGCCTGCCGCTGGGGCTTCACCCACCTGGGCCGGTTCAGCGCCGAGTACCGGCGGGCGTACGGGCGGCTGCCCTCGGAGACCCTGCGGGGCCGGCGCTGACCGTCCGCCGGCAACCGGCGCCGCCCGTCCGCCGGACGGCCACCCGGGTCCGCCGGACGGCGGCCCGGTAGCAGTCCGGGCCCTCGCCGGCTATCCGGAAACGTGCGGGGCCACCGCCCCGGAGTGGATAGTTCCGCGCGCACCGCTCGGGGAGGCTGGACCCCTACCGGTGCCGGTCGGTGCGCTCCCACAGGGGAGGGGCGCACCGGCCGGCGCACGCGTGCTCCAGCCTTCGTGCGCCCGGCCCGCCGGCCTACCCGCCCCCGCCCCGCTACGCGACCGCCCGGGCCGCCGCGCGGCCCGCGGTGCGGCCGGAGAAGAGGCAGCCGCCGAGGAAGGTGCCCTCCAGCGAGCGGTAGCCGTGCACCCCGCCGCCGCCGAACCCGGCCGCCTCACCGGCCGCGTAGACCCCCGGGAGGACCTCCCCGCCGGGGCGCAGGACGCGCGAGGAGAGGTCGGTCTCCAACCCGCCGAGGGACTTGCGGGTGAGGATGTTGAGCCGCACCGCGATCAGCGGGGCGGCGGCCGGGTCGAGGATGCGGTGCGGAGCGGCGGTGCGGATCAGCTTGTCGCCCAGGTAGCGGCGGGCGCCGTGGATCGCGGTGACCTGGAGGTCCTTGGCGAAGGGATTGGCGATCTGCCGGTCGCGGGCCTCGACGGTGCGGCGCAGCGCGTCGGGGTCGATCAGCGCCCGGCGGGTCCTGGCGTTCATGCCGCGGGCGAGGTCGGCGAGGGTGCTCGCGACGACGAAGTCGGGCCCGTGCCGCAGGTGGCCCCGGACCGGGCCGGGGGCGCCGGGCAGGGCGCGGCCGAGGACGCCGCGCACCGAACGGCCCGTCAGGTCGGGGTTCTGTTCCGAGCCGGAGAGGGTGAACTCCTTCTCGATGATGCGCTGGTTGAGCACGAACCAGGTGTGTTCGTGCCCGGTGGACATGATGTGCTCGAGGGTGCCGAGGGTGTCGAAGCCGGGGAAGAGCGGGACGGGCAGCCGCTCGCCGCGGGCGTCGAGCCAGAGCGAGGAGGGGCCGGGCAGGATGCGGATGCCGTGCCGGGCCCAGATCGGGTCCCAGTTCTCGATGCCCTCGGTGTAGTGCCACATCCGGTCGCCGTTGATCAGGTGGCCGCCGGCCTCGCCGGTGATGCCGAGCATCAGCCCGTCCACGTGCGCGGGGACGCCGGAGAGCAGCCTGGCGGGCGGGGTGCCGAGCCGGGCCGGCCACGCCTTGCGGACCAGGTCGTGGTTGCCGCCGATGCCGCCCGAGGTGACGATCACGGCCTGGGCGCGCAGTTCGAAGGTGCCGGCGGTCTCGCGCGAGCTGGCCTCGCCGCGGGCGGCCGGGCTGGGCACCAGCACCTCACCGGTGACGGTGTCGGTGACGCCCGCGGTGGCGGCGAGGCCGGTGACCCGGTGCCGGAAGCGCAGGTCGACCAGACCGCGGGCCGCCGCGGCCCGGACCCGGCGGACGAAGGGCTCCAGCAGGCCGGGCCCGGTGCCCCAGGTGATGTGGAAGCGCGGCACGGAATTGCCGGGCCCGTCGGCGAGGAATCCGCCGCGTTCGGCCCAGCCGACGACCGGGAAGAAGCGCACGCCCATGCCGTGCAGCCAGGAGCGCTTCTCACCGGCCGCGAAGTCGACGTAGGCCTCGGCCCACCGCCGGGGCCAGGCGTCCTCGGGCCGGTCGAATCCGGCGGTGCCGAGCCAGTCCTGCCGGGCGAGGTCGTGCGAGTCGCGGATCCGCATCCGGCGCTGTTCGGGCGAGTCGACCAGGAAGAGGCCGCCGAAGGACCAGTGCGCCTGGCCGCCGAGGGAGGCCGCGGGCTCCTGGTCGAGCAGGATCACCCTCCGTCCGGCGTCGGCGAGTTCGGCGGTGGCGGCGAGGCCTGCGAGTCCCGCTCCGATGACGATGACGTCGGCGTCCAGGGCCATTGCGCAGTCCTCCGTCGCGGTGGGCACGGACGGCGCTCCGGGGCGGGCGCCGTCGGCGGGGCGGCGCACGGGCGGGCGGCGTCGCCGTGCGCCCGATACTGCGGCCTGCGGCGAGGCCCGGTCAACCGGCGGGTAACAACCGACGGCGGCAATTCCGCTCCACGGCGTTTCGGAAATGCCTCCGATACGCGGTGGAGCGTAATTCGAAATACCACCTGACGGAATTTCGGGAATTTCTGCGCATGCCATGGACGTGCGCGAAACCTGACAGTAACTTACCTGTGAGTAGCTGTGGCCCGGCTGGCACGACCCCCACCCGTCGTTTCTCTCCCCCAGGAGGAACCGTGCTCCGCCCTGCCCGGAAACTCCGCCGCTCCACCGCGCTCGCCGCGGTGGCCGTCGGCGCCGCCCTCGCCCTCACCTCCACCAGTGCGCAGGCCGCGACCCCGGCGCCGAAACACATGGTGGCGCTCGGCGACTCCTACGCCGCCGGCGCCGGCGTGCCCGGCCAGTCGGCCGGCCTGTGCCTGCGCTCCGACCGCAACTACGGCCACCTCGTCGCCGGCGCCCTCAAGGCCGCCGCGTACACCGACGTCACCTGCGCCGCCGCCAAGGTCAAGGCCATGACGCAGCCGCAGTACGACGCCTTCATCAGGGTCAACGACCCGCAGCTGGACGCGGTGACCCCCGACACCGACCTGGTCACCCTCGGGATCGGCGGCAACGACCTCGCGGCCAGCGACCTCGGCCTCGGCGAGCTGGTCGCCACCTGCATCGCCGGCGCCGTCGTCAACCCGCTCGGCACGCCCTGCAAGGACGTCTACCACCACGGCTACTGGGACTGGAGCACGTGGTCCTGGCAGTACGGCAACGACGACCTCGCCGAGCGGATCACCACCACTATCGCGCCGCAGATCGCCGACACGCTCAAGCGCATCCACGCCAAGGCGCCGGGCGCCCGGATCCTGCTGGTCGGCTACCCGTCGGTGCTGCCCGCCGACGGCTCGAAGTGCATCCTGCGCCAGCCCGTCACCCCGGGCGACGTCGAGTACATGCACGGCGTGCTCACCAAGCTGAACGCGGCCCTCAGGTCCACCGCGGCGGCGAACGGCGCCACCTACGTCGACACCGCGACGCCGACCCTCGGCCACGACGTCTGCTCGGACGACCGCTGGATCGAGGGCGCGCTGCCCGGCTCGCCCGCCGTGCCGTTCCACCCGAACGCCACCGGCGAGAAGGTGATGGCGGACGCGGTGCTCGCCGCGCTGCGGTAGGACGCCCGGAGGGCACCGGCCGCACCGGCCGCAGGGCCCGCCGCACCGGCCGCGGCGACCTGCCGGCGCACGGAGGCGACCCCCCGGCGCGCCGGCCGGCCAAGGCGCCGGGGCCGCGCGCTCTGCGCCTGGCCACCGGCGCCCCGCGTCCCGCGGCCCACGCCCTGCGGGAGCCCGTCCGGAAAGCCCCGAGGGGGCGGTGACCAGACCCCGGTCACCGCCCCCTCGGTCCGCGCGCCGCGGGCTACTCGGACTCGGCGGCCGCCGCGGCCAGCCCGGCCGACCACTTCTCCTCCACCTTGCCGAACTTCCAGAACGCGATCGCACCGGCCCAGGTCACCACGAAGAGACCGACGATCGCGTAGCCGACGAAGTTGAGGTCCAGCTCGCCCACCCAGGCGATCGGCCCGCTGGTGATGTCCAGCTTCTCGCCGAGCAGGCCGACCAGCTCGACCAGGCCGATCACCAGCGCGACCAGCACCGACAGGCCGGTGACGGTCAGGTTGTAGTAGATCTTGCGGACCGGCTTGGAGAACGCCCACTCGTAGGCGAAGTTCATGAACGAGCCGTCGATGGTGTCCAGCAGGCTCATCCCCGCCGCGAACAGGATCGGCAGCGTGAGCAGCGCGTACCAGGGCAGTGAGAACGCCGCCGCGCCGCCCGCCAGCACCAGCAGCGACACCTCGGTGGCGGTGTCGAAGCCGAGGCCGAACAGCAGGCCCACCGGGTACATGTGCCAGGGCTTGGTGACGGCCCTGGTCACCCGGCCGAGGATGCGGTTCATCAGCCCGCGCTTCTCCAGCTGGCGCTCCAGCTCGGCCTCGTCGTACTCGCCGACGCGCATCCGGCGGAACACCTTGAGGATGCCGTTGAAGGCGCCCAGGTTGATCAGGCCGAGCAGCAGCAGGAACGACCCGGAGACGGCGGTGCCGATCAGGCCGGTGGTCGCGTGCAGGGTCGAGTCGTCCGACTCCACCTGGCCGGCGAGCGACCTGACGCCGAAGGCGAGCAGCGCGCAGAGGCCGAAGACGATCGAGGAGTGGCCCAGCGAGAACCAGAAGCCGACCGACAGCGGGCGCTTGCCCTGGCCCATCAGCTTGCGGGTGGTGTTGTCGATCGCCGCGATGTGGTCCGCGTCGAAGGCGTGCCGCATGCCCAGGGTGTAGGCGGTCATCCCCATGCCGGCGCCGAAGACCTGCCCGCCGACGTCGTAGTGCTCGGGCGCCACCAGGGCGAGCAGGGTGAACCAGCCGACCACGTGCAGCGCGAGGATGAAGCCGCCCATTCCGGCCAGGCGCATCCACTCGTCCCGGGTGAGCCGGTCACGCCATCTGGGGGCGGTCATCGTGGTGTTTCCTCTCGGCGGGCGGTCGAAGCTGGGCCATCTTTCCGCCTCGGCCTCCGCAGTTGCAAGTCATACGCAGGTACGGAATGTTCTCCCCCCTCCTCCGGAGATCGTCACGAGCCGTACAGGGCGCCGTAACCTCCCGGGGCTTCCGACCGCCGCCCGACCGGCGGATACTCCCGTTCTACGCGCGAAAACTCGAGCGCCGAAACCTCGACTCCCCACGGAGGAACGGCACATGACGATCCGCATGCGAGCCGCCACGGCTCTCGCCGGCACCGCCCTGCTCGCGGCCGGCCTGATCACCCCCACCGCCGTCGCCGCGCCCGCCCCCACGCCCGCGCCCGCCTCGGCCACCCCGGTCGCCGCCACCCCGCACCGGGTGCTGTTCGACAACAGCAAGGCCGAGACCGCCGGGAACGCCGACTGGATCATCAGCACCAGCCAGCCCGACCCGCTCGCCCAGAACGCCAACCCCACCACCGAGAAGAGCTGGACCGGCGCCCTCTCCGCCTGGGGCGTCGCCCTCCAGAGGACCGGCCAGTACAGCCTCAAGACCCTCCCCGCCGGCTCCACCATCAGCTACGGCACCGGCGCCGCCCTCGACCTCGCCAACTTCGACACCTTCGTCCTCCCGGAACCCAACATCCGGCTGACCACGGGCGAGAAGAGCGCGCTGGTCCGCTTCGTCCGCAACGGCGGCGGACTCTTCCTGATCTCCGACCACACCAGGAGCGACCGCAACAACGACGGCTGGGACTCCCCCGCGATCATCAACGACCTGATGACCGCCAACGGGGTCGACGACAACGACCCCTTCGGCTTCTCCGTGGACCTGCTCAACATCACCACCGACAACCCGCGCGCCGCCGACGCCCCCACCGACCCCGTGCTGCACGGCCCGTTCGGCACCGTCACCGGCTCCATCCTGCGCAACGGCACCACCTTCACCCTGAAGCCCGCCGACAACCCCTCCGTCAAGGGGCTCGTCTACCGCACCGGCTCCAGCGGCACCACCGGCGCCTTCTTCGTCACCAGCACCTACGGCAGCGGCCGGGTCGCCGTCTGGGGCGACAGCTCGCCCGTCGACGACGGCACCGGGCAGAGCGGCAACACCCTCTACAACGGCTGGAACGACCCGGCCGGCACCGACGCCGCGCTCGCCCTCAACGCCACCGCCTGGCTCAGCAAGGCGTGAGCGCCCCCGCGGGCCCCGCCCGGGCCGGCCGGCGGGCGATGCCCGGCCCGGCCCGTCGGGACCCCGCCCGTCGGGAATCCACCCGCCGGGACCCCGCCCGCCAGGAACCCGCTCGTCAGGAACCCTCTCGTCAGGAAATCGGACGCTTCCTCCCCTAGGGTCGGAATGCCGACGCCCGCGGCGCGCCCCCACCGACCGGGAGCGCGCCGCGGGCCCGCCGGCAGTCACCGGCCCGGGACCCGATGGGAGCGGCCATGCCGTCGTACCCCTACCGCACCACCCGCGAGGACCTGCGCATCCCGCTGCCCGACGGCACCCGCCTCAGCGCCCGGGTGTGGCGCCCGGTCGGCGACGAGCCCGTCCCCGTCCTCCTGGAGTACTCCTCCGACCGGCTCACCGACCGCACCGCCGCCGAGGACGCCCGCCGCCACCCCTGGTACGCCGGCCACGGCTACGCCGCCGTCCGGGTGGACACCCGCGGGCACGGCAACTCCGGCGGCCTGCCCGCCGAACCCGGTGGCGGCGCCGAGCTCGACGACGGCGCGGCCGTGATCGACTGGCTCGCCCGCCGGCCCTGGTCTACCGGCCGGGTCGGCCTGCTCGGCGTCGGCGCCGCCGGCACCACCGCACTGCTGCTCGCCGCGCGGGCCCCCGGCACCGTCGGCGCCCTGGTCACCGCCTGCCCCGAGGGCGGCCACCGCCTCGGCGGCGCCCTCCTCGCCACCGACCTGCACACCCGGCTCACCGCCCTCGTCGCCGGTGCCGCCCTGCCGCCCGACCCCCGGCACGTCGGCGACTCCTGGCGCAGCGAGTGGTTCGCCCGCCTGGAGTCCCTCGACCCGCCCGTGGACACCTGGCTCGCCGCCGGGGAGAGCAGCGTCCCGGTGCCCGTGCCCGCCTTCGCCGTCGCCGGGTGGGGCGACCCGTCCTGCTCCTTCGTGCTGCGCCTGCTCGCCACCTCCCCCGACGCCCGCGCCCTGCTCGGCCCCTGGCCGCACGGGCTGCCCGAGGACGCGCTCCCCGAGACGCTGCGCTGGTGGGACCACTGGCTGCGCGACGTCGACACCGGAGCCCCCGAGGAGCCCGCCCTGCGCAGCTGGATCAGCACCCGCTGGGCCGGCGAGGAGGTCTGGCCCTCCCCCGACGTCCGGGAGATCCACTACGGCCTCGACGGCGCGCTGCGCACCGCCGGCACCTCCGCCGAGGACCGCCACGTCCCGGTCCGCTCGCCCCAGCACACCGGCCTCGACGCCGGGGCCTACGTCCCGCAGGGCCGCCCCGCCGACCAGCCTCCCGACCAGCGCGAGGAGGACGGCCGCTCGGTCTGCTTCGACTCGCAGCCGCTGCCCGAGCCCGTCGAGATCCTCGGCGCGCCCACCGTGCGGCTGCGGCTGCGCGGCGGCGGGCCGCCCGCCCAGGTCGTCGCCCGGCTCTGCGCCGTCGGCCCGGACGGCACCTCCGCGCTGATCACCCGCGGCGTGCTGCTCACCGACGGCCGGGACGCCACCGTGGAGCTGGCCGCCTGCGCCGCCACCGCCCCCGCCGGGCACCGCCTACGACTGGCCCTCTCCTCCGGCTACTGGCCCTGGGTGTGGCCGGAGCCGGACACCACGGGCTACGCCGTCGACCCGTCCGGCTCCGCGCTGAGCCTGCCGGTGCGCCATCTCGCCGCCGACGTCGGCGCCGCGCCCGTCTCCCTGGGGACCCCCGAACTGCCCGAGCCGCTCGACGTCCACCTGACCGAGCCGCTGACGGCCCGGCCCGAACGCCTCACCGTCCACGACATCGGCCGCCACGAGTGGCGCACCGAGCTCTCCCCCGCCGGGGACGGCACCCGCACCCACCCCGACGGCCTGGTCCGCGACGAGCACACCGTCACCGCGTACCGGATCCTCACCGGCACCCCGCTCAGCGCCCAGGCCCGCACCGACCACACCGTCCGCCTGGAGCGGCCCGAGGCCGGCTGGGACGTCACCGTGCAGACCCGCACCCAACTGCGCTGCGACGCCGGGCACTTCCTCAGCGTCGTGCAGCTGCGGGCGCTGGAGGCGGGCTCGGTGGTGTTCACCCGGGAGTGGCAGCACCGGGTGCCCCGGGAGAGCACCCCCAGCACCCCAAAGTAATCCTTATGGCATTGCCGTGAAGCCGACCAATGCTTTATAACTTGCCCATGAAGACCCTCGGCCTGATCGGCGGCATGAGCTGGGAATCCACCGCCGAGTACTACCGCCACCTCAACGAACTCACCCGGGAACGCCTCGGCGGGCTGCACTCCGCACCGCTCGTGCTCTACTCCGTCGACTTCGCCACCGTCGAACGGCTGCAGGCCGAAGGACGCTGGGAGGAGGCCGGCGCCCTCCTGGCCGACGCCGCCCGCGCACTGCAGGCCGCGGGCGCCGAACTACTGCTGATCTGCACCAACACCATGCACAAGGTCGCCGACCAGGTCGCCTCGGCCGTCCGGGTGCCGCTCCTGCACCTCGCCGACGCCACCGCACAGGCCGTCCGCACGGCCGGCCTGCGCCGGGTCGGACTGCTCGGCACCGCCTTCACGATGGAACAGGACTTCTACCGCGGCCGGCTGGCCGCCGGCGGCCTCGACGTCCTCGTCCCGGACCAGGAGGGCCGCGCCCTGGTGCACCGGGTGATCTACCAGGAGCTGTGCCTCGGCGTCGTCCGCGAGGAGTCGCGGGCCGCCTACCGCCGGGTGATCGAGGACCTGGTCGCCGCCGGGGCCGAGGGCATCGTCCTGGGCTGCACCGAGATCGAACTGCTCGTCCGCCCCGAGGACAGCCCCGTCCCGCTCTTCCCCACCGCCCGGCTGCACGCCGAAGCCGCCGTCGAGGCCGCCCTGGCCGGCGGGGTCACGGCCTGACGGAGCCGCCCCGTCAGGCCGTGGCCCGGTCGCGCCCAGCCGCCAGGGCGGAACGGCACCGGCCGGCGGGGACGCCGGCGGCCACCGCGCGCTCAGCCGCTTCGGCGCCCCGCGTCAGGGCGTGTCTTTCGGATCACGTCGGATCAGCGGGCGTCGTTGGGGTGCGTGCATCGGCGGCGCCGAGGAGGGAGTCCATGCGGAGCATCGGCGACTGACGAGAAGCCGGCGAGGTGCGTGCCCCGGCGGCGACCGCCTGGCGTGATCCGAAAGACACGCCCTAGGCTCCCGCCGTGGCACAGAGCGAACTGCTGGTCGACATCCGCGAGTACACCGTCGAGTCGCTGACGGACCTCCGCGCGGCACTCGTCGCCGTCAACCACGAGGCCCTGCACCACTGGCAGGGCCGCAGCCTGGACGCCCTCTGGGACATCATCGAGAACCGGGGCTTCTCCGACCTGCTCGACTCCCACGACGTCCTGGTCGTCCGGGCCCGCCGCAGCGCCTTCCTCTCCCCGGAGCACCCGCTCGGCCGGACCCTGCTGGAGCTGTTCCACGACGCCACCCACGCCCGGCTGGAACTCTGCTGACCCGGCTCGCGCGACGGACGAAGGGGGGGTGGGCCGTGACGCGGGAACTGCCCGAGCGGCACGTGGTCCTCAACGAGCTTGCGCAGGGCCTGCGGCCGCTGGCCCAGGGGATCGACTGGTTCGACGGGCTGCCCGGCGAGGAGCAGCGGCTCGCGCTGCGGGACCTCGCTGCGTTCGCCGTACAGGCCCGCGCCACCACCGAGGACGGCGTGGCCGCCGTCCGCCCGGCCGGGCTCAAACCGACCCACACCCCCTCGGTGCTGCTCTCCGGCGGGCGGATCGAGCACCGGCTGGGGGCGGTCGCCCGCCTGGAGCCGCCGCACGAGCGGCGCAAGGCCTTCCGCCTGCTGGTCCACGTGCTGGCGCGCGCCGACGCCCGGCGCCGGGAGCGCTTCTGCCGCGACGGCTGCTCCCACGCCTGGCACCGGCTGGGGCCCGCCCGGCCGCCGGGCGCCGCGTCCGGCACCACGGACTGGTCGCGGCTCACCCACGCGTACGGCACCGCCGAGGACGTCCCGGTCCGGCTCGCGCGCCTCGCCGCCGACCCCACCCCGCAGGGCTGGGACGCCCTCTGGTCCGCCCTGTGCCCCGACGACACCGTCCACCCGGCGGGCTTCGCGGCGCTGCCGGGACTGCTCGACATCGCGGGCGGGCTCGACCAGCAGCGCACCCTGCCGGCCCTGGCCCTGGCCGGTGCCATCGTGGCGGGTGCCGACCAGCCCCACGGGGCCGGCGACGTCCGCGCCCGGTACGCCACCGAGATCGCCGCCCTGCGCGCGCTGGCCGAGGAGCACCGGCGGACGGCCCCCTGCGTGCGGGACTACGCCGCCTCCCTGGACGCGCAGTTGAGCCTCGAGGGCGGTCCGGCCTGGGCCGGGGAGCTCACCCTGGGGATCATCGTGCAGCAGTACGAGCTGACCTGCCCGGCGTGCGCGGCGGAGGTCCTGGTCGTCGTCGGCGACCGCGGCCGGTACTCCCGCCCCGGCGGCCGGGCCCTCGCCACCGCCGGTGCCGACGCCGGCTCGGCCGGCCACGCCGCGACCCACCCGCTGCGGCCGGCCGACCCGGCGGACCTCCGCGGCACCGCCCGCCGCCTGTACGACCTGGCGGTCGCCGACCACCGGCCGGCCGTCGCGGCCGTGCTGGCCTGTGCGTTCGGCACCGCGACCTGCCCGGGCTGCGGGGCGGACTTCCCGGTGGCCGAGCGGATCGCCGCGGCCGCCGGGGAACCGGGGACCGCACCGGCCTGACTCCCTGACCGCCCGGGGCCGCGCGCCGCGCCTTCGCCCGGTCAGACCCCGTCCGAGCCCCGCTCGAGCCCGAGGTCCGTCCGGGCTCCGGTGATCCACCCGAGCACGCCGTACGCGTCGGTGTCCTCCGCGAGCGCGGTGGCCTCGCGCAGCAACTCGGCCGCGTCCGCACGCCGTTGCTCCTGCCCGGCGATGTAGGCGAGGCCGACCAGGTTGGCCGCGACGCCGGGAGCGAAGTCGGCCTCGCGACGCAGGCGGGTCGACTCCTCCAGGTGGGCGCGGGCCTCCGGGAGGCGGCCGGCCATGTGGTCGAGGATGCCGAGATGACGCAGCGCGTAGGAGGCGGTGAGGGTGTCGCCGGCCCCGCGGGCGCGGTCCAGGGAGCGCCGGAGCAGCGGCTGGGCGGTGTCGTGGTCCCCGCGCACCACCTGGTGGTAGGCGGCGATCCAGAACAGCGCCTCGCCGCGGCCCCGGTCGTCGCCGAGCCCGGCGTAGAGTCGCTCCGCCCGTTCGAAGAGCGCCAGTTCCTCCTCGGACTCCTCCTGCCGGGCCACGAAGCGGGCGTGGACCACCCGGCCGCGGGCCAGGGCGAGATCCGCCTCGACCGCGTCGAGGCACCGGTCGGCCCGGGTCAGTGCGCCGGTGTCGCCCCCGAAAACCGCTTGCTCGTAGAGCCGTTCGGCTTGCTGCACACGATCGTCGATTCCGGTCATGGGGCGATCGTATCGATCACCCCTCCCCCGGGCCCGCGGTCTCGACGATCAGCAGACTCCCCCGGCTCCCCGCCCGGACCGCGTGCCGCGCCCCCGCCGGCACCACCACCAGCTCTCCCGAACGCAGCGTCATGTCGGCTTCCTCGACGGACAGTTGCAGCACCCCGTCGACGACCAGCAGCACCTCGGCCGCGGCGTGCGACTCCACCGGCAGCTCCCGCCCGTCCATCCGCAGCAGCTTCACCTCGGCGGCCCCGACCAGCCCCAGCACCCGGGACTGCCAGGCCTGCGGCAGCCGGGCCGCGCACTCGTTCACGTTCATCAGGTCGACCGGGTTCACGGCATGCCTCCCCGCGGTCCGCCCGCCCGGTGGGGGGAGGCGTCCGCGCATCGCGTTCAGTGGATGCCGAGGACGCTACTCGCCCGGCGCCGCCCGTTGGTCGACCGTTCGGTAAAGACTGCCGGACCGCTCCGCGCGGCCCTCGCCCCCGCGAGGTGCTACGCGTGCCGGCCGACGGCCGGCGAGGCGTGCTCGGCCAGCACCTGCGCGATGACGTACCGGGCGATGTCCGCCATGACGGGATTGGTCTCCCGGTAGTAGTCCAGTTCGGCCACCGCGATCGACAGGGCCCAGCCCCGGCCGCGTGCCCAGGCCGCGTCGTCGGCCCCCACCGCCGCCCGGAAGTCGCCCCGGACGGCCGCCGGGAGCACGTACCAGGCCGGGATCAGGTCGACGGCGCCGTCCCCCAGTCCGGCGCACCCGAAGTCGATGACCGCACTCAGCCGGCCGCCGGAGACGAGCAGGTTGCCCGGCTGCAGGTCGGCGTGGATCCAGACGGGCGGGCCGGACGGCCCCGGGGCCTCCAGGGCCGCCTCCCAGGCGTCGGTCGCGGCGCGGGTGTCGACGATCCCGTGCAGCCCCGCGATCGCCGCCCGGGTCTGGCCGTCCCGTTCCGCGAGGGGTTCGCTGCGGTAGGCGGCGGGGCCGCCCGCCGGGTCCACCCGGTGCAGGGCACCGACGAAACCGGCCAGGTCGCCGGCCAGCAGCGCGGGCTCCTCGGCCCGGCCCGCCACCGGATTGGCCCCGTCCAGCCAGCGGAAGACCGACCACGGCCACGGGTACCCCGCGACCGGCCCGCCCACGCCCAGCGGTGCGGGGACGGGCACCGGCAGGGCCGGGGCCAGGCGCGGCAGCCACGCGTGCTCCTTGGCGATGTCCTCGGCGGCGGCCGGGATCCGCGGCAGGCGCACCACCATGTCCGCGCCGAGCCGGTACATGGCGTTGTTGGTGCCGGCCGAGTCGACCCGTTCGACCGGCAGGCCGGCCCACTGCGGGAACCGTTCGGCGAGCAACGCGCGCACCAGCGCCTCGTCGATGTCCCACTCGTCCGCGTGCATCGCGCCCATGCCTGTGGCTCCCCCTCGCTCGGTCCGGTCACGTGCCGGCGGCCGGGCTCACGCACCTGCGGGTACGGCCCCGGCCGGCTCGGACCCCGTCCGGTGGACCGGGCCGGGCACGGGGCCCGAATCTTCCACCGGGGTGCCGGGCCCGCAACCGGATTTCGGCGGCCCTCACCCCCGCGCGGCGAGGTCCGTGCGGTCGGTGAGGCCGTGACGGCCGTCGAGGTCCCGGCCACCGGCGAGGTCCTGACTGCCGGAGAGGTCCTGACTGCCCACCACCTTGAGCAGCCGCAGCGCCGCGTGCGAGGGGGTGCCGGGCGCCGCCGTGTAGAGGATCACCCACTGATCGCGGTGCGGGTCGTGCAGCGCCTCGCAGTCGAGGTCGAGCGGGCCGACCACCGGGTGGAGGATCCGCTTGCGGGTGGAGCGCCGGACCTCGACGTCCTGACGCGCCCAGAGCTCGCGGAACTCCGCGCTCGCGGCCACCAGGCGGTCGACCAGCCCGCGCAGCTCGCTGTCGGCCGGGTAGCGGGCGGCGGCGACCCGCAGGTCGGCGACCGCACGGAGGGCGAACTTCGCGGCGCCGTCCGGGTCGTGGCGGGCGCGGGTGTCCGGGTCGGTGAAGAAGCGCCAGATCATGTTGCGCTCGCCGGGCGGCAGGACGGAGAAGTCGCCGAGCAGCGCGGCCGCCATGGCGTTCCAGGCGAGCACGTCCCGGGCGGCGCTGCAGACCATCGCCGGGGTGTCGTCGAGACGGTCGAGCAGGTGCAGCAGCCCGGGCCGCACCTCCCGCGGCGGGCCGGCCGGCGGCAGCGGCGGCTCGCCCACCAGGTGGTGCAGATGGGCGCGTTCGTCGTCGGACAGCCGCAGCGCCCGGCTGATCGCCCCGATCATCTGGCGCGACGGGCGCGGCCCCCGGCCCTGTTCGAGGCGGATGTAGTACTCCACCGACATCCCGGCGAGCTGGGCGACCTCCTGGCGGCGCAGGCCCGGGGTGCGCCGGCGCCCGCCCGCGGGCAGGCCGACGTCGGACGGCTGGATGCGGGCGCGCCAGCGCCGCAGGAAGGCGGCCAGCTCCGCCCGGTCCACGTGTTCCACGCCGTCCAGTCTCGCCGGGCGGCCGACGCGCCACCATGGCACCGCCGGTACCACCCTCGACAGTGCTCTCCCGGGCGTCGCCGCCCCCGGTCAGGGTGGGGCCATGACCGACAACCGCATCGTCCTCGTCACCGGCGCCAACAAGGGCATCGGCTTCGCCACCGCCCGCGAACTCGCCCGCTCCGGGCACACCGTGCTGATCGGCGCCCGCGACCCCGGCCGCGGCGCGGCCGCCGCCGCGGAGCTCGCCGCGCAGGGCCTCGACGCCCGTTTCGTCCACCTCGACGTCACCGACCCGGAGTCGGCCGCCGCGGCGGCCCGCCGGATCGACGCCGAGCACGGCCGCCTGGACACCCTGGTGAACAACGCGGGCACCGCCCTCGACTACGGCCACACCCCGCAGACCCTGCCCCTGGAGGCGCTGCGCGCGACCTACGAGACCAACGTGTTCGGCGTGGTCACCGTGACCAACGCGATGATCCCCCTGCTGCGCCGCTCGCCGGCGGCCCGGATCGGCAACGTCTCCAGCGGCCTGGCCAGCTTCGCCGGCTTCCTCTCCCGCCCGGAGAACCCGGTCTGGGAGCACGCGACCCTGCTCGCCTACAACTCCTCGAAGGCCGCGCTCAACGCCGTCACCCTGGTGTACGCCCGCGAGCTGCGCGGCACCGGGATCAGGGTCGACGCGCTGGAGCCGGGCTACTGCGCGACCGATCTGAACGGCCAGGCCGGCCCGGCGAGCGCGGAGGAGGGCGGGCGGGCGATCGCCGCCCAGGTCGGCGGGCCGGGTGACGGCCCGACGGGCTCGTTCTTCCGCCCGGGCGGCGGCACCCACCCGTGGTGACCGGCGCCCGCCGGTGACCGCTGCCCGCCGACGACCGATGCCCGGCGCCCGATGACCGACGCGTCCGGCCCTGCGTCAGGCCCGGCGCGTCCGGCCCTGCGCCGCCCCGCAGACGCGGGTTTGAAGGCAGACCCTAGGCGGGCTGGACGGCCCCGGCGGCGATGAGGGCGGGCAGCCGGCGCATGTCGTCGAAGACGACGGTGTCCGGCCCCGCCAGCCGCTCCGCGGGGGTCACGCCGCCCGCGTAGCCGAGCGAGCGCATCCCGGCGGCCCGGGCGGCCTCGACGCCCGGGCGGCTGTCCTCGACGACGATGCACGCGGCCGGGTCGACGCCCATGGACCGGGCGGCGTGCAGGAAGAGGTCGGGCCAGGGCTTGCCGCGTCCGACGTCGGTGGCGGAGAAGATCCGGCCGGCGAAGTGCCCGTGCAGGCCCGTCCGGCCGAGGGTGTGGCGCATCTTCTCGTGCGAGCCGCTGGAGGCCACGCAGGTGGGCAGGGTGATCGCGGCCAGCGCCTCGGGCAGACCGTCGACCGGGGTCAGTTCGGCGTCCACGGCCTCGGCGTGGAGCTCGACGAAGCGCTTGGCCCACACCTGCGCGGTCTCCTCCCCGAGCCGGTCGGCGACCAGCGTGTGGTTGGCCGCCTCGGAGCGTCCGACGAACCGCTCGATCGCCTCGGCCTCGGTCAGCGGCCAGCCCAGCTCCGCGCCGAGGCGCAGCAGCACGCGCACGGCGATGACCTCGCTGTCCACGAGGACGCCGTCACAGTCGAATATCACCAGTTCGATCGGCTTGATCATCCCCACAGGATAGGCATCCGTCCGGACCGGCCACCGGGCGGCCCGGAGCCGGCCGGCGGCCGTTCGCCGAAGTCACGGGCCCGGAGGGGGAGTTCACCGTCGATGCCGGGCCCGGCCCGCGGGGTCCGTGGACTCCGCGGGCCGGGCGCTCGAACCGGACGGGCCTCAGCCGGTCTGGACGGAGGTGTCGTCGATCACGAAGCTCGTCTGCAGCGAGGAGTCCTCGACGCCGTTGAACTTCAGGGTGACGCTCTGGCCCGCGTAGGACGAGAGGTCGAAGGTGCGCTGCTGGTAGCCGGCCGCGGCGTCCACGTTGCTGTAGGTCTTCAGCGTGGTGCCGTTGGCCGAGAGGGTCAGCTTGTCGTAGGCGGTGGAGCCGGTCTCGGCGGTGTCGATGTGCAGCCAGAAGCTCAGCGTCGCCTTGCAGCCGGCCGGGATGGTGACGGTCTGCGCGAGGGAGTCGGTGTGGCTGGAGCCGTAGCCGTTCAGCCAGGCCTTCCAGGAGCCGCCGTGGGCCGCCTGCGAGGAGCTGTTGTCGACGACGCCGGAGCTGGTCGTCCACGGGGAGGCGCTGCCGGTCTCGAAGCCGGCGTTGCCGAGCAGCTGGGCCGGGGTGCAGGTGCCGCCGCCACCGCCGGTGACGGTCCAGGTGAAGCCTGCGGTGGCGGTCTTGCCGGCGGAGTCCGTGACCGTGACGGTCACGTTGGAGGTGCCGGCGGCGGTGGCGGTGCCGCTGATCAGCCCGGTGGAGGCGTTGATCGACAGGCCGGCCGGGAGGCCGGTCGCGCCGTACGACAGCGGGGCGGTGCCGCCGGAGGCGTTGATCTGCAGGCTGACCGAGCCGTTGAGCGCGGTGGACTGGTTGCCCGGGTTGCTCACGGAGACGGCGCTGCCGGCGGGCTTGGTGAGCAGGCAGCCGGCGACGTTGAGGTCGATGGCCCGGTTGGCGCCGAGGCAGGTGGTGAACCAGTAGGTCTCCTCACCGTAGCTCTGGCCCTTGAACGCCTTGGTGGTGCCGTCGGCGGCGACCTCGCAGGGGTTGTCGAGGGTGCACATCTCGCCGTTGTCGTTGCCGGTGTTGTTGATGCCGACGATCCGCCCGCTGGCGGAGTCGACGATCGGCGAGCCGGAGGTGCCGTGCGTGGTGTTGCAGCCGGAGCTGTAGCGCAGCGAGTCGTGCCAGGTCCACTGGTCCTCGCGCAGGGTGGGCACGAACCCGTTGACGGAGCAGTTCCACACCTGCTTCCAGTACGAGGAGGGTATGTACATGGCGGAGCCGTCGACCGGGTGGCTGTCGTTGATGGTCAGCGCGGTGGCGCCGTACTTGGAGCTGATCGAGGCGTAGGTGTCGGTGAGCTGGTAGAGCGCGACGTCGGTGCCGGTCATCGTCGCGTAGAGCACCTTGTCGGCCTGGACGGTGCCGAGGGTGTTGCCGGCGCCGTTGAGCAGGGTGCCGCTGCGGCTCGCGCTGGCGTTCTGGATGACCTGGCCCGCGGTGGGCATGGTCGGCAGGCAGTGGCCGTTGGTGAGCATGAGCGCCCGGTCGGCGGACACGGAGCTCGGGTAACGCACCAGCGACGCCGAGCAGTTGCTCAGGGCGATGGTGGAGGTCAGGTCGCTGGCCTGGACCGCGTGCGCGGGGGCGGCGGCGAGGGTCAGCCCGCCCGCGACGACGGCGCTCACACCCGCCATCGCGACAACTCTCTTCAGCATGGCTCTCCTTGTGGGGGATCGCGGGGTGTACGACTGGTCGCCGAGGCCCGCGCCGCACGAAAGTGCCATGGTCACTTCAAGCGGTCAACCGTCCTGACCGAACTCGCCACCGCCGATCGGCGGTCGTGCCACCGGGCGGGGGCCATCCGCCCCGGTATGCCCGTTACGCGCGCAACCGACGGCACCCCCGGGCACCACGGGTGCCAGGAGGTGCCAGAAGGTACCGACGGTAGGTCAGAACGCCTGCGACGAAGACGAGTCGGGAGAATCCGTCCGAAGGCCAGGACACCCAGCACCCCGGCGCCCACGCCCACGGCTACGGCTACGGCTACGGCTGCGGGAAGGAGTCCGCGTCCACGCTGTCGGTCTTCGCGTTGCCGCCCGCCGTCGGCTGGAGGGTGATCGACCAGGACGTCGCGGTGCGGCCGGTCTCGAACGCCAGCGTGTCCTGGAACTTGGTGAAGCGGCAGCTCTGCGTGAAGGCCTTCGCGTCGGAGTCCCAGTCCACGCCGCCGGAGAAGAACACCTCGTAGGTGCCGTCCTCGACGCCCTCGATGCTGGCCTTCGCCCCCTTGGCCACGTACACCGAGTGCACCGACTTGCCGTTCAGCGCGAGCGAGACCACCGCGTCCGACTTGCCGCCGTTGTCGACCTTGAACACGCCCTCGCCGCGCAGCCTCCCCTCCCGGACCAGGGTGCCGTTGTCCAGCGAGCGGGACTGCTGCTTCGGCGTCTGCGGCGCCGCGAAGGTCGTCTGAAAGCCCAGCGCCGCCATCTTCGCCAGGGCCGAACCCACCCCCGCCAGGCCCTCGGAGGCACCGAGCTCGGCCTGGGCCGAACCCAGCGCGCAGACCCCCTTGTTCTTGATGTCCTTGCGGACCCCGGCCGCGTCGGAGGAGAGCTTGGTCAGCGAGGCCACCAGCTCGGCCCGCGCCGTGGCGGCCTCCGGCGGCTCGCTCGCCCAGCGCAGGTCACTGCCCGCGGTCGTCGCGGCGCTGCCGATCGTGCCGAGCAACGTGTCGAACTCGCCCAGGGTCTTCGCCGTGGACACCTGGCCCAGCGCCTTGGCGAGCGGGTCGATGCCCTTGGCGAGCACCGGGCCGTACGGCGGCCTGGTCGGGGTGGGGAGCGGTGTCGGGGTCTCGGCCTGCACCGGCACCGCGGTGACCGTCGCCGTCGACGGCCCCGCGGCCGCCCCGCCACCACCACCGCCCCCGGAGCACGCGGCGCACGCGGCGAGCAGCAGCGCGGTACCGACGGCCAGACCTGTCTTGCTGATGGACTCCATGGAACCCCGCCCCGGTGACGTCTCGTACACACTGCGTGCACGACCCCGCCGCCATGGTGCCGACCCCGCCCAGGCCGGTCAACCGGATTCGCGGTTTCCGGCGGAAGGGCTACGTCAGGGGGCGTACGGGGGCGCCGACGGAGGTCAACTACGATCGGCCCGTGCTCAGTCTCACCGGCCTCCCGCTCCAGATCGCCGCCTCGGTCATCGCGATCCTCGTCTTCGCCGCCACCATGTGGCTCTGGCCGCGGTTCGGCGGGAAGGGCTGGAAGTCCTGGGCGGGCCGGATCGGCGCCTTCCTCGCCGCCCAGGTCTCCGTGCTGGTCGCGATGGGCCTGATCGCCAACGGCTACTTCGGCTTCTACAGCTCCTGGACCGACCTGCTCGGCACCAGCGGCGGCCTGGGCACGGTGGTCGACCACTCGCCCAACGCCTCCGGGGTGTCCGTCACCGGCGAGCAGAAGTTCTACTCCGCCCAGGGCTCGGAGCCCGACCGCTCCGGGCTGATCCAGAAGGTCGACGTCAAAGGAGCGGGCAGCGGCCTGAGCAGCGAGGCCTACGTCTACCTGCCCCCGCAGTACTTCCAGCCGGACTACGCCAAGCAGCGCTTCCCGATGGCCCTGGTGCTCACCGGCTACCCCGGCACCCCGGAGAAGCTGATCTCGCTGATGCAGTACCCGGCGTCCACCCTCTCCGCGATCGAGCAGAAGAAGCTGCCGCCGACCATCCTGGTGATGACCCGCCCCACGCTCGTCGGCAACCGGGACACCGAGTGCGTCGACGTCCCGAACGGCCCGCAGGTGGAGACCTTCTTCACCAGCGACCTGCCCAAGGCCCTCGCCACCTCCTACCGGATCGGCACCGACCCGGCGAACCGCGCCGTGATCGGGAACTCCACCGGCGGCTACTGCGCCCTCAAGTTCGCGCTGCGCAAGCCCGACTCCTACCGCGCGGCGGTCGCGCTCTCCGGCTACTACAGCGCGGCCCACGACGAGACCACCGGCGACCTCTTCGGCGGCAGCGACCGGCTGAAGCAGGAGAACGACCTGCTGTGGCGGCTGAAGAACCAGCCGCCGGCCCCGGTCTCCCTGCTGCTGACCACCGCCAACGACGAGAACAACTTCGGCGAGACCCAGGCCATGGTCGGCGCCTTCAAGGCCCCGACCAAGATGTCCACCATCACCCTGGACACCGCCGGCCACAACTTCCACACCTGGACCCGGGAGATCCCCCCGGCCCTGGAGTGGCTGGGCAAGCACCTCTCGATGCCGCCCGCGGCGTAGCCGAAGCCCGGACCCGACAGGGGGCCGGCAGGGCTCCGGCAGGGCCCGACGGGGCGCGGTCCCGAGATCACACCCACCTCACAGCCGCGTCTCACGCTCCTCTCAGCCGCGCCACGCAGCGTATGGCGCATGACCACGACCAGCTACTCCACTCCGGCCGGGGACCCGTGGCCCGAGGCCGCGAACTTCCCGCCGCCGGAGGTGCCGCAGCCGGACCCCGCCCAGCCGGACCCGGCACCGCTCTTCCCCGAGCAACCCCTGCCGCCCACCGGTCCCAAGGGCGTCGCCTCCTGGTCCGGCCGGCTGCGCACCCTGCCCGCCCGCACCTGGCGCGGGCGGGCGGACGACCCGCGCTGGGTGCGCCCGGCCCTGCTGGCACTGCTGGCCGCCACCGCCGTCCTCTACCTCTGGGGCCTGAGCGCCTCGGGCTGGGCCAACGCCTTCTACTCGGCCGCCGTCCAGGCCGGCAGCCAGAGCTGGAAGGCCCTGTTCTTCGGCTCCTCCGACGCCGGCAACTTCATCACCGTCGACAAGCCGCCGCTGTCGCTGTGGCCGATGGCCCTGTCGGCGCGGATCTTCGGGCTCTCCTCCTGGTCCGTCCTGGCCCCGCAGGCGCTGATGGGCGCCGCCACCGTCGGCGTGCTGTACGCGACGGTGCGCAGACGCTTCTCCCCGCTCGGCGGTCTGCTCGCCGGGGCCGCGCTGGCGCTCACCCCGGTGGCGGCGCTGATGTTCCGCTTCAACAACCCGGACGCGCTGCTGGCCCTGCTGCTCACTCTGGCCGGCTACGGGCTGGTGCGGGCGATCGAGGCGGCCGGCACCCGGTGGCTGCTGTTCACCGGGGTGATGTTCGGCCTGGCCTTCCTCACCAAGACCCTGCAGGCCTTCCTGGTGCTGCCCGCCTTCGCGCTGGTCTACCTGGTGGTCGCGCCGACCGGCCTGTGGCGCCGGGTGCGCCAGCTGCTGCTGGCCGGCGCCGCGATGGTGGTCGCCGGCGGCTGGTGGGTGGCCGTCGTCGAACTGCTGCCGGCCTCCGCCCGCCCGTACATCGGCGGCTCGCAGGACAACAGCTTCCTCTCCCTCACCTTCGGCTACAACGGCCTCGGCCGGATCAACGGCGACGAGACCGGCAGCGTCGGCGGCGGCGGCCGGCTCCCGGCCGGCATCGAGGCACCGACCGGCGCGATGCGCGGCGGCCGCGGCTGGGGCGAGACCGGCATCACCCGGCTGTTCGACGGCGACATCGGCGGGCAGATCGCCTGGCTGCTGCCGGCCGCACTGATCCTGCTGGTCGCCGGCCTCTGGGCGACCCGCCGCTACGGCCGGACGGACACCGCGCGCGCGGCGTTCCTGGTCTGGGGCGGGGCGCTGCTCTCCACCGCGCTGGTGTTCAGCTTCATGTCCGGCATCTTCCACCAGTACTACACGGTGGCGCTGGCCCCGGCCGTCGCGGCGCTGGTCGGCATGGGCGTGGACGGGCTGTGGCGGGCGCGGCACCGGTTGCCGTGGGCGCTGGTGCTGGCCGGCACCCTCGCGGTGACGGCGGTCTGGGCGTTCGTCCTGCTCGGGCGCAGCGGGGACTTCCTGCCGTGGCTGCGCTGGGCGGTGCTGGTCGGCGGCCTGGCCGCGGCGGTCGCGCTGGTGGCCGGGCAGTTCGCGGGCCGGGTCGACGGCCGGCGGGGGGCGCGGATCGCCTCCGTGTCGGGCCTGGTGGGCCTGGCGGCGGCGCTCGGCGGTCCGGCGGCCTACGCGGTGGACACCGTCGGCACGCCGCACACCGGCTCCATCGTGACGGCCGGACCGGCCGTGCAGGGCGCCTTCGGGCCGGGCGGCGGCGGCCGCGGCGGCAAGGGCTTCGCCGGCAACGGCCGGATGTTCCTGCCGGGCGGGCAGAACGGCGGCGGCGTCAACGGCGTCCCGCCGCAGGGCGGTGCCGGCGGGTTCACCGGCGGCGGCCAGAACGGCGGCGGGTTCCCGGGCGGCGGCGTCAACGGCGGTGCCCAGGGCGGCAACGGCGGCTTCCCGGGCGGCGGTTCGGGCAACGGCTCGGGCAACGGCAACGGCTCGGGCGGTTTCCCGAACGGCGGCGACGGCGGTCACCGGGAGCGCGGCAGCGGCGGCGCGAACGGCACCGGCAGGTCCGGCGGGGGCACCGGCGGCTTCAACGGCGGTGGGCAGAACGGCGGCGGCTTCAACGGCGGCAACGGGTTCAACGGCGGCCAGAACGGCGGCGACCGCTCGGGCGGCTTCCCCGGCCCCGGGGGCACGGGCGGCCCCGGGGGCATGGGCGGGCTGCTCGGCGGCACCAAGGTGAGCGACGAGGCGGCCTCCCTGCTGGAGGAGAACGCCGACCACTACACCTGGGCGGCTGCCACCAGCGGCTCGCAGAACGCGGCCAGCTACCAACTCGCCACCGGCAAGCCGGTGATGGCCCTCGGCGGCTTCAACGGCACCGATCCCTCGCTCAGCCTGGCCGGCTTCCAGAAATACGTCCAGGAGGGCAAGGTGCACTGGTTCATCGGCGGCGGCTCGGCCCGGGGCTTCGGGGCCGGCGGTGCCAACGGCGCCGAGGGCGGCCGGGGCGACGGCCGGGAGCAGGAGTCCGAGACGGCCCAGATCGAGAGCTGGGTGGCGAGCCACTTCACCGCGAAGACGGTCGGCTCCACCACCTTCTACGACCTGACGGCCCCGCTCTCCTGACCGTCCCGCGCTCGGGGGCGCACCGCCGGCCGGCGGTGCGCCCCCGAGCGTGTTCGCGGCGGTGTTCCCCGGGTCCTCTCCCCGGGTCCTCCGCGGGGGCTCGTCAGCCGCCGATCGCGGACATCGGGCGGTCGGGCCGGACGAAGTCTGCGGAGTCGATGGCGTGCCCGGGACCCTTGCGCCCGATGGTGGCCCGCCAGGCCTCCTCGATCCGGTCGTCGTCGGCGCCGCCGCGCAGCAGGGCCCGCAGGTCGGACTCCTCGGTGGCGAACAGGCAGTTGCGCAGCTGGCCGTCGGCGGTCAGCCGGACCCGGTCGCAGCCGCCGCAGAAGGGGCGGGTGACGGAGGCGATCACCCCGATGACGGTGTCGGTGCCGGCGATCCGCCACTCCTCGGCCGGGGCGTTGCCGTGCCGGCCGACCGGCACCAGGTCGAAGCGGGTGCCGAGTTCGGCCAGGATCTCGTCGGCGGTGACCATCGTCGCCCGGTCCCAGGCGCCCTGGGCGTCCAGCGGCATCGACTCGATGAACCGCATCCGGTACCCGTGCTCGAGGGCGAACTCGGCCAGCGCGACGATCTCGTCCTCGTTCACGCCGCGCACCGGCACCGCGTTGACCTTCACCGGGTCGAGGCCGGCCGCTCGGGCGGCCGCCAGCCCGGCGAACACGTCCGCGATCCGGTCCCGGCGCGTGATCCGCGCGTACCGCTCGGGGCTCAGGGTGTCCAGGCTGACGTTCACCCGGTGCAGCCCCGCCTCGCGCAGCGCCACCGCCGTGCGGGCCAGGCCGATCCCGTTGGTGGTGAGCGAGACCTCCGGCCCGAGCGCGGTGATCCGCCCGACGAGCGCCGGCAGGCCCCGGCGCAGCAGCGGCTCCCCGCCGGTCAGCCGCACCGAGGTGATCCCCAGCCGGCCGACGGCGATCCGCACCAGCCGCAGCACCTCGTCGTCGCTCAGCACCTCGGCCTTCGGCAGCCAGTTCAGGCCTTCGGCCGGCATGCAGTAGGTGCAGCGCAGGTTGCAGCGGTCGGTGAGCGAGACCCGCAGGTCGGTGTGGACCCTGCCGAAGCGGTCCAGCAGCGGGCGCGGTGCGGTGTTCATCGACCCAGTACAGGGGCTGGCGGGCCGCAGGGCCAGCGGCCGAACCACCGGGGACCGTCCCCGACCTGCGGGTTCGCCTTGTGCATTCGTACAACTGTGGCTTCCTACGGCTGCGGGCGGGCCGCCCGGGCGGGCAGGCTGGGCCCATGCAGACCACCGAGACCCCACCCGGCCCCGTCGCCGCGCTGGTGCTCGCCGCGGGCGGCGGCCGGCGCCTGGGCGGACGGCCCAAGGCCCTCGTCCGGTACGCGGGCCGGCCCCTGGTCGAGCACGCGGTGGCCGTGGTGCGGGCCGGCGGCTGCCCGGACGTGACGGTGGTGCTCGGCGCCGAGGGCCACCGGGTCCGTTCGACGGCGCACCTGCCGGGCTGCCGGCTGGTGGACAACCCGGACTGGGCCGAGGGCATGGGCTCCTCGCTGCGGGCCGGCCTGGCGGCGCTGGCACCCGGCACGTCGGCGGTGCTGGTGATGCTGGTGGACACCCCCGGCGTCACCCCGGCCGCGGTGGCCCGCCTGCTGGCCGCGCACCGGGCCGGTGCCGAGCTGGCCGCCGCGGCCTACGACGGGCGGCGCGGACACCCCGTGCTGATCGGCGCCCGGCACTTCGCGGAGGCGGCCGCGGGCGCCCGCGGCGACGCCGGGGCCCGCGCGCTGCTGGCCGCGCACCGGGCGGCCACCACCCTGGTCGAGTGCGCCGACGTCGCCGTCCCGGACGACCTGGACACCCCCGCCGACCTGGCCCGCTGGGCGGCCGGCTGACCCCTCCCGCCCCTCCGGGTGCCCGAAGCACCCGGAGCCCGCACGGACCGGGCGCACACCCCTGATCCATCCCGGAGGATTGCCCCATTCCGCGCCAAGCGCCCGCTGTTTCGGGGAGCATGGAAACGTCCCACCACCCGACTCGAACGGACGGAGCCCGCGATGGCCGGACTGCCCGACGACTTCACCGGACACGACCCCGCCCTGCCAGGGCCAGGGGCGGGCGGTGGCGCCCGGGCGATCCGCTGCCCCGCCTGCCGCCGGGAGCACCTGTACGAACCACCCTCGCTGCCCTGTCCGTGCGGCGCCTCCCTGAAGGTGCCGCTGCTGCGCGGCGGGGTGCCGGTGCAGGTCCGGTTCCGCTCCTGGGAGGACTCCTGGCTGAGCATGCGCTGCCCGCACTGCGGCCGCTCCGACCAGTGGCCGCAGCCCGAGTTCACCTGCAACTGCGGCGCCACCGTACGGCTCCCCGTGGACCGCACCACCCGGCTCGGCGGCGGCACCGCCGGACCGCTCGCCGCCCCCGGCCCACAGACCTCCCGCCCGCACCCCGCCCACCCGATGGGCGCACCGGTGCCCGCCCCGCCCGGCGGCTCCGCCGGCCCCGGCGGCCGGCCCAGGCCGTTCCGGCACCGCGCACCGTTCCGCCCGCACCCGGTGCGCACCTCGCAGGACGCGGTGTTCACCGCCGCCCGCTACCTGGAGTGGCTCGGCTTCGACGACCTGGAGCTGACGGAGGCCCAGGAACGCGACGGGGTGACCCTGTTGGGCAGCCGGATGGTCGCCCAGGTGGACACCTGGACCGAGCCGGCCGACGTGAAGTCGGTGGAGTGCCTGTGGCTGCAGACCCTGCACGCCGAGGAGATGGCCGCCGCCATGTTCACCCTCGCCGGCTACTCCCACCAGGCCACCGTGCGCGGCGAGCAGCTGCTGGTCGCCCTGTTCAGCCTGGACCTGGCCGGGGTGCCGCAGCCCGCGAACGGCGCCGCCGAGGCGCTGATGGAGACCGGCTGGACGTCCTGACCCGACCGGAACCCCTCTAGATCATTTCCTCCGCCGACGCAAGAACCTCCGCTCGTGATCTGGTGCACAAGCTCACCCCCGTGTTGAATTGCCGCCACAGCGCGGGCCTTCGCGCTGCCGTCGCCATGCTGGCGGGAGTTGACGGCAGCGCAGCTGGGGCAGGCCCGTGCCCTGCTGGATGGCGCACACAAGGAGGTGGCGTTGTCGGAGCACGGATGGAACCCGAGCGGCCCGGACGAACGGGGGCGGGCGGCAGCGGAGGAACCGGGCGACACCGTGTGGCGGCTGAGGTCACGGGGGTGCTGGCAGGAGGCGGCCGAACTGCTGCGCCCGGCTGCCGAACGGGACCCGGAAGCGGCCCTCGCCCGAGCCGAACTCCTCATCGAACAGTGCCTCTTCACCGCCGCGCACTGGGCCCAGGCGGAACAGGCGCTGCGCCTGGCCGAAGCCCTGGCGACCGGCACCGAGCAGCGCGCGGCCGCCGCCTGCGCCCGCGGCTTCCTGGCGTACCTGGCCAGCGTGCTCGGCCCGCGGGACCGCCTGGACGAGGCCCAGGCCGCCCTCGGGCGCACCTCGGCACTGCTGCCGCCGGATGCCCCGGGCCGTCCGCTGCTGGACTTCCGGCGCGGGCTGGTCGCCGAGAACCTGCTGCGCGACCGCGGCGCGGCCTGGATCGCCTACCGGCGCGCGCACGACGGCGCCGGCGAGCGGGGGGACGAGCTGCTGCGCTCCTACACCTGGCGCCACCTGGCCGCGCTGGCGCTGGCCCGCGGGGACCGCGGCCACGCCCGCGAGGGCTTCGACGCCTCGCTGCGGCTGCGCGAGCAACTCGGGTTCACGGTGGGGGTCGCGCCGGCGCTCGCGGCGCTCGCGGAGGTGTCCGAACCCGCCGAGGCGGCCCGGCTGCGCGCCGAGGCGGCCCGGCTGGTGCACGCGCTGGGCGGGGTGCCGGTGTGGCTCGCACGCCAGCTGGGCACCGTCCACGCGCCGGGGGCTCCCCCGGACGGACGCATCGTCCGCGAGACCCGGGGAACAATCAGCTAAGGTGAGCCTAACCTGGCCGGGGCGAGCAGTGCCCCGGCCGGGTCGCCTTGCCGTTCCCCGGGCACCGCCATGCCCTCCTCCGGCCGGGCCCGACGGGCACCCCGCCCGGCCGGGCGGCGCCGGGCGGTCCACGGGCGGTCCCCGGTCGACCCGATGGGGCCCGCCCATGTCCGCGAGCAGCACCCGGCCCGGCGTCGCGCCGCGCGCCCCCCGTACCACCGAGGCGCACGCCCACGACCCCGTGCCCGACCCGGCCGCCCCCGGCACCGCCGCGTACCGTCGGCTCGCCGTGCTCGCCCCCGTCCTGCGGGTGCGCTGCGCCCCGCCGCGGCGCGACGACGGCTGGATCCCGGCCGCCGACCTGGCCGCCCGCCCCGAGGCGCTGCGCGAACTGATCACCCACGACGCCCGGCAGGGTTCCGCCCGCTACGGCCGGCCGCTGCGCCCGGACGTCGCGGCCGGCTTCGCACTGCACCGCTTCGTCTGGCCGGTCTCCCTGCTCTTCACGGTGCCGTGGTTCCTGGAGCGGCGCGTCCCGCTGCTCACCCCGGCGGACGTCTCGGTGCGCCGCGAGGCCGGCTCGGCCGAACTGACCGTCCGTCCGGGCGCCTTCGCCTGCCTCCCGGACGACCCGGTGGCCGGGGCTCCGCGGGCCCGCCCGGTACCGGACGAGGCCGCGCTGGCCGGCGAACTCCGCTGCGCCCTGGGCGCGTTCCTCGCCCCACTGCTGACCGCCTTCCGTCCGGAGGTGCGGCGCGGTCCGCGGGTGCTGTGGGCGATGGCCACCGACGCGGTGGTGGAGGGGCTCTGGTACGTCGGCGGACTGCTCGGCGAGCAGGAGCGGGCGCGCGACGAACTGTCCGCGCTGCTGCGGCCCCCGTCCGCCGACGGGGGCCCGGAGGCACCGGCGCGCACGCCCGGCGCGGCGGACTGCGCCGCTCCGGCTCCGGCCCCCTTCACTCCGAACGCCGGTTTCGCGGCGGCGGAAGCCGGGTGCACCGGCGCTTCGGACACCGACCGGGCCCGGGCCAGCTGCTGCCTCGTCTACACCGTGCGGCCCGAGGAGATGTGCGGCGGCTGTCCGCGCGTCACGCGGAGTTGACGCACACCCGTACGACGCCGCACCCGAAAAGCCTGGAATTCCGGGAACAATCCGCATCGAATTCATACGACAATGCGAATTCACTGGGGTCAGAAATCCCTCTACTCAGCGCATTGACACCGAATCGGTCATTCCCCCGCCGAGCATCCGCCATGATGGTCCCCGCCATCACGACGCAGGAACGCGACGCAGGAAAGTGAGGCTGGTTCCGGCGATGAAATTGTCCGACATACCGCTCGGCTGGGCCGTCACCGCAGGCGTTGGGCTGCTGGTCAGCGCACTCCTGGTGGCCCTGGCCCGGACCAGGGGAGGCGCCCCCGCCGGCGGGGCGGACTCCTGGGAGCGTTCCGAGGAACGGCGCCGCCGCAAGGAGTCCCTCTACGGCGCCGCCTCGTACACGCTGCTGTTCTGCTGCGCCGCCGTCGCCGCCGCCCTCTCCTTCCACGGACTGGTCGGGTTCGGGGTCCAGAACCTCAACCTCTCCGGCGGCTGGGAGTACCTCGTCCCGTTCGGCCTGGACGGCGCTGCGATGTTCTGCTCGGTGCTCGCCGTCCGCGAGGCCAGCCACGGCGACGCCGCGCTCGGCTCCCGGCTGCTGGTCTGGCTGTTCGCCGGAGCCTCCGCCTGGTTCAACTGGGTGCACGCCCCGCGCGGCTTCGGCCACGCCGGCGCCCCGCAGTTCTTCTCCGGCATGTCCCTCTCCGCGGCCGTCCTGTTCGACCGGGCGCTCAAGCAGACCCGCCGGGCCGCCCTGCGCGAGCAGGGGCTCGTCCCCCGCCCGCTGCCGCAGATCCGCATCGTCCGCTGGCTGCGCGCCCCGCGCGAGACCTACGCGGCCTGGTCGCTGATGCTCCTGGAGGGCGTGCGCAGCCTCGACGAGGCGGTGGACGAGGTGCGTGAGGACAAGCGGGAGCGGGCCCTGGACAAGGAACGCCGGCGGCTCGCCGGGAGGCGCGAGCGCGCCGAGATCCGGGCGATCAGCCGCAGCACCAGCGCCTGGCGCCAACGCGGTGGCGGGGCACGCCAGTTGGAGTCCGGCTCGGAGCCCGCCATAGCCGGCGGGCCGGAGCCGGAGCAGCCCGCCGGACCGCCGGCGGTCGAGGCCGCCGAGGGCGCGGTGGTGCAGCCCGGCCTGCCGGCCCGCCCGGAACGGCGCACCATCGACCTGACGCTCGACGAGGACACCGTGACGCTGCCCCGGCTGGACTCGCTGGAGCGCAAACTCAAGGACCTGGAGCAGCAGTTCGGGTAGCGGCCGGTACCCCGCGGTCGGGTGCGGTGCGGCCCGGTGCGGTCGGGTTGCCCCGCGGTCCGGCGCGTGCGGGCCGCGGGTGCCCGGGCCGTGGGTGCCCGGACGCCCCCGGTCGCCCGGTGGGTGCTCAGGCGGCCGGCGTGCCGCTGAGCTCGAACCACATCCGCTTGCCGGACCCGCGCGGCTCCACGCCCCACGCGTCCGCCAGCGCCTCGACCAGCATCAGCCCGCGCCCGGAGGAGGCCTGCTCCCCCGGGGTCCGGCGGGTCGGCCAGAGGTCGGACTCGTCCTCCACCTCCACCCGCAGCCGGGCCCGGCCGCCGTCCGCGTCCGGCTCCCGGTAGAGCCGGGCGGTGAACATGGCGTCGCGGTCGGTGTGCCGGATCGCGTTGGTGACCAGCTCGGAGGAGAGCAGCTCGGCGGTGTCGATGAACTCGGCGACGCCCCAGCGGCGCAGCGCGTCCCGCAGCTCGGCCCGGACCTCGGCGATCCGCGCCAGGTCGGCCTGGCCGATCCGGCGGCGCAGCTGCTGGGCGGCCAGCCCGCCCGCCGGGCCGTCCCAGCGCAGGAGCAGCAGCGCTATGTCGTCCTCGCGCTCGCTGGAGTCGGCGGCCTGCGAGGCGATCCGGTCGGCCAGCTCCTCCAGCGGGTCGCGGGCCGACTCGGCGGCCGCCGGCAGCGGCCGGGCGAGCGCCCTGGTCAGCCGGGCGACGCCCTCGTCCAGGTCCATGCCGCGCGCCTCGACCAGGCCGTCGGTGCAGAGCAGCACCGTCTCGCCCGGGTCCAGGCTGAACCGGGTGACCCGGTACTCCTGGTCCGGGTCGATGCCCAGCGGCAGCCCGCCGGCCACCGGCACCACGGCGGCGGTGCCGTCGGCGCGGCGCACCACCGGGTCGAGGTGGCCGGCCCGGACGGCGTAGACCACGCCGTAGTCCACGTTGACCTCGGCGTAGGTGCAGGTCGCGAAGTGGTCGGTGTCCAGGTCGGCGAGGAACCGGGAGGCCCGGGCCATCACGGCGGCCGGCGGGTGCCCCTCGGCCGCGTAGGCGCGCAGCGCGATCCGCAGCTGGCCCATGATCCCGGCGGCGTGCACGTCGTGGCCCTGGACGTCCCCGATCACCAGGCCGACGTGGCCGCCGGGCAGCGGGACCACGTCGTACCAGTCGCCGCCGATCTGCAGGCCCGAGCCGGCCGCCAGGTAGCGCACCGCGGTGGTCACCCCCGGCACGGACGGCACGGTGCGCGGCAGCATCACCCGCTGCAGGCCGGCGGCCAGCTCGTGCTCCGCGTCGTGCAGCCGGGCCCGGGCCAGGGACTGGGCGACCAGCCCGCCCAGCGTGGTCAGCAGGGTGCGCTCGTCCGCGTCCAGCTCGCGCTCGTCGTCGAAGCTGACCACGCAGACGCCGATCGCCCGGCCGCTGGCCACCAGCGGCAGGTAGGCCCAGGCGCCGCGCCCGGTGCGGCTGGTCGGCTCCCACACCTGCGGGTAGTTCTCCCGGAAGCCCTCGCGGGTCGCGATGAAGACCGGCGTGCGGTGGCGCAGCGCCTCGGCCGCCGGGTGACCGGCCGGCAGGACCGTGCGGTCCCAGACCGCCAGCGCGTCCGCCCGGTAGCCGGAGGCGCCGAGGATCCGCGCCCGGCCGGCCTCGAAGGAGGCCAGCACCAGGCCGTCCGGCGGCAGTCCGGGCAGCGGGAGCTCGGTGAACACCCGGGCGACGTCACGGACGGTGACCGCCTCGGAGAGGGCGCGCGCCGCCTCCTTGATGAAGCGCGAGCGCTCCTCGCGCAGCAGCGCCATCCGGTCGGCCCGGTCGCGCTTGTGCAGCTCCACGGTGGCGTCCCAGACGAAGCCGACCATCCGGGAGGCCCGGCCGAAGGCGTCCGCGAGCACCCGGCCGCGGAAGCGCACCGCCCGCATGGACCCGTTCGGCCCGACCGTGCGGTAGTAGGCGCCGCACTGGCCCAGCTCGGCGACCGCGCGCTCGACCCGGCGGCGCACCACCGGCGCGTCCTCGGGGTGCAGCAGGGCGAGGAAGGAGCCCGCGGTGCGGTCGAAGCGGCCCTGGTCCATGGTGTCCAGGCCGATGATCGCGCAGGCCCGCTGGTCGCCCTCCAGGACGTCGCGGCGGATGTCCCAGTCGAAGGAGCCGATGCCGTTGGCGGCCATCGCGGGCTCCAGCCAGTCCGGCATGGAGTCCGCGGAGGAGGGCGGCAGACCGCCGGACAGCACCGGCGCCAGCCGCCCGGCGGCGATCCCGGGCGCCGTCCGCAGCGAGTGCCGGCGCGCCGCCTGCGCGGGCGGCTTCGCCCGGCCGGTGCCGGCCGTGGTGGGGCCCGCGGGGGCGGTGGTGGCGGTGGTGGCCTGGTGCTCGACGGCGGACGCGCCGGGAGGAAGCGCCGGCCCCGACGACTCGGGCTCAGTGGGCATGCTGCTCCTGCCGCTGCCGTGGCGGACCGCACCGACCGTCCGGGCGGGCCGCGTGGCGATGTGAGGGGTGGTGCTGGATCGGACGGTGTCGACGGACGGTGTTCAGTCGAGGTTCGGTCTCCCCGCTGCTTCCCGCACGTGGACACACATTCCCACCATCCTGGGCGATGTTCGGCCCAGCGGCAATGGCAACGGGCCGGAAATCTTCCGTTCCGCCTTCTGTTCAGGGCTTCCTTCGACGGCGAATGAATCGCCGTCGAACGGGTTGCCGACGGGGGCGGTGGGCCGGGTGCGCGGGAGCCGACGGGCGTGGCCGCCGGGCGGGTCGGTGAGTGCGGCCGGTGGGGCCGGCGGGCCCGGCGGCGGGCGGGCGGACTCAGGGCAGGGCCAGCTCGAACCAGGTGACCTTGCCCTCGCCGCGCAGCTGGACGCCCCACGCGTCCGCGAGCGCCTCCACCAGCATCAGGCCGCGCCCCGAGGTCGCGTACTCGGCGTCCGGATCCCGGCGGCGGCCGGGAAGTCTGCTCGCGCCGTCCTGCACCTCGATCCGCAGCCGGTGGTCCGACCCCAGCACCGCGTCGAACACCGCGCCCTTGCCGGTGTGCAGCAGGGCGTTGGTCACCAGCTCGGAGGAGAGCAGCTCGGCGGTGTCCGACAGCTCCGGCACCCCCCAGTGGTCCAGCGCCGTCCGCAGCCGCCGCCGGACCGAGCCGACCGCGACGAGGTCGGCCGGGTCGAGCGTCAGGTGGAGCCGGCGGTGCAGCGCGCAGCCGGGGGCCGGAGCACCCGGCAGGGTCGTCCCGGTGCCGGCGGCCGGACCCCGCGCCGGCCCGGACCGGTAGGCGTCGCCGGAACTCGTCCGCTGCCGCGGGAATCGCGACTGACCGTCCATCACCACATGCCCCCGCCCTCGAAACCCGGGCCCCCGCCTCCGGATCCCCCGCCGGCCGGGTGGCCCTTCCGATCTGACCACTCATCCTCATGCCCAGCTGACGGCGTTTGCAACAGTGTGCGTCCGATCACGTGGGGTGAAAGGGGCACGGGAGGGTTCACGTGATCCAACTGCCCGCGCCGGACGGGTTTGCGAAGCGCAGAGGCTGTTTTCGAACCCGCCCCCGCCCGATCCCGCGCACACCCGGCGCCCACTGCGACCGGGCGCCCCGCCCCGCGCCCCCGGTCTCACCCCCGCCGCGCGCCCGGCCCCGCGGCGGACCGGGCGCCCGCCCGCACCCCGCCGCCCCGGTCTCACCCCCGCCGCCCCCGGTCTCACCCCCGCCGCGCGCCCGGCGAGCCGAACCTCTCCGGAGGAGCAACGCTGGACAGGGCGGCGTGCTCCGGGTTCAATGACCCGAGATGTTTGAACGACGTTCTAACATCGTTCCGAAGCCGACCCCCCTCCCCCCGGCGACCGCGAGCGAGGAACCGTGCGACTGACCCCCACCGAGCGGGACCGGCTGCTGATCTTCACAGCAGCCGAGCTGGCCCGCGCCCGCCGAGCCCGCGGCGTACGCCTCAACGTCCCCGAGGCCACCGCCCTGATCGCCGACACCGTCTGCGAGGCCGCCCGCGACGGCCGGCGCCTGGCCGAGGCCATCGAGGCCGGCCGCAGCGTGCTCACCGCCGCCGACGTGCTGCCCGGCGTGCCCGACGTCGTCACCGTCGTCCAGGTCGAGGCCGTCTTCGACGACGGCACCCGGCTGGCCGTGGTCAACGACCCCTTCAAGGGCGCCGGCTCCCTCGGCGACGAGGCCCCCGGCGGCGCGCTGATCGGCGACGGCGCCGGCTACGACCCGGTCGAGGAGACGGTGGTGCTCCCCGTCCACAACACCTCCGGGGTGCCGATCTCCGTCACCTCGCACTTCCACTTCTTCGAGGCCAACCCGCGCCTCGCCTTCGACCGCGCCGCCGCCTACGGCACCCACCTGGCCGTCCCGGCCGGCTCCTCGGTGCGCTTCGACCCCGGCGCCACCGTCGAGGTCGGCCTCGTCCCGATCGGCGGCGACCGCGTCGCCATCGGCTTCGCCGGCCTGGTCGACGGCCCGCTCGACGCGCCCGGCGCCAAGGAGGCCGCCCTGGCCAAGGCCCGCGCCACCGGCTACCTGACCGGCTTCGACGACTCGGAGGTGCCGTCGTGACCGCGATCACCCCCCACGACTACATCGCGGTGCACGGCCCGCGCGCCGGCGACCGCATCCGGCTCGGCGACAGCGGCCTCATCGTCCGCGTCGAGTCCGACTCCCAGGCGCCCGGCGAGGAGTTCCTGGCCGGCTTCGGCAAGACCGCCCGGGACGGCCTGCACCTCAAGGCCGCCGCCGTCCGCGACACCTGCGACGTGGTGATCAGCAACGTCCTGGTGATCGACGCCGTCCAGGGCGTCCGCAAGACCTCGATCGGCCTGATCGGCGGCCGGATCGCCTCGATCGGCCGGGCCGGCAACCCCGACACCCTCGACGGCGTGGACGTCGTCGTCGGCACCGGCACGACGATCGTCTCCGGCGAGGGCATGATCGCCACCGCCGGCGCCATCGACACCCACGTCCACCTGCTGTCGCCGCGCATCATGGAGGCCTCGCTGGCCTCCGGCGTCACCACCATCATCGGCCAGGAGTTCGGCCCCGTCTGGGGCGTCGGCGTCAACTCCCCCTGGGCGCTGCGGCACGCCTTCAACGCCTTCGACGCCTGGCCGGTCAACATCGGCTTCCTCGGCCGCGGCTCCTCCTCCGACGCCGCGCCGCTCGTCGAGGCCCTCGCCGAGGGCGGCGCCTCCGGCTTCAAGGTGCACGAGGACATGGGCGCCCACACCCGCGCCCTGGACACCGCGCTGCGCGTCGCCGAGGAGTACGACGTGCAGGTCGCCCTGCACACCGACGGTCTGAACGAGTGCCTCTCCGTCGAGGACACCCTCAAGGTGCTGGAGGGCCGGACCATCCACGCCTTCCACATCGAGGGCTGCGGCGGCGGACACGTCCCCAACGTCCTCAAGATGGCCGGCGTCCCCAACGTCATCGGCTCCTCCACCAACCCCACCCTGCCCTTCGGCCGGGACGCGCTCGGCGAGCACTTCGGCATGATCGTCTCCGCGCACGACCTCAAGGTCGACCTGCCCGGCGACGCCGCCATGGCCCGCGACCGCATCCGCGCCGGCACCATGGGCGCCGAGGACGTGCTCCACGACCTCGGGGTCATCGGCATCACCTCCTCCGACGCCCAGGGCATGGGCCGCGCCGGCGAGACCGTCCGCCGCACCTTCGCCATGGCCGGCAAGATGAAGGCCGAACTCGGCGCCCTCGACGGCGGCTACGGCACCGTCGAGAGCGGCGACGACAACGAGCGCGTCCTGCGCTACATCGCCAAGCTCACCATCAACCCCGCCATCGCCCACGGACTCGCCCACGAGGTCGGCTCGATCGAGGTCGGCAAGCTCGCCGACATCGTGCTCTGGCGCCCCGACCACTTCGGCGCCAAACCGCAGCTCGTCCTCAAGGCCGGCTTCCCCGCCTACGGCGTCGTCGGCGACCCCAACGCCTCCACCGACCGCTGCGAACCCCTCGTCCTCGGGCCGCAGTTCGGCGCCCACGGCGCCACCGCCGCCGACATCTCGGTCGCCTTCGTCGCCCAGGCCGCCGCCGACGGCGCCTACCTCGACCGCCCCGCCGACGGACTGCCCACCCGCCGCCGCCGCGTCGGCGTCCGCGGCACCCGCGGCATCGGCCCGCGCGACATGGTCCGCAACGCCCGCACCGGCCACGTCGAGGTCACCGAGACCGGACTGGTCTCGCTGGACGGCGCGCCGCTGCGCTCCGAACCCGCCGACAGCGTGTCGCTCAGCCGCCTCTACTTCCTCTGACCCGCCCCCACCCTCCCCTGAAGGAACGCCAGATGACCACGCCCACCCCCGCCTCCCTCGGCTACCGGATGCCCGCCGAGTGGCACCCGCACGACCGCACCTGGATGGCCTTCCCCACCACCAACCCCACCTTCGACACCCCCGAGAACCTGCACGCGGGCCGCGAGGCCTGGGCCGCCGTCGCCAACACCATCGTCCGGTACGAGCCGGTCACGCTGATCGTCAACACCGGCGAGAGCGCCGAGGCCCGCAAGTACGTCTCCGAGCAGGTCGAGATCGTCGAACGCCCGCTGGACGACGCCTGGATGCGCGACATCGGCCCGTCCTTCCTGATCGACGGCAAGGGCTCGCTGGCCGCCGCCGACTGGATCTTCAACGGCTGGGGCGCGCAGTCCTGGGCGCGCTGGGACGACGACCAGCACATCGCCGAGCACATCAGCGAACTCACCGGGGTCCAGCGCTTCGCCTCCCGCCTCATCAACGAGGGCGGCGGCATCCACGTCGACGGCGAGGGCACCGTGCTCGTCACCGAGACCGTCCAGCTCGGCGAGGGCCGCAACTCCGACTGGACCAAGGAGGAGGTCGAGGCCGAGCTGCACGCCTTCCTCGGCACCACCAAGGCCATCTGGCTGCCGCGCGGGCTCACCCGCGACTACGACGAGTTCGGCACCCGCGGACACATCGACATCGTCGCCTCCTTCGTGCGCCCCGGCGTCGTCGTCGCCCACGTCCAGCCCGACCCGGCGCACCCGGACCACCAGGTCTGCCAGGAACTCGTCGCCATCCTGCGCGACTCCACCGACGCCCAGGGCCGCCCCCTGGAGGTCATCGAACTCGCCGCCCCCACCGTCCTGCTGGACGAGGACGGCGAGCCGGTCGACTACTCCTACATCAACCACTACGTGGCCAACGGCGCGGTCGTCCTCTGCGCCTTCGACGACCCGCGCGACCAGGAGGCCGCGGCCGTCCTCGGCCGCGCCTACCCGGGGCGCACCGTCGAACTCGTCGACGCCCGCGGGATCTTCGCCAACGGCGGCGGCATCCACTGCATCACCCAGCAGCAGCCGAAGGCCCTCTGACGCACGGCTCCGGCCGGCTGGGCGCCACCGGAGCGCGGCCCCCGCGGCCCGCTCCGGTGGCGCACCGGCCCGTCCCAGCGCCCCGTCCCCGCGACACTTCCCGGCGCTTCCCAGCGACACTTCCCAGCGACCCGTCCCACCTAGGGAGAGCGACTCACATGGCGGACCCCCGCCCGCGCCGGCCGGCACGCCCCCGCGAGGAGGTCTTCGCCACCGCCAGGGCCGCGATCGCCGAACACGGGCTCGCCAAACTCACCATGGCCGGGCTCGGCAAGCAGCTCCAGATGAGCGCCGGACACCTGCTCTACTACTTCGGCAGCAAGGACCAGCTGCTGCTGGAGACGCTCCGCTGGAGCGAGGACCAGCTCGGCACCCGCCGCCGCGACGCCCTCGCGGACCGCACCCGCGACCCCTGGCAGCGGCTCGACGCCTACCTGCGGCTCTACCTGCCCGAAGGGCCGGGGGATCCGCGGTGGATCCTCTGGGTCGAGGTGTGGGGGCGCTCGCCCGCCAGTGCCGAGATCCGCCAGGGGCAGCAGGAGATCGAGGCGCCCTGGCAGGCCGACCTGGTCGCCCTCATCGAGGACGGCGCCGCCACCGGCCACTTCACGCCCGGCCCCACCGCCGACCGCGCCACCCAGATCCGCGCCCTCCTCGACGGCCTCTCCGTCCCCCTCGCCATCGGCCTCCCCGGCCACCACCACCCCGCCGCCCTCACCCAGGCCACCGCCGTCACCACCATCCTCCTGCGCAACTGACCGCACACGGGGCCCCCTGACGCCACGGCGGCAGCTCCGCGGGGAAAAATATGTCGCCCGGTCTACAGATTCCATCGCGGACACGAACAGATGCCTGGCACGCCAGAAGTCGACCCCTCCGACTTCCTGCGCGACGACCCACACCAAGGACACCCGAGCCCGAAACGGGCACCCCCCGCGCTCGGCATGAATATGGCGACCGGTCTACAGATGCCGCGGCGGCGCGGGGCGTGGGAGCTGGAAGCCGGCGCACGAAAAGTCGGACCCGCCGACTTCCTATGAGGCTGCGCCCCGGCCATCCGAGCCCGCGCGCCCCGCAGCTTGAATATGTCGACCGGTCTACAGATTCAGTCCCAGCAGGGCCGCGGTCGGCGCGCAGGAAGTCGGCCGGGCCGACTTCCTGCGCAGCCGCACCGCAGGGCCGGGCCCGGGCCGGAGTGGGCGCCCCGGGCCAAGAAAATATGTCGACCGGTCTACAGATGTCGCGACGGCGCGGGGCGTGGGAGTGAAGCCGGCGCACGAGAAGTCGGGCCCGCCGACTTCTCGTGCGGCCGTGCGGCCGTGGCGCGGATGCAAATGCGGGTGCGGGTGTGGTGCCGGGTGGCCGCGGCTTGTGGCCCATGTCGCAGCGGGAAGAATATGTCGGTCGGTCTACTGATTTTTTCGGAGGCCCGTGGCCTCGGTCCGGTCATTCGGTCCAGATGGCTGCGGCGGTGCGGTCGTCGGCGTAGCCCTTGGCACGGACCTGGACCTGACGGAGGAAGTCGACGGTGCCCGGTGGGTGCGGGTGTGCCCAGTGGCCGGCCAGGAAGTGGGCGACGGCCGGCTCGTCGGCGATCGGACGGGCCAGGCCGGGGGTGCAGAGCAGCAGGACGTCGCCCGGGGTCGCGGGGACGAGCCGGAAGCGGAACGGTCGCGGTTCCTCCGGCGGCTGCTGGCCCTCCGGATGGTGCAGCAGTCTCGCCGCATAGGCGTCGATCCAGTGGCCGGCGCGCAGCAGGTAGAGCCCGCCCGGGCCGATCCCGAACGCCGCCCGGTAGGCGGCCGCCGGGTCGAGGGACATCAACAGGCAGTGCAGCGCCGCCGGGGACGGCGTGTCCGCCCCCGCGTCCCCCTCCTCCCGCGGCGCCAGGGCGCGCAGCGGGGCGACGGCGCTGGTGGCCAGCCGTTGGAGGCCGTAGCGGAGCCGGTCGCGGGCGCAGTCGCGCAGGTCGGCGGCCAGTCCCTCGCGGCTGCGGCCGATCGCGGCGGCCAGCTGTCGGCACGCCTCGCTCGTGGCGGTGGCGACCGCCTGCGCGGAGACCGCCTCGTCCGCGGCGGTGCCCGTCCGCTCGAAGCCGCCGAGCACCGCGAGCAGCAGCCCGTCCGGACCGTCCCCGAACCGGGTGATCAGCAAGGTGTCCCGGCGCGGCTCGCCCCGGTAGCGGGCGGAGTCGCCGCGCACGGAGACCGCGCGCAGCACGGACTGCCCGTACTGGGCGCCCTCCAGGGCGGTGTCGGGCACGAGCGCCCCGAGCGCACCGGGGTCCGTCTCCGGCACGGCGGTCGGTTCCGGGCCGTAGGTCGGCGGGCGTTCGCCGACGTGCGGCACGGTGGGCCGGTCGGTGGCGCGGGCTGGTCGGGGGGACGGGTGCAGGTCCGGGATGGTCGCGGTGGCGATGGCCGTGGCGAGGGTGTCGGGGCCGGGGTCGGCTTCGGGCCCGGGCTCGGAGGCGTCGGCCGGCTCGGACTCCGGCTCTGGAGCGGGGGTCGGCTCCGGCTCTGGGGCAAGCGTTTGGACGGGCTGCGGTTCGGGTTCCGGGACGGTGTCTTGGGCGGCGTGGTCGGCCCCGGTTCGGGGTTCGGCGGGTTCGGGGGCAGGCTTCTCCAGGGTCACCGTGGGCGGCGCCGGTTCGGATGCCGGCGCCGGCGAGGGGGCGGGGGCGGGGGCGTCCCGGGCGAAGGACGGGGCGGGGAACCGGTGGGTCTCGGCCGGGGTGCGCGGCTGGCCGATCACGCCGATCGCGGTGTCGAACCAATCGTCGATGCTGTCCCGCTCCAACAGCTCGTCCGGGGCCGGGTCCGTGGCCGCTTCGGTCTCGGGCTCCCGGACGGCTTCCGGTCCCGGTTCGCGCCCCGCGGTCGGAGCCTCGACCGACTCCGCCGCGGCTGCCACCGTCACCACAGGGACTCGCTCCGGCCCGGGGCCCGACTCCGACTCCGGCACCGGCACCGGCACCGGCACCGGCACCGAAGCCGACGCGAGCTCCGGCGCGGCGTCCGACTCCGACTCCGGCTCCGGCTCCGGCTCGGCGGTGCGCTGGTGTCCGATGAGGCCGGCCGCCGTGGCGAACCAGTCGTCGACGCTCCCGGCACCCGCGTCCGCCCGCGGGGTGTCGGGGAGGGTGCCCGCGGGGCCTTCGTAGACCTCGTCCCACCAGCCGTCCTCCGGCCGGTGCGGCTGTGCGGGTGCACCCTGCTTGCTCATCTGGCGGCTCCTGGTCGGTCCGTGGTCGCGCCGCCCCCGGCGGGGCCGGACTCGACGTCATTGTCTCCGAGTGCAACGACGCTGTCCGGGTTTCGGCGACAACCGGTCAGCGACCGGAGCGTTCCCGGCCACCGCGCTCACCAGCATGTTCATGGCGGTGTCGACGGCAGGGGGCGCAGCCCTCCCCCGCGGCGTCGCCGGAGGCGCCACCAGCGCTTCACCAGCGGGTTCGGCGACGGGTTCGCCCCGGGGTTCACCACTGCGCCCACGACCGTTCCGTCCGCGCTTGCCGGATGTGCCCGGAGCAGGGCGTTTCCGGGGTGTTCGGGTCCGCGGACGGCCGAAAATGGGGACCGAGGAGGGGCATCGCTTCACTCGTTCGGCTGATTAAATGTGCGCATGACCGCGTCGGCCCCCAGCTCGCCCCGACCGGGGAGGGCCGCACCGGCGGGCCGCCCGGTGGGTGCGCTGTGGGTTCTGGTGCTGGTCGCCCTGCTCACCGTGCTGCCGTGCGCGGGCCAGGCCAAGGCGGTCGGCGCGGGCGTCCATCCGGCGCCGTCGACGGTCACCGCCGCGGTCACCGCAGCCGTCTCCGTCGACCGCGCCCCGCGCACCGGCCCGGCCCCCACGGCCGCCGAGCAGCGCCAGCGGGCCGAACAGCAGCGGCACTGGACCTGGTGCACGGCCGACGGCGAACCGCCGCACCGCGACAACGGCTGCTCCAGCCACCCGTACTGCGCCCAGGACGCCCAGCTGCCGAACCCCCCTCCGCAGCCGCAACCGGCCGTGTCACCGCTCACGCCGGCGCCCGAGGCGCTGCCGAGGGTGGTGCCCGCCGGGTTGCTGGACGGTCCGCATCCGGCGCCCGATCTGCACGAGCTGCAAGTACACCGGTCCTGAGCGGAACCCACCGCCCGGCACCCGCCGGCGGATCCGCCCCTCCTCCCCTCTTCAGCTGACCGCCGCGCCCCAGCACCGCGCGGCGGGGACAAGGACAACCACCATGGGTTCCGCCTCGAAGCAGTCCAACAAGACCTCCGGCAAGGCCGGGACGACCGACCGCCGCGCCCGGATAGCCGAGCTGCGCGCCGCCGAGCAGCGCCGCGAGCGCCGCAACAAGATCATCGCCTCGGTCGCCGCCGGCGTGCTGGTGATCGGCGCGATCGCCACCGGCACCTGGATCATCATGGACGCCAACCAGTCCAAGAAGGACAAGGAGGCCGCCGCCAACGCGGACATCCCGGGCGTGCAGACCTTCGGCGACCTGAGCCGCAACCACGTCAAGGAGAAGGTCACCTACCCGATGACCCCGCCGGTCGGCGGCGACCACAACGCGGTCTGGCTGGACTGCATGGGCCACGTCTACGACCAGCCGGTCGAGAACGAGCGCGCCGTCCACTCGCTGGAGCACGGCGCGGTCTGGGTGACGTACAACGGCAAGGCCACCCCGGAGGACGTCAAGACCCTCTCCGACAAGGTCAAGGCCACCCCGTACTCGCTGATGAGCCCCTACCCGGACGAGAAGGGCACCATCACCCTGAACGCCTGGAGCACCCAGCTGGTCGTGGACAGCGCCGGCGACCCCCGGGTGAACGAGTTCTTCACCAAGTACGTCCAGGGCAAGCAGACCCAGGAGCCGGGCGCCTCCTGCACCATGGGGCAGATGTGACCGCCGCCGGCTCGGACCTGCCCGAGGGGGCGGAGCCGTCCGAGGCGACCGGGCCGTCCGCGGAGTCCGCGGACGGCGCCGGGCAGTCCCGCGCGGGCCGCCGGCTGTGGTGGCCGGCCGCGCTGGCCGCCGCGCTCGCGCTGGCGCTCGGCGTGCCCGCCCTGGTGGCGAGCGGCACCTCGGCGTCCGGCACCGCGTCGGTGGCCGTCCCGGCGAACGACTCGCCCGAGGCCGGGTTCGCCCGCGACATGGCGACCCACCACCAGCAGGCGGTGGACCTGTCGTTCATCGTCCGGGACCGCACCGGCGACGACGCCACCCGGACCCTGGCCTTCGACGTCATCAACACCCAGGCCAACCAGCGCGGGATGATGATGGGCTGGCTCGACCAGTGGGGGCTGCCGCAGCACTCGACCGACAAGCCGATGGCGTGGATGCGGATGGACCACGACTACCAGGCCCACGACGGTTCGCTGATGCCCGGCATGGCCACCAACGCCCAACTGGCGAAGCTGCGTTCGCTCAGCGGCCGGGACGCCGAGGTCTACTACCTGCAGCTGATGATCGAGCACCACAAGGGCGGCGTCGAGATGGCGCAGGGCTACGTGGACGTCGCGCGGAACGACTCCGAGAAGCGGCTCGCCCAGTCGATGGTGACGGCGCAGAGCTCGGAGATCCAGCTGATGACCGACATGCTCAAGGATCGCGGCGCCGCCCCCGGCGTCCCCGCCTCCTGACCCACCCGCTCGCCCCCGGACGGCCGGGGTGCGGCCGACGGTCCCGTACCGTCCGGACCGCGCCCCGGCCGTCCGGCGTCCGCGGCCCCACTGTCCGCAACCCCGCTGTCCGCGGCCCCGGCGTCCGCAACGCCCGGCGGCACGACCGCCCGGCAGCCGACCGGGCCCGCCACGACGACCTCCGTCACCCCCTGGAGAAGACCGGATGACCACCGACACCCCCTGGCTGATCGCCGGACTGGGCAACCCCGGCCCGTGGTTCCGCCTCACCCGCCACAACGCGGGCTTCCTCGCCGTGGACCGGCTGGCCGAACGGCACGGCGCCCGGTTCCGGCGGCGCGGGATCGGCGTCCAGGTCGCCGAGATCGAGGTGGACGGCCGCCGGGTGCTGCTGGCGAAGCCGCAGTGGTTCATCAACCTGTCCGGCCGCCCGGTGGCCGCCCTGCTGCGCCGCCACGGCGTGCCGGCCGCGCAGCTGGTGGTCGTGCAGGACGACCTGGACTTCGCGTTCGGCACGGGCAGGCTCAAGCGCGGCGGCGGCCCCGGCGGCCACAACGGGGTGCGCTCGGTGGGCGAGGTGCTCGGCACCCGCGACTTCGTCCGGCTGCGCTTCGGCATCGGGCGACCGCCGAAGGGCCAGTCCGTCGGGGACTTCGTGCTGAAGAGGTTCTCCGACGAGGAACAGGCCGCACTGCCGGGCGTGTTGGACCGCTGCGCCGACGCGCTGGAGACGCTCGTCCGGCTCGGACTCAACCGCGCCCAGGACACCCTGAACGTCCGGACGGACGCCCGGCTCCCGTCCGGGCGTGAAAGCCCGGTCTCCTAGGCATGGCCAAGGGGCTCGTTCACGAGGGAAGCGCGTTCGTCAACTTCCGGCACCACCTCCCGGATCCGAAGGACCACGGGTTCCGGTCGGTCGACATCAAGCGGTTCGGCTTCTCCGCGGAGTGCCCGGACGACAGCGGGTTGCTCGCCGCGCTGATCGGGCACGAGCAGTTCCGGGACGACTACGCGGGCGGTGGAGTTCTGCCGGACGGGCTCCGGCACGGCCCGTACTGGCTGCGGTCGATCACTCCGGATCGCTACGACCCGATCCGCGAGCAGCAGGCCGTACGGATCCTGCAGGAGTGGGTGGGCCCGGCCCGCGGCCGGCCCGCCGGGCTGGAGGCGGCCCTGCGGCGGGAGGTGTTCGACCGCCTGACCACCGCCGACGGCATCCACCACCTCGGCGAGCTCGGCGCCGGGGCGATGCACGACTGGGGCGGCGTGCACGGCGAGTTCCACGAGTTCGTGCTCGTCGACCGCTCGGCCGGGCGGATCACCCTCGTCGTCGCGGCCGACGACTGAGCCCACCACCGCCCACCCGCGGTGCCGGCCGGGGCCTGGGGCGGCCACCCGGGGCTGGTCGGCCGCCCCGCCGGTTGCGGGGCGGCACGGTGTCAGCGGGCGAGGAACGGCTCCAGTGCCGCGGCGAGTTCGGCGGGGGCGTCGAGGGCGACGAGGTGGGCGGCGGTGGCGAACTCGACCAGGGAGGCACCGGGGATCCCGGCCGCGTACCGGCGGGCGATGTCCTGGAAGTCGGCGACGTCGAGCCGGCCGACACCCACCAGTGCGGGGACGGCGAGGGTGGCGATGTCACCGTTCGAGGGGCCCCGGGAGTGCGCGCCGACGGCCTCCTGGTTCACCAGCGAGGTCCGCAGCGGGCCGCGGAGCCGGTCGGCCAGCCCCTCCGCGACCTCGTCCCACCCGCGGGCGGGCCCGCGCAGCCACATGTCCAGGTTCACCTCGACGGCGGCGTCCACGTCGCCCGCGGCCAGCGCCGCGGTCTCGGCCTCGTCGTAGCGGACCATGTCCTCGGACCAGCCGTACCGCGGCCAGGGCGCGGAGAACAGGGCGAGGGAGTGCACCCGGTCCGGGTGGGTGAGGGCGAAGTCCACCGCCACCCGGCCGCCCCAGGAGGCGCCGACCAGCCGGACGCGCTGGTGGCCGAGGTGGTCCAGCAGGCCGAGCAGGTCGTCGGCCTCGCTGAACGGCCCGCTCGGGATCGCGGACTCGCCGAAGCCGCGCAGGTCGTACCGGATGACGGTGTGCCGTTCCGCGAGCGCGGGCACGACCGCGTCCCACATGTGGTGGTCGGCGACACCGGCGTGCACGAGCACGACGGGCGGACCGTCACCGTCGACGGTGTAGAACAGGTGGCCGAGCTCGTCGGCGATGATCGACATCCGCAGATGATCTCAGGACAGCTGCGCAGGTGTCACCCGGTTACCACGGGCACGCGAACGCGGGGACGGGCACGGGCACGGACTCGGGCACAGGCACGGACTCGGACTCGGACGCAGGGGACGGGCCGCCGGGGCGTGTCTCCTTCCTCGTCGCGGCGACCGGATGAGGACGGCGGCGAGGTGGGGTGCGGCCTGGAACCGTTCCGCGGCCCCGCGCAGCGGCCGTCCGTCATCGACGACACAACGGGCCGGCCGCGAAGGGCCGGTCCCGGTCGCGGGGGCATGACGAGCCGGGCAACACGCCTCAGGCGACGCGCGCGGCGCGTGCGGGGCGGGCCGGGCGGGTCAGGGCGGCGGCGGCCACGGCGACGGCCGCGAGGGTGAGCAGCACCGCCCGGCCCCCGGAGGCCGTACCGGCCAGGTGGACGCCGAGTACCGGTAGCGCGGTGCCGAGCGCGGTGCCGAGGCTGCGCGCCATGTTGACCATCCCGCCGCCGACCGCCGAGCACTGGGCGGGGACGGCCCGCATCACCAGCGCGTTGTTGGCCGGCAGCAGCAGTCCCAGCCCGTAGCCGGCGAGCAGCAGCGGGACGGCCGCGCCCACGGCGGTGGTCGGCAGCAGGCCGAACAGCAGCAGACCGGCACCGGCGAGCAGCGCGCCCGCGCGGCAGCGGCTGACGTCCGACCAGGTGCGCGGCAGCAGGGCGCCGCCCACCGTCGCCGCGACGGCGAACGCGGCGGGCAGCAGGGTGATCACCAGGCCCGCCCGGGACACCGGCACGCCCGCGCCGGTGAGCAGTACCGGGCCGAGCACCAGCGGGCAGAACAGCAGCAGGTAGCCGATCAGCGAGACCACCAGCCCGGACCGCACCCCCGGGGTGTTGACCAGGCCGGGGGCGAGGATCGGCCGGGAGGCCCGCCGTTCCTGCCGGACCAGTGCGAGGGCCAGGACGGCGGCGGTGAGCAGCAGCGCGGCGGCGGCCCAGCCGGGCAGCGGCAGGCCGGAGGCGGTGGAGAGGGCGAGCAGCAGGGCGGTGGTGGAGCCGGTGAGCAGCAGCAGGCCGAGCAGGTCGAAGCGGCCGTCCTCGGCCCGCGCGGACCGCTTCGGACGGGGCCGGCCGACGCGGGGCCGGTCGGCGGCCGGTCCGTCGGCAAGGGGTCGGCCGGCAACGGGTCGGCCCGCGCAGGGGCCGGCGGCGCGGGAGCGGGACGCCGTCCCGGGGTCCGGGGTCGCCCCGCTCCCGGTGCCCGTGGTCCGCGTGCGGGGCAGCAGGAACCAGCCCGCGAGGATGCCGAGCACGCCGATCGGCACGTTGATCCAGAACACCCACCGCCAGGAGGCGTGTTCGACCAGCAGCCCGCCGAGGCTGGGGCCGAGGGCCAGGCCGAGGCCCTGGGCGGCGGCCTGGATGCCGAGGGCGCGCCGCATCGCGTGTTCCGGGACCCCGCGCGCCACCAGGGCGACGCTGTTGGCCTGCATCATGGCGCCGCCGACGGCCTGGACGCCCCGGAAGGCGACCAGGTCGCCGAGGCTGCCGGCGAGTCCGGCGCCGAGCGAGGCCAGGGCGAAGACCGCGAAGCCGCCGAGGTACATGGTCTTGCGGCCGACCAGGTCGGAGAGCCACCCGATCGGGGCGAGCAGGGCGACCAGGACCAGGAGGTAGGCGAGGGCGACCCATTCGACGGCCGCGAAGTCCGCGTGGAAGTGCCGGCCGAGGGCCGGGAAGACGAGGGCGGTGACGCTGGCGGTGAGCTGTCCGAGGAAGGCGCCGAGGCAGACGGTGCCGACGGCCAGCCAGTGGGCGTGGCGCCAACCGGCTATGCCCCGGGGCCGGGGCCGCTCGGTGAGCAGCCGCGCGGCGAGGGCGGTGGCGTTCATGCCACGAATATATCGGACGCAGACATGTTCCCTGAGCGAGCCGATCGCCCTGCGACAGACACCGGGGCGACGCACCGGACGACCCACCGGACGGCGCCCCGGAGGACGCCCCGCACGCTGCCCCCGGCGCCGGCGCCCGACGTCGGACAGCGCTGCCGGACCCCCTCGTACCAGGGGATACGCTGTCCGCCATGCCGTCGTCACCACACGTTCCCGACCCCGCCACCGAACCTCCCGGAACGGCGGTCGAACACGCCCGGCGGCTCACCGACACCGTCACCCGGCTGCGCCGCGCCCTGCGCAGCAGCATCCGCACCGACTACCCGTGGGAGTCCCTGCCGATGGCGCAGGTCGAACTCCTCCAGACCCTGTCCGCCGCACCCCTGCGGGTCGGCGAACTCGCCGCCCGGCAGCGGCTCGCCCCCAACACCGTCAGCGGGCTGGTCGGCAAGCTCCTCGACGCCGGGTTCGTCGACCGCCAGGCCGACCCCGGCGACCGCCGCACCGCCCGGATCGCCCTCACCCCGGCCGGGCGGCGCCAGCTCGACGACTGGCAGCGCGCCCACGAGCGCCGCATCGCCGCCGCCCTCGACGTCCTCGCCCCGGCCGACCGCGAAGCCGTCGTGCACGCCCTGCCCGCCCTCGAACAGCTCGCGCTCGCCCTGGCCGACCCGGGCGCCGCCACCGACCAGGGCTGAACCGGGTCGGCCCCCGCGGGGGCCGGGCGGGGCCGGACGGCGGGCGGGTCCGGACCGGGCGGTCCGGGCCGGGCGGTCCGGGCCGGGCGGGTCCGGGCCGCGAAAACCGCTGGTCGGAACGGTCCGCGGCGCACTACGGTGCCCGGCATGACCACGGCACAGGTCCTCATCGAACCCTGGACGGACACCGACCTGGCGCTGCTGCGCCGCGTCAACACCCCCGAGATGAAGCGGCACGTCGGCGGCCCGGAGACCGAGGAGCAGCTCCTCGTCCGGCACCGGCGCTACCTGGACTTCGTCCCGTCCGGCCTCGGCTGCATGTACCGGATCGTGCTGCTCCCCGAGGGCGAGGCCGTCGGCACCGTCGGCTACGGCACCCGGACCTGGCGGGGCGAGACCGTCCACGAGATGGGGTGGAACGTGCTGCCCGGGCACCAGGGCCGGGGCATCGCCGTCGCCGCCGCCCGCGCCGCCGTCGCGGCCGCCCGCCGCGAGGGCGCCCACCGCCACCTGCACGCCTTCCCCTCGGTGGACAACCCCGCCTCCAACGCGGTCTGCGCGAAGGCCGGGTTCACGCTGCTCGGCGAGACGGACTTCGAGTTCCCGCCCGGGCGGTTCATGCGCAGCCACGACTGGCGGGTGGACCTCCGGAGTCCGGAGGACTGAGCGGCCGGACGGCGGGACGGCGGGACGGCGGGATGGCGGGATGGCGGGAAGCGTCGGCCCGGCAGGAGCGGGACACCCGCAGCCGGGCGGGCCGCGTCAGAACAGCGTGCCGCTCTCCAACTCCAGCAGCCAGCGCTTGCGGTCCACACCGGCGGCGAAGCCGGTCAGCGAGCCGTCGGCCCCCATGACCCGGTGACAGGGCCGGACGATGAGCAGCGGGTTGGCGCCCACCGCCCCGCCGACCGCCCGGACCGCCCGCGGCGACTCCCCGGCCAGGTCGGCGAGCCGGCCGTAGGTGACGGTCTCGCCGTAGGGGATCTCGTCCAGGGCCGCCCAGATCCGCCGCCGGAACTCGGTGCCCACCGGGGCGAGCGGGAGGTCGAAGCCGGTGCGCTCGCCCGCGAAGTAGGCGGTCAGCTGGGCGACCGGCTCGGCCAGCGCCTCCGGGTCGAGGACCCAGTCGTCGGCGGGCTCGGCCAGTGCGTACTTCTGGCCGGGTGCGGTGACGGTGGCCAGCGCGGCCGACCCGCCGTCCTCGGGCAGGACGCCGCTCAGCAGCAGCCGGCCGAGCGGGCTCTCCATGGTGGTGTAGACGGTGGTGCTCATGCCTGTGCGTTCTCCGTTCCGGTACTGGTGGTGCTCGCGGGCCCGGCCCACAGCCGGTGGACGGCGTAGGAGCGCCAGGGCGCCCAGGCCTCGGCCGCGCGGGCGGCGTTCTTCGGGTCGCCGGGGGCGCCGAGCCGGACGAGTCCGTGCCTGACGCCCGCGTCGCCCGGGAGGAAGACGTCCGGGTCGGCGAGGGCCCGCATCCTCAGGTAGCCAACGGTCCACGGGCCGATGCCGGGCAGGGCCAGCAGGCTCGCCGCGGACTCCTCCCGGTCCACTCCGCCGTCGAGCCGGACCACGCCCTCGGCCAGGGCGGCGCAGAGGCCGGTGAGCGCCCGGCGGCGGGCGGCGGGCATCGCGAAGTCCTCCGGGTCCGCGGTGGCCAGGACCGCTGCGGTCGGGAAGAGCAGGTTCAGCCCACCGCTGGGTTCGGGCAGCGCGGCGCCGTACTTCCGGGCCAGCCGGCCGGCCAGCGTACGGGCGGCGCCGACGGTGACCTGCTGGCCGAGGACCGCGCGGACGGCGAGCTCGTGCGGGTCCACGTGGCCGGGCGAGCGAAGACCGGGGCGGGCGCGGACCAGCGGGCCGAGCACCGGGTCGGCGCCCAGCTGCTCGTCGACCGCGTCCGGATCGGCGTCGAGGTCGAACAGGCCGCGCAGGCGCTGGACGGCGGTCGGCAGGTCGCGCAGGTCGGCGAGCAGCAGGCGGCAGTCCAGCCAGCCGCGGGTGCGCGGCTCGCCCGGCGCGAGGCCGTCGACCTCGGCGATGCCGTGACCGTACGGGAGGGCCAGGGTGCGGCGGTAGGTCCGGACGCCGGGGCGCTGCCCGGGGACGACCTCCTCGACGCCGGGGACGGCGCGCAGGGCCAGGAAGTCGATCAGGTGGTCGCTGTCGAGCGCGCCGCGGTAGGCCAGCCGGAGGGTGAGGCCACCGGCCGGGGCCGCCGTGCGGCGGCCGGCCGCGACCTCGGCCCGCAGGCCGCTCGGGGTGCGGTCGTAGACCTCGCGGACGGTGTCGTTGAACTGCCGGACGGAGGCGAAGCCGGCCGCGAACGCCACGTCGGTGACCGGCAGTTCGGTGGTCTGGAGCAGCAGGCGGGCGGTCTGGGCGCGCCGGGCGCGGGCCAGCGCGATCGGGCCGGCGCCGAGTTCGGCGGTCAGCTGGCGCTGGAGCTGCCGGGAGCTGTAGCCGAGGCGGCCGGCCAGGCCCGCCACGCCCTCGCGGTCCACCACGCCGTCGCCGATCAGGCGCATCGCGCGGCCGACCAGGTCGGCGCGGTGGTTCCACTCCGGCGATCCCGGCACGGAGTCGGGCCGGCAGCGCCGGCAGGCGCGGAAGCCCGCGCCCTGGGCGGCCGCGGCGCTGGGGTAGAAGACGCAGTTGACTCGCTTGGGGGTCACGGCGGGGCAGCTCGGTCGGCAGTAGATGCCGGTCGAGGTGACGGCCGTGAAGAAGACGCCGTCGAAACGGGCGTCGCGGCTGTCCACTGCGCGGTACCGGATGTCGTCGTCGATCACGCTGTCCAGTCTGCGGCACCGGGGAGGGGGTGACTGGCGGGAATCGGACATCGCCATGGGGGCCTCCCCTCCCCTCCCCCCCACCCCGCCCACCACCCACCGCCCACCGCCCACTACCCAGGACCCGCGGCCCACCCAGCCCGGACCAGCCCACCCAGCCCGGACCACCCCGGCTCTCCGGGTCGCCGGGTGGCCCTCGGCCGCCGCCCGATAATCCCGGGCCCGGAGCAGCCGCGGCGGATACGCTCGCCCGAATGAGCGATCTGAGCACGCAGCCCTACACCGGCCCGGACGACCCCAGGATCGTCGCCATGCGCCCGGCCGAGTTCGCCTTTCCCGGCCCGCTGCGGGACGCCCTGGTCACGGCCGTCCTCAGAGGCGCGAAGACGAGCACCACCGGTCTGCTGACCGAGTACGAGGTCGCGGACGAGCCCCTCCCCCGGGTCGGGGAGCTGACCGCGGTGCTCGACTCGGCCGACCGCCGGATCGCCGTGATCGAGACCACGCACGTCCGGATCGTCCCGCTCTCCGAGGTCGACCTGCAGCACGCCCTCGACGAGGGCGAGGGGTACGACACGGTGGCCGCCTGGCGCTCGGCGCACGAGCGCTTCTGGCACGGCCCCGAGCTGCGCGGCGCCCTCGGTGACCCGGGCTTCACCGTGGACGACACCACCTCGGTCGTCCTGGAACGCTTCCGCCTGCTGGCCGACCTCCGCTGAGCCGAGTGGCCCGCGCGGAGGCCGGTCACGGCCGGCGCGGGCCTGGTCAGCGCTTCACCGGACCTCCCGAGGCGCGCATCGACTTGGTGATCGTCTTCCACTTCTTGAGCCGCGCCGAGGCCAGCCGGGCGTCCGAGCGGGAGGCGATCCACTCGTTCTCGCGCTGGAGCTTGAGGTAGCTGTCCATCCGGCGCTGCGGCAGCGTGCCGTCGGCCAGAGCGGCCTGCACCGCGCAGCCGGGCTCGGTGTGGTGCCCGCAGTCGTGGAACCGGCAGTCCTCGGCCAGTTCGGCGATGTCGCCGAAGGCCATCTCCACGCCCTCGCCACCGTAGAGGCCGACCTCGCGCAGCCCGGGGGTGTCTATCAGCACGCCCCCGCCGGCCAGCGGGAACAGCTCACGGGTGGTCGTGGTGTGGCGGCCCTTCTGGTCGCCCTCGCGGGCTTCCTGGACGGCCATCACGGCGGTGCCCGCGAGGGTGTTGGTGAGCGTGGACTTGCCCACGCCGGACTGGCCGATCAGCGCTGTGGTGCCGGGGATGCAGGCGCGCAGCACGTCCATGCCCTCACCCGTCTCGGCGCTGACCACGAGCACCGTCACGCCGGGTGCGATCGCCTCGACGTCGGCCCGGATGAACTCGGCGTCGTGCACCAGGTCGGCCTTGGTGAGGACGACCAGTGGCTCGGCGCCGGACTCCCAGGCCAGGGCGAGGAAGCGCTCGATCCTGCCGAGGTCGGGGTCGGCCGCCAGCGAGGCGGTGATCAGGACGGAGTCGACGTTGGCGGCCAGCACCTGACCGTCGGAGCGCTTGCCCGCCACCTTGCGGATGATCGCGGTGGAGCGCGGCAGCAGCGCGGTGACGGCGGCCATCGGCCGGGCGTGGAGGTCCACGGCGGCCCAGTCGCCGGTGCACGGGCAGTTGATCATGTCGGCGTCGCCCACCGGCCGGGTGTCGAGCCGGACGGTGCGCGGCTCGCCGGTGTCCGGGTCGGCGAGCACGGCGTCGCACTGGCCGCGGTCGACCCGGACGATCCGGGCCGGGAGCAGCCCGGCCTCGACGTACGGGGCGAACTGCTCGGCGAGGTCGGACGTCCAGCCGTACCCGGCCAGCGGCGCGTCACCGGAGGACGGCGACGAAGAAGGGGAAGAAGAGGAAGAGGAAAGAGGGAACGACGAAGTGGAGGCAGCGTTGAACAACGCAGTGTGCCCTTCGGGAGGAGATGGTCCCGGCGGGCTGCGGCTGGCGCGGAGAGGTCAGCCGGCGGCCGGGGTGAGCAGGTGAACGCGTGTGCTGCCCAGGGCAGCTATCGGGGCAACGACAACCACGGGGGCCACCTCCTGCTCTCTACTCCTCGGGCGGCCTCTCGGCGCCCGAACCGGACGTGCCAAACGCTAGCGGAGCGGGGCGCTCCCGCCAACGGGTTTTTGACCTGCACGAATGCGGGGGCGAAGGCGGGATGAACCCCACGAGGGGCAAAGTTTGGCCCTGCCTGCGCCCCGCCTTCGCCCCGCCTGCGCCCCGCCAGCGCCCCGCCTGCGCCCCGCCCGCCGGACCCCGGCGTCCCGCCCGGCCCTACCCGCCGTACCGGTGCTTGAGGTTCGGGTCGTCCAGCCACCAGGGCCGCATCCCGGCCTCCTCCTCGGCCGGCCGCCCCTCCTCCAGCGCCTCCGCCGCGGCCGCCTCGAAGCGGGCGTCCAGCTCGGCGTCCACCGCCTCGGTCTCCTCCCGCCCCTGCACCACCATCCGCCGCACCAGGGCGGCGAGGAACGGCAGCCCGACCAGGTCGCCCAGCACCCACAGCGCGTTGCCGCCCCAGGTCTGGTCCTGCGCGAGGCTCGGCCCCCACGGCCGCCCGAGCGCCACGTAGTAGTGCTCGGCGACCAGGTGCCCGCCGTAGATCAGCACCAGCCCGAGCGCCGCGTCGAAGATCACCTCGGCGAACGTGATGAACAGCCCGACCAGGTGCGGGTACTCGTGCCCGACCGGGTCGATCTGCAGCCGCGGCCAGAAGTACGCCAGGCCGAGCAGCACCAGGGCCAGGTGCAGCAGAACGTTCCCCGCCGCGCTGGACACCGACTCCTCGTACCAGGGCGTGCAGTACAGCAGCCACGGCGGCGCCATCAGCAGCGCGGTGGAGACGGCCGGGAACATCAGCACCTTGGACGGCCGGCTGCGCAGCGCCCGCAGGACGCGCTCGCGCCGGGCCGGCGGCGCGGCCGCGACCAGCAGCGAGACCGGCGCGCCGAGCGCGAGCAGCAGCGGCACGACCATGAGCAGCAGCACGACCTGCACGGCACGGTCGGTGAACAGCACGCGTTCGTAGACGCCGAGCCCGGAGCAGGTGCACCAGATCCAGAGCAGCAGCCCGCCGAGGAAGGCGGCGGTGCGGGAGGGCTGCCAGCGGGGGCCCCCGGCGCGGCGGACGGAGCGCACCGCGGACAGGTACCAGCCGGCGAGCAGCACGGAGAGGCCGAGCACCAGTGGTTCGGCCGTCCACGAGGTGGCGAGGTCGGACCACTGCCAGGGGGGCGGGCCGCTGTAGGCGAGTTCCCGCACCGCGCCGTCCATCCGTCCACCTCGTTCGCCCGCTGCCGGTCCGCCGCCGCACCGGCGTCCCGGGTAGCGGCCCCCGCTCCGGAGGTCGCGCGGGCCCGGCGCCGTGCCCGGCCATGATGGCCCCCCGGCCGGCCCCGCCCGCGCCCGGGCCCCACCTCTATACCTGCACCAGGACAAGGCTTTACCCGGCCCCGGACAAAGCCTTGCCCGGGCAAAGTTCTGGTCTGGTCACCCGCCTCCGCGCAACCGCCGGGGCGCCCGTCCCGTCTGGCAGGATGCACCGTCGGCGGTAGCGGCCACGGGGTCATGACAAGGGGACGACAAGGGTGCTCAGCACTGCACGCAGCGAGGGCCGCCGCCTGGCGGGGCGCCACCGCAACATCGAGCTCGGTCTGCTGGCGCTCGCGGTGGCCGTCTGCCTGGCGGGCCACGTCGACGCCGATCTGGCGCTGACCGGGGCGATGCCGCACGGTCTGCTGGTGCACGCGCTGGCCCTGGGCGGGCTGGCCGGGGCTGCCCACCTGGCGGTGCGCCGGTTCGCCCCGTACGCGGATCCGCTGATCCTCCCGCTGGGCGTCTTCCTGACCGGCTTCGGCCTGATGCTGCTCGACCGGCTGGACGTCTCGTACAAGGCGGTGCACGCCGCGAAGGGCGACTACCAGAAGCTGCCGGCCGCGCCCTCCCAGCTGATGTGGGTGTTCATCTCGGTCGCGGTGGCGATCGGGCTGATCGTGCTGATCAAGCACCACCGGTTCTTCCAGCGGTACGTGTACCTGCTGATGACCGGCGCGCTGATCCTGCTGGCGGCGCCGGCCTTCTTCCCCGGCCGGGCGGAGGACTTCGGCGCGAAGCGCTGGATCCGCCTGTTCGGGCTCTCCTTCGAGCCGGACGAGTTCGTGAAGGTCGCGATCACGATCTTCTTCGCCGGCTACCTGATGGCCTCCCGGGACGCACTGGCGCTGGCCGGCCGGAAGGTCTGGGGGCTGACCCTGCCGCGCGGACGGCACGCCGGCCCGGTGCTGGCGATCTGGGTGGTCAGCCTGCTGGTGCTGGTCTTCGAGCGCGACCTCGGCACCTCGCTGATCTTCTTCGGCGTCTTCGTCGTGATGCTGTACGTGGCGACCGAGCGGACCAGCTGGGTGGTGCTCGGCGTCCTGATGGCCGTCGGCGGCGCGGCGGTGGTCGGCACCGTGGAGCCGCACGTGCACGGGCGCGTCGAGGCCTGGCTGCACCCGCTGGACATCTACAAGGAGCACCACGACCCGGCGATCATCTCCGACCAGCCCGCGGAGGCGCTGTTCAGCCTCGGCACCGGCCACCTGACGGGGACGGGCCTGGGCTCGGGACGCCCCTGGCTGATCGGGTTCGCCGGGCGCAGCGACTTCGTCTTCACCACGATCGGCGAGGAGCTGGGCCTGGCCGGGGTGACGGCCGTGCTGCTGGTCTACCTGCTGCTGGTCCAGCGCGGGCTGCGCACGGCGGTCGGGCTGACCGACCCCTTCGGCAAGCTGCTCGCGGCCGGGCTGTCGACGGCGCTTGCGCTGCAGGTGTTCGTGGTGGTCGGCGGGGTGAGCGGGCTGGTCCCGCTGACGGGCAAGGCGCTGCCGTTCCTGGCGGCGGGCGGCTCGTCGCTGCTGGCGAACTGGCTGATCGTGGCCCTGCTGATCAAGCTGAGCGACTCGGCCGGGCGCACGGCGCTGGAGCCGGCCCAGCCGGGCCCGGAGCCGCTCCCGGTCCAGGCCGGCCGTCCCGACCGGTCGGCGGCCCCGGGCGGCCCGGCGACGGGCACCCCGCCGGTGGGGACCCCGACACCCGGCACCCCGACGCCCGGCACCCCGACCTACGGGACGCCGACGCCCGCGGACCCGGCCGGCTCGCATGCCCCTGCCGAGGCGTCCCCGTTCGGCCACCCCCCGGCCCCGCACGGGCCGCACGCCCCGAACCTCCCGTTCCCGCCGAACCCCGCCACCGCCTGACCCCCGTCCCTCCCGCGCAACCCCGGGAGGGGCCCGGGCCGGCACCGGACGACGACAGGGCCTCCCCGCACCCGCGGGAGAGGCCCTGCCGCACGTCCCGGCCTACGAACCAGCCCCACGCACCAGCCCGACGGGCCGGGCCCTGCCGTGCTCCCGGCCCCAGCCGGACCCCGGCCCCCACCGGCCCCCGCCGCCACCCCTACTGCTGCTCCCACGGCGGCTTGGGCGGGTAGCTGGGCGCCGGCCGCTCCGGCGGCGGCCCGGCCGGCCGGTCGCTGTCCGGCGGGGGCGGCCCGGGCCGGTGGTGGGGCCCGCCGCGGGCGGTGAGCCGGCCGCGGACGTTGTCGGCGGCCAGCACGTCGGCCCAGCGTTCCGGGTACTCGGAGGGGACGTCGGCCTCGGTGTCGTCGCCCTCGTCCTCCCACTCCTCCTCGGCCCCCTCGGCGAGGCCGAGTTCGCGGGCGCGCCGGGCCCGTTCGACGGCCCGCCGGGCGGCGACCTCGCGCACGACGGCGGCGGCGGCCTCCTCGTGGGCGCGCTCGTTCTCGGCGCGGGCGTCGGCGGTCTCCAGGGTGGGCCAGCGGCGGTCTATGGCGGCGTTCATGGCGGCGCCGATGAGGACGGCCAGGGCGACCACGAAGATCCACAGCAGGACGGCCACCGGCGCGGCCAGCGAGCCGTACACGGTGGGGCCCTCGACCGAGCTGACCAGGTAGATCCGCAGCGCGACGCTGCAGACGACCAGCACCACCAGGGCGACCAGGGCGCCGGGGATGTCCTCGCGCCACGGGGTGGAGACGGGGACGGCCAGGTGGTAGAGGGTGGTCAGGGAGACGATCAGCAGCAGGATCGCGACCGGCCAGTAGGTGGCGCCGACCAGCCCCGCGACGCCCGGCACGGCGTTCTCGATCAGGCCCGGACCGGCCATCAGCAGCGGCAGCACGAGGGAGCCGATGACGAGGGCGCCGAGGTAGAGGCCGAGGGACATCAGCCGGGTCTTGACGATGCCGCGCTTGCCGTCGAGCCCGTACATGACGGTGATGGTGTCGATGAAGATGTAGAGCGCTCTGGAGCCGGACCACAGCGACAGCAGGAAGCCGATCGAGATGAGGTCGGGCCGGGTGTGGTCGAACACCTGGTTCAGCAGCGGGACGACGACCTGCGTGACGGAGGAGTCGGACAGCACCGTTCCGGAGGCCGAGACGATGTCGTGCTTGAGCCGGTCGATGGTGCCCGCGCCGAGGAACTCGTCGAGGTAGCCGAGGGTGCCGGCCAGGCCGAGCAGCAGCGGTGGGATCGACAGCAGGGTGAAGAAGGCCGCCTCCGCGGCGAGGCCGGTGACCCGGTACTCGACGCAGGTGTTGGTGGTGTCCCTGACGAGTTCCCACGCCGTGCGGCGCCAGGTGGCCTGTTTGGCCGCGCGCCGGGAGCCCTTGCCCCGGCGCCGGGACGGCCGTTCGGGGGTCGGTCTGCTCGTATCGCCTGCTGCTTGCACAGGGCTAACGGTATCGGGCCGGGCCCGCGCGGTTGATCTCCCCCGGGGTACGGTCGCACGGGAGGCCCCGGGGCCGGGAGCGGCGGGAACCTCCGCGGGTCTCACATGACGAAACCTCAGCGTCCACAATGCGGATGTTAGTGGACCGCGAGTCCCGCGCCGTGCGAATCTCTTGCCATGTCTAGCGCCGGAACCACCCTGGTAGGTCGACTCCACGTCGACCTCCTCCGCGTGTCCAGCGCCATCTGTCCGGTGATCTGAGCCCACCCCGCCGCACCACCGCACCCGGCGCCATCCACCTCGCCGTCCCCGCTGAAGCGGACGCGCAGGCGCCCGCCCGGCCACGGTCACTGCTCTCTCCGGCCCTGGGAAAACCCGCAGGTCACAGCAGCCCCGCCCCGCCGAGCACGCCCAGCGACCAACCCGGCGTCAGAGCCACCTGCCCCGAAGGACTTCACCATGGCCACCACTCCCGAGACCACCGAGCCCGCGGCCGACCGCGCGCCCGCGCGCCGCCCCGCGGCGCCGCGCAAGGTGACCCGCCACCGCGGTGAGGGCCAGTGGGGCATGGGCCACCACACCCCCCTGAACGCCAACGAGCAGTTCAAGAAGGACGACGACGGTCTCAATGTGCGGACACGCATTGAGACGATCTACGCGCACCGGGGCTTCGACTCGATCGACCCGGCGGACCTGCGCGGCCGGATGCGCTGGTGGGGCCTGTACACCCAGCGCAAGGAGGGCATCGACGGCGGCAAGACCGCGATCCTGGACCCGCACGAGCTCGACGCCGAGTACTTCATGCTCCGCGTGCGCATCGACGGCGGCCGGCTGACCGTCGCCCAGCTGAAGGCGATCGCCGAGGTCTCCGAGCAGTACGGCCGCAACACCGCCGACCTGACCGACCGCCAGAACGTGCAGTACCACTGGATCCGGATCGAGGACGTCCCGGCGATCTGGCAGAAGCTGGAGGCCGTCGGCCTCTCCACCACCGAGGCCTGCGGTGACACCCCGCGCGTCATCCTCGGCTCCCCGGTGGCCGGCATCGCCGAGGACGAGATCATCGACGGCACCCCCGCCATCGACGAGATCCAGCGCCGCTTCATCGGCAACAAGGACTTCTCCAACCTGCCGCGCAAGTTCAAGTCCGCCGTCTCCGGCTCCCCGCTGCTGGACGTGGCGCACGAGATCAACGACATCGCCTTCGTCGGCGTCGTCCACCCCGAGCACGGCCCCGGCTTCGACCTCTGGGTCGGCGGCGGCCTCTCGACCAACCCCCGCCTCGGCGTGCGACTGGGCGCCTGGGTCCCGCTGGACGAGGTCGCCGACGTCTACGGCGGCGTCATCGGCATCTTCCGCGACTACGGCTACCGCCGGCTGCGCAACCGCGCCCGGCTGAAGTTCCTGGTCGCCGACTGGGGCCAGGAGAAGTTCCGTCAGGTGCTGGAGGACGAGTACCTCGGCCGCCGCCTGGTCGACGGCCCCGCGCCCGCCGAGCCGGTCGCCCGCTGGCGCGACCACGTCGGCGTCCACAAGCAGAAGGACGGCAACTACTACATCGGCTTCGCGCCGCGCGTCGGCCGCGTCGACGGCCGGCTGCTCGGGCAGATCGCCGACCTCGCCGCCGCCCACGGCAGCGACCGGCTGCGCACCACCGCCGAGCAGAAGATGCTGATCCTCGACGTCGCCGAGGACCAGGTCGAGTCCGTGGTGGCCGGCCTGGAGGCGCTCGACCTGCGGGTCACCCCGTCGCCGTTCCGCCGCGGCACCATGGCCTGCACCGGCATCGAGTACTGCAAGCTCGCCATCGTCGAGACCAAGGAGCGCGGCCGCACGCTCATCGACGAGCTGGAGAAGCGCCTGCCCGACTTCTCCGAGCCGCTGACCATCAACATCAACGGCTGCCCGAACGCCTGCGCCCGCATCCAGGTCGCCGACATCGGCCTCAAGGGCCAGCTCGTCACCGACGAGGACGGCAACCAGGTCGAGGGCTACCAGGTGCACCTGGGCGGCGCGCTGGGCCTGGAGGCCGGTTTCGGCCGCAAGGTCCGCGGCCTCAAGGTCACCAAGGAGGGCCTGCCGGACTACGTCGAGCGCGTCCTGACCCGCTACCAGGCCGACCGCGCCGAGGGCGAGCGCTTCGCCCAGTGGGCGGCCCGGGCCGGCGAGGAGCAGCTGTCGTGACCGCGCACCGGGAGAAGCGGGGTGCCCGATGAGCGAGCGTGCCGCGCCGTTCTTCTGCCCCTACTGCGGGGACGAGGACCTGCGCCCCTCCGAAGCCGGGCACGGGGCCTGGGAATGCCACGGGTGCCGCCGCGCATTCCAGTTGAAGTTCCTCGGCCTGCTGTCCGCGACCAACCACGGGGGTCCGTCCGATGACCAGCGCAACGACTGACTACGAGGCGATCGCCACCACCGCCGCACGGGAGCTGGAGGAGGCCACGGCGCAGGAGATCCTGCGCTGGGCCGCCGACACCTTCGGCAGCCGGTTCTGCGTCACCTCCTCGATGGAGGACGCGGTGGTCGCCCACCTCGCCTCCTCGGTGTTCCCCGGCGTGGACGTCGTGTTCCTGGACACCGGCTACCACTTCGCGGAGACCATCGGCACCCGTGACGCGGTGGCCGCGACCATGCCGGTCAACGTCATCACGCTCCAGCCGCTGCGCACGGTGGCCGAGCAGGACGCCGAGCACGGACCGCACCTGCACGACCGCGACCCGGACCTGTGCTGCGCGCTGCGCAAGGTCGAGCCGCTGAACCGCGGCCTCGGCGGCTACGACGCCTGGGCCACCGGCGTGCGGCGCGACGAGTCCCCGACCCGGGCGAACACCCCGGTGGTGGCCTGGGACGCCAAGCGCCGCAAGGTCAAGATCGCCCCGATCGCCCGATGGACGCAGGAGGACGTCGACGCCTACGTCGCCGCCAACGGCGTGCTGCTCAACCCGCTGCTGTGGGAGGGCTACACGTCCATCGGCTGCTCGCCGCTGTCCTGCACCCGCAAGCCCGCGGAGGGCGAGGACGCCAGGGCCGGCCGCTGGTCCGGCTCGGGCAAGACCGAGTGCGGCATCCACCTCTGACCCACCGCCACCGCCGTTCCGGCACCGCCCCCTCCCCCTCTCCGACCCACCGCCACCTACCGACGAAGGACTCCACCGTGACCACAGTTCACACCCCGGCCGCCGCGGCCGCAGCCGCAGGGGCGGCCCGCGCGGCCGGCCCCTGCGAGCGCGGCGCCACCGTGTGGCTGACCGGGCTGCCGAGCGCGGGCAAGACCACGCTCGCCTTCGCCCTGGCCGAGCGGCTGCGCGCCGAGGGCCACCGGGTGGAGGTCCTCGACGGCGACGAGATCCGCGAGTTCCTCTCCAAGGGCCTGGGCTTCTCCCGCGAGGACCGCCACACCAACGTGACCCGGATCGGCTTCGTCGCCGAGAAGCTCGCCGCCAACGGCGTGAAGGTGCTCGCCCCGGTGATCGCACCCTTCGCCGACTCCCGGGCCGCCGTGCGCGAGCGCCACGCCGCCGCCGGCACGGAGTTCCTGGAGATCCACGTCGCCACCCCCGTCGAGCTCTGCGCCGAACGCGACGTCAAGGGCCTCTACGCCAAGCAGGCCGCCGGCGAACTCTCCGGCCTCACCGGCGTCGACGACCCGTACGAGGCGCCGCAGAACCCGGAGCTGCGACTGCAGACCCGGGGCCGCGAGGTGGCCGAGTCCGCCGCCGAACTGCACGCCTTCCTGACCGAGAGGGGCCTGGCATGACCACCGCGACGGACAGCTTGGTCCACACCGACGACAACCCCTTCGCGCTGTCCCACCTGGACGCGCTGGAGGCCGAGTCGGTGCACGTCTTCCGCGAGGTCGCGGGCGAGTTCGAACGGCCGGTGATCCTC
>NZ_JBITCO010000015.1:0-186007 GCF_044453265.1 Kitasatospora sp. NPDC051705 | reverse complement strand
CGTCGGCTACGAGATGGCCCTGCTCGTCGACCGCGCCGGCGCCGTCCTCACCCCCGCACTCCGCGCGGAACTCCAGGGCAGTCTCCTGCACTGACGGTTCGTCGGATACCGTCCAGGTATTCGAAGTACCTCCGCGTCCCTCCCGGGCCCGCTTCGGCGGGCTCGGGTTCGGACGTTGTACGGCCTTCGCACCACCGGCTCCGGACCTGCGCCGAAGCTCGCACCGCACCGCCGCACCCTGTGAGGAGAGGAACCGTGACACCGCCCGACGACCGTAGCGGCCAGTACGGCGTTCCGTACCCCGGCACAGGCCATGACGCCTTCGGAGCACCTGGCGTCGGCCACGGTCAGCAGTACGGCCGGCCGCAGCACGCCGAGCAGTACGACCAGCACCAGCACCCGTACGGCCGGCAGGAACAGTACGACCCGCAGGGCCGGCAGGGGCCGTGGGGCCAGCCCGGCCCCTACGGACAGCCGCAGCCCTCCTACGGCACGCCGCAGCCCGGCCCGCCGGTCCCGACGCCCGAACCGGCCCCCGGCTACCAGCCGGCCCAGGAGCCCGGGCACGTCGAGGAGTTCGAGGACGAGACCGACTCCGGCCCGCTGATCCGGCCCTTCGCGATGACCGGCGGCCGCACCAGACCGCGCTACGAACTCGCGCTGGAGGCCCTCGTCTCCGCCGACGTCGACCCGCAGCGGCTGGCCACCCTGCTCCCCGAGCACCAGCGGATCTGCACGCTGTGCACGGAGGTCAAATCCGTCGCGGAGGTGTCGGCGCTGCTCTCGCTTCCCCTGGGAGTGGCCCGCATCCTCGTGGCCGACCTGGCCGAGGCCGGCCTGGTCGCCATCCACCAGCCCGCTTCCGGCGGCGAATCCGGAAACCAGCCCGACGTCACGCTGCTCGAAAGGGTCCTCAGTGGACTTCGCAAGCTCTAACGCGGCCGCCCCCACCCGCGCCACCACCTCCGCGAAGATCGTCGTCGCGGGCGGCTTCGGTGTCGGCAAGACCACGCTCGTCGGCGCCGTCTCCGAGATCAACCCCCTGCGCACCGAAGCCGTCATGACCTCGGCCTCCGCCGGCATCGACGACATCAGCCACGTCTCCGGCAAGACGACCACCACCGTCGCCATGGACTTCGGCCGCATCACCCTCGACGAGGACCTCATCCTCTACCTGTTCGGCACCCCCGGACAGGACCGCTTCTGGTTCATGTGGGACGACCTCGTCCGCGGAGCCATCGGCGCCGTCGTCCTCGTCGACACCCGCCGCCTCGCCGACTGCTTCCCCGCCCTCGACTACTTCGAGAACAGCGGACTCCCCTTCGTCGTCGCCCTCAACGGCTTCGACGGACACCAGCCCCACACCCCCGACGAGGTCCGCGAGGCCCTCCAGCTCAGCGCCGACACCCCCGTCATCACCCTCGACGCCCGCCGGCGCGACAGCGCCAAGAGCGCCCTCATCACCCTCGTCGAACACGCCCTCCTCGCCCGCCTCCGCTGAGGCCGGTGAACGGTGCCCGTGGACCCTCCGGCGGAGGGTCCACGGGCCGCGGGCGCGTGGCGCGGGGGCGCGCTACTCGGCCGGGTCCAGGCCGGCCCTGATCAGGCCGTAGGTGTAGGCGTCCTCCAGGGCCAGCCAGGAGGCCGCCACCACGTTGTCGGCCACCCCGACGGTGGACCAGGTGGTGGTGCCGTCGGTGGACTCGATCAGCACCCGGGTCTTGGAGCCGGTGCCGTGCTGGCCCTCCAGGATGCGGACCTTGTAGTCCACCAGCTCGAACCTGGCGAGCTGCGGGAAGGTCCGCTCCAGCGCGGCCCGCAACGCCTGGTCGAGGGCGTTCACCGGGCCGTTGCCCTCACCGGTGGCGATCCGGCGCTCGCCCTTCGCCCACAGCTTCACCGTGGCCTCGTTCCCGGTGAAGCCGTTCGGGCCCTGCTCGCTGATGGTCCGCCAGGACTCCAGGGTGTAGAAGCGGTCGCGGCTGCCGCGCACCTCGTCGCGCAGCAGCAGTTCGAAGGAGGCGTCCGCGGACTCGTAGGTGTAGCCGAGGTTCTCCTGCTCCTTCACCCGGGCGACCACCCGGCCGGCGAGATCCCGGTCGGAGGAGAGGTCGTAGCCGAGCTCCTTGCCCTTGAGCTCGACCGAGGCCCGGCCGGCCATGTCGGAGACCAGCATCCGCATGGTGTTGCCGACCCGCTCGGGGTCGATGTGCTGGTAGAGGTCCGGGTCGACCTTGATCGCGGAGGCGTGCAGGCCCGCCTTGTGCGCGAAGGCCGAGTAGCCCACGTACGGCTGGTGGGTGGAGGGGGTCAGGTTGACCACCTCGGCGATCGCGTGCGAGATCCGGGTCATCTCGGCCAGCCGGCCCTCCGGCAGCACCCGCCGGTCGTGCTTGATCTCCAGCGCCCCGACCACCGGGAACAGGTTGGCGTTGCCGACCCGCTCGCCGTAGCCGTTGGCGGTGCACTGCACGTGGGTCGCGCCGGCGTCCACCGCGGCCAGGGTGTTGGCCACCGCGCAGCCGGTGTCGTCCTGGGCGTGGATGCCCAGCCGGGCCCCGGTGACGGCCAGCACGTCGGCGACGATCTCCCGGACGTCCGAGGGCAGCATCCCGCCGTTGGTGTCGCAGAGCACCACCACGTCCGCCCCGGCCCGGTGCGCGGTGCGGACCACGTCCAGCGCGTAGTCGCGGTTCGCCCGGTAGCCGTCGAAGAAGTGCTCGCAGTCGATGAACACCCGCCGCCCCTGGGCCCGCAGGAACTCCACGCTGTCCCGGACCATCTCCAGGTTCTCGTCCAGGGTGGTGCGCAGCGCCAGCTCCACGTGCCGGTCGTGCGACTTGGCGACCAGCGTGATCACGGGGGCGCCGGAGGCGACCAGTGCGGCCAGCTGCGGGTCCTCCGCGGCCCTGCCGCCGGCCCGGCGGGTGGCCCCGAAGGCGACCAGCCGGGCGTGCCGCAGGTCCAGCTCCGCGGCGGCACGGGCGAAGAACTCGGTGTCGCGCGGGTTCGCCCCGGGCCACCCGCCCTCGATGAAGCCCACCCCGAACTCGTCCAGGTACCGGGCGATGGCCAGCTTGTCCGCCACCGTCAGGTTGATGCCCTCCCGCTGCGCGCCGTCGCGCAGGGTGGTGTCGAACACGTGGAAACTGTCGTCGGTACGGCTGACCTCGGTCATGACCCCTGGTTCTCCGTTTCGGGGAGGTTGTACTGCTCTGCCGGATCTCGAGTCCCGGCTCCACTGTCCAGCATCCCGCGCGCGCCCCGGTGTCCCCGAGCCCCTTGTGGGGGCTCCCGGCCGGTCCGGGGTAAACAAAAAGACCCCTCGCGGGTGCGAGAGGTCTGCGCGCGGGTCTGGACGCTGGTGGTCGCTCCGCATCGGGTCCTGCGGGAGCGGTCACTGCGGACCGGCGCGCCTGCTGCTAATAATCAGCGACAGCGAGGACACGCTGGCAGTCTGGCACAGCCCCCGCGGTCCGGCCCGCCCGTCTCGCGATGCGAAACGCGGCAGGCCGGCGCGGGTGCGGAATCAGACGATCTTGTGCAGCCAGCCGTGGGTGTCGGGGGCCTGGCCGCCCTGGATCGCCAGCAGCGCCCGGCGCAGCTCCATGGTGACCGGGCCGGGCTCGCCGGCGCCGACCGTCCAGTCGGCGGCGGCCGACTTCACCGAGCCGACCGGGGTGATCACGGCGGCGGTGCCGCAGGCGAACACCTCGGTGAGGGTGCCGTCGGCGTTGGCCCGCTGCCACTCGTCGGTGGAGATCTTGCGCTCCTCGACGGCGTAGCCGAGGTCGGCGGCGAGCTGCAGCAGCGAGTCGCGGGTGATGCCGGGCAGCAGGGCGCCGGACAGCTCCGGGGTGACGATCTTCGCGTCCGCGCCCTCGCCGAAGACGAAGTACAGGTTCATGCCGCCCATCTCCTCGACCCACCGGTGCTCGGCGGCGTCGAGCCAGACCACCTGGTCGCAGCCCTTGGCGGCGGCCTCCGCCTGGGCGATCAGCGAGGCGGCGTAGTTGCCGGCGCACTTGGCGGCGCCGGTGCCGCCGGGCGCGGCCCGGACGTACTCCTTGGACAGCCACACCGAGACCGGCTTGACGCCGCCCGGGAAGTAGGCGCCGGCCGGCGAGGCGATGATCATGAACAGGTAGGAGTTGGCCGGCCGGACACCCAGACCGACCTCGGTGGCGAACATGAACGGGCGCAGGTACAGGCTCTGCTCGGGCTCGTTCGGCACCCAGGCCTGCTCCTGCTGGACGAGCAGCTCGACGGCCTCGACGAAGGTCTCCACCGGCAGCTCCGGCATCGCCAGGCGGCGGGCCGAGGCCTGGAAGCGGGCGGCGTTGGCCTCCGGGCGGAAGGTCGCGATGGAGCCGTCGGCCTGGCGGTAGGCCTTGAGGCCCTCGAAGATCGCCTGGCCGTAGTGCAGCGTCATGTTCGCCGGGTCGATCTCCAGCGGCGCGTACGGCGCCAGCTGGGCGTCGTGCCAGCCCACGCCCTCGGTCCAGCGGATGGTGACCATGTGATCGGTGAAGACCCGGCCGAAACCGGGGTTGGCCAGCCGGGCCTCGCGCTCCGCGGCGGGCAGCGGGTGGGCGGAAGGCTTGAGGTCGAACGAGATGGGCGCCTGGGTGGGCGTGCTCATGGCTGTTTCCTTCACCGTGGGGTTGGTTCGGGTCGCCACCGCCGGTGGACGTCACGGCGAACGATCACCGGAACGAACGCACGGCGGCACGACCCACTGTCGATACTCGCATCCAGAGGGCCGTGCCGAACAGTCGCCCGCTCCTTGGGGAGCTGCAAGCTGCGGTTATGCGGTCGGGCCCACCGGGCCGGACCTTGTCGGACCCGGCTCGTCGGCCGGACTCCGTCCTTCGGATCCGGCCCGTCAGCCGGCTACTCGGTCGGCGAGCGCGTCGCCGACCTCGGAGGTGCTGCGGGTGCCGGTGCGCTCGGCCAGGTCCGCGGCGACGGCGGCCTCCACGCGGGCCGCCTCCGCGGCGAAGCCCAGGTGCTCCAGCAGCATGGCGACCGACAGCACGGTGGCCGTCGGGTCGGCCTTGCCCTGGCCGGCGATGTCCGGCGCCGAACCGTGCACCGGCTCGAACATCGACGGGAACTCGCCGCTCGGGTTGATGTTGCCGCTCGCGGCCAGGCCGATCCCGCCGGTCACGGCGGCGGCCAGGTCGGTCAGGATGTCGCCGAACAGGTTGTCGGTGACGATGACGTCGAAGCGTTCCGGCTGGGTGACGAAGAAGATCGTCGCCGCGTCGACGTGCAGGTAGTCGGTGGTGACCTCGGGGAACTCCTCGCCGACCGCGGCGAAGATCCGCGACCACAGGTGCCCGGCGTGCACCAGCACGTTGTTCTTGTGCACCAGGGTGAGCTTCTTGCGCGGCCGCGCCTGGGCCCGGCGGTAGGCGTCGCGCACCACGCGCTCGATGCCGAAGGCGGTGTTGAGGCTGACCTCGGTGGCCACCTCCTGCTCCGTCCCGGTGCGCAGCGAACCGCCGTTGCCCACGTACGGGCCCTCGGTGCCCTCGCGGACCACCACGAAGTCGATGTCCGGCTCGCCCGCCAGCGGGGACTTCACCCCGGGGAACAGCCGGCCGGGGCGCAGGTTGATGTGGTGGTCGAAGGCGAAGCGCAGCTTCAGCAGCAGCCCCCGCTCCAGCACGCCCGACGGCACGCTCGGGTCGCCGATGGCGCCCAGCAGGATCGCGTCGTGGGACTTCAGCTCCGCCAGCACGGAGTCCGGCAGCGTCTCCCCGGTCCGGTGGTAGCGCCGGGCCCCGAGGTCGTACTCGGTGGTCTCCAGCTTGACGTCGGCGGGAAGCACCGCGCCCAGGACCTTCAGACCTTCGGCCACCACTTCCTGGCCGATGCCGTCACCCGGGACTACTGCGAGACGAATCGTGCGAGACATGCTCGGACCCTACTCCGCCGTCCCAGGGGCTGACACCTGGCGTCCACCATCCGGACGCGCCGGGCCGGGACGGGCCGGCTCAGGTCAGGTCGACCTCGACCGGGAACGGGCGCTCGACCTTCAGCTGCTTGTGGTGGATGCCGGTCAGCCCATAGCCCCTGGTCGCCGGGTCCAGCTCGTACGTGTGGACGACCGGGCGGCCCTCGTCGCACTCGACGCGCCAGAAGTGGCGGATGCCGGCTGCCGCGTACTTGCGCGGCTTGGTCTCACGGTCACGCTCGCGGGACTCCTCCGAAACGACCTCGACCGCCAGCAGGACGTGCTCGGCGGAAAAGCCCGTCTGGCGGTAACCGGTGTCCGAGTCCTCGTGGACCACGAGGATGTCCGGCTCCGGCCGGTTCCTCCGGTCCAGGGTGACCGTCATTTCCGGCCACACCTCCCAACCCGCCGGAACCGCCTTCTCCAGCCCACGCTCCAGCATGCGCTTCGCCCGAACATGGAACTTCGTCTGCGGACTCACGAAGATCAGGCTCCCGTCGAGCAGTTCGGTGTGCGGCGGGAGATCAGGCAGCCGGTCGAGATCCTCTGCGGTGTAGCCGCCGACAGGAGGCCGGATCCAGTCGGGGTACGGCGAGATGCTCATGGTTCCTCCCATACGGGCATCCTGGCGGCGCTCCCAGGCTACTTGGCAAGGCCGTCCGGAACGCCACCCCTTCGAAGGAGCGCGTACGTCGTTTTCCGCGCCGGGGGCGCAATGATGGTGGCGGATCCGGGGTCACTGGCAGAACGGGGCGCGTGCGTGAGGGCCGAGCGGCGGCGGGAGGTGCTGGTCTGCGGGGGTGCGGCGGGGCTGGCGGCGGGCGGGTACGCGCTCGCCGCAGGACTGCACGGGGCGTGGCCGACCGGAGCCGGCGAGGTCGCCGTGCCGTACCACGCGCACCTGTGGGACCTGCTGCACGGCCGGGCCGCCGGGGACCTGCTGTTCAACTGGAACAGCGGCTACGGCGTGCCGTTCCTGGCCGACTTCTTCGCCTACCTGATGAACCCGTTCTCCTGGCCCACGGCGCTCCTCCCCCGCGACCAGGGGCGGCTCGCCGTGTTCCTGGTCGTGCTGGCCAGCATCGGTCTGGGCACCGCCCTGATGGCCCACCTGCTGGGCCGGCTGCACACCGGCCCGCACTGGCTGCGGGCGCTCGCCGCCGTCGGCTACGGGCTCTGCGCCTGGGTGCTGGACGTGGGCGGGGCGGCGCCGATGTGGCTCTGGGGGCTGGTCTCGCTGCCGCTGCTGGGCCTGGCCGCCGACTGGTGCCTGCACGAGCGGCGCTGGGTGGCCGGCTCGCTGTGCGTCACCCTCGCCTGGGCCGGCAACCTGTACACCGCCGCGCTGGCCACCCTGGCGGCCGGCCTGTTGCTGGCCGTCCGGCTGTTCACCGCCCCGCGGCCGCTGCGGCAGCGGGTCCGGGTCACCGGGCGCGCGGTCACCATGGCCACCGTCGGGATCCTGCTCGCCGCGCCCGTGCTGTTCGTCGCCGTCCGCGCCGCGCACACCGCCCAGCCGGAGTCCCCGGTGCAGCCGCTCGGCCCGTCGGGGCTCGGCGGGCACCTGGCGCAGCTGCTGCCGGCCGCCCACGGCGGTCTGCCGCTGCCGGACGTCGCGATCGGCGTGCTGGGGCTGCTGCTGGTGTGCGGGCTGCCGTTCAACCGGCGGGTCCGGGTGCGGGAGCGGGCGGTGTGGTGCGGGGCGCTGGTGCTGGTGGGGCTCGGCTTCGTGTGGACCCCGACGGTGCTGGTCTGGCACGGCCTGGCGATCCCGGCCGGCGGGCCGTACCGGGTGGCGTTCGTGCTGAGCGGCCTGCTGGTGCTGGCGGGCTGGGTGTCGCTGGCGCACCGGCCGGACGGGGTGACCCTGCTGGGCGGCGCCGCGGTGGTCGCGCTGATCGCCGGGCTGGCGGCGGGCCGGCACTCGGTGCGCGCCTCGACCTGGCTGCTGCTGGCCGTCGGCGGTGCCGTGGTGCTGGCCGCGCTCCGGGTCCTCGACCGCCGGCACGCCGACCGCCGGGCGGGCGCCGTGGCCACCTGGGTGCTGGGGGGCGCGGTGCTCGGCAACGCGGTCTGGTCCGGGTACGCGGCGCTGGGCGCCGTCCCGCCCGGGGGCGCCCCGGAGTCCGCCGTCCGGGCCGGGTACGCGGCGGTGCGGGGCGCCGCCGACTGGCCGCTGGGCCGCAGCGACCCGGGGCCGCACGCCTTCACCACCAACGACCCGCTGCTGCTCGACGGGCAGGGCGGCGGCTACTTCAGCGGCTACCTGCCGACGGTCGTCGCCCTGCTGCTGCACGACCTGGGCGCGGGCTGGACGGCCGGCGGCCGGCAGACGGCCAGCGTCACCGACCCGGTCGGGCAGGCGCTGTTCGCCGTCCGCGCGCACCTCGACGACGGGCCGCCCCCGGACGGCTTCGTCCAGGGCCGGGCCGCCGCGCCGCCGCTGGTCACGGTGCTACCGCCGGGCGCCCGGACGGACACCGGCTCGGTCTGGTCCCGGCAGGAGTCGCTGCTCGGGGAGCGGGTGTACGAGGCCCCGCTGCCCGTCCCGGCGGGCGGCCCGGCACCCACCCTGCACGGCAGCAGCGGCTGGTCGCTGCCCGGCGGCGCCGAGGGCACGGTCCTCACCGTGGCCTGCACCCCGGGCGGGACGGCCTACTTCCACGGCGTCTGGTACCGGGGCACGGTCAGCGGCCTCGGGACGACCTTCGAGAGCGACGGCGAGCAGCCCACCACCGCCGTCGCCGTCCACCGGCTGGGGCCGGTCCCGGCCGACGGGACGGTCCGGGTGACGCTGCGCTCCGACACGGTGAGCCAGCTCCCCGCCCGGCCGGTCGGATGCCTGCGGGCCGGCGCCCTGGAGGCGGCCGTCGCCCGGCTGACCGCCACCGGTGCCACCCGGGTGACGGCGGGCGGGCACACGCTGTCCGCGGCCCTCCCGGCCGGGTCGACGGGCACCGCGCTGGTCTCCGTCGCGGCCACCGACGGGTGGGGCTGCGCGGCCGGCGGCGGTCCGCGGGTGGCACCGACGCCGGTCCTCGGCATGATCGGCGTCCCGCTGGGCGGCGGCGCCGACCGGGTGGACTGCTCCTTCCGCCCGCCCGGTCTCACCGAGGGCCTCACCGTGGCCTCCGGCACCGCCGGCCTGCTGGCGCTGGTGCTCGTCTTCGCCCGTCTGACGCACCGGCCCGCGCGCCCGTCCCGCGGCGCCCGGCGGCGGGCCGCCGCGGGCTGACCGGACGGCCTGGGCGAACGTCCGACGGGCCGCGGCGGCGGGGGACCACACGGAGGGGCGGTCCCGCCACCCGGCGGGACCGCCCCTCCACGGTGTCCGGTCGTCAGGGGAGGGCGATCACCTGCCCGCGGCGGTCCGCCGGGTTGAGGTGGTGCAGCAGGAGCAGCCGGGACCGGTCGCCCACGGCGCGGTGGACGGCGAGCACGGTTCCGGAGTGGACGGGGGCGGCGAGGGCGACCGGTCCGGTGGTGCCGACGTGGACGTCCAGCGCGGGGTGCAGGACGTCGATGGCCACGGTGGGGCGGGTGCCGCGCAGCCCGACGGCCGAGTAGGCCTCCGCCGGGTCGGGCTTCCCGGGGCCGGCGGCGCCCGTCCAGACGCCGTAGTGGACGGTGCTGTGGCCCTCCCGGACGCCGGGGAGCGCGCTCAGCCGGACGGGGAGCACCAGGACGTCGCTGTCCAGCAGGTCGGTGTCGGTGTCGCCCCAGTGGGCGTCGAGCGGCTGGACGTCGAGTTCGGCACCGGTGCGGGCGTCCAGGGCGCGGGAGACCAGGACGTCGCTGCCGCGCTGCCGGTCGGCCTTGAGGATGACGTCGGTGGTGCCGTCCCCGTCGGTGTCGAGGGAGGCCCGGACGCCGAAGAGCCCGACCGGGGTGGCGGCGGGGGCCCAGAGCCTGGCGCCGACGTAGAACAGGTCGGGGGTGGCGCCGGCCCCGACGGCCCGCAGGTTGGCGACCCGTTCGCCGGGGTGTTCGACGCAGACGTCCTGCGCCGGGTAGGCCGCCTCGGTGGCCTCCTCGGGCCCGATGCCGGCGCCCGGTCCGGCGGCCGCGCCGCTGCCGGACGGGCAGTCGGCCCAGCGGGCTCCCTCGCCGCCGAGGGCGAGCGCGGTGACGAGTCCGGGCCGGTTCCCGGGGGCGTCGCTGCCGGCGACCGCGAGCAGGGTGCCGTCCCGGGTGGTGCGGGCGGCGGTGGTGGCCGCGTGGTCGGTGGCGGCGCGCGGCGCGGCGAGCACCGGGACCCGCAGTTCCGGCAGGGCCGGGTCGGTGACGGGGGTGAGCAGGACGCGGCCGGAGAGCTCGCCGCGGTAGCTGCGGGCCAGGCCGCCCTGCACGGTGTCCAGGGTGGGGTCGGGGGTCCGGCCCAGCTCGCCCGGGACGGACAGCGTCACCCGGATCCGCGCCGTCCCGCCGGCCGGGACGTCCACCCGGGCGGGCGTCACCTCGAAGGCGGCGCCGGGCAGTTCGGTGGCGGCCGCGTAGCCGGTGCGGTAGCTCAGCGGCCGGTCGGCGTGGTTGCTGACCTCGATCTCGCGGTCGAGGGCGGTCGGCCCGCCGATCTCGACCGGTCCGAAGGAGACGCCGACGGCGCCCTCGGGCGCCCCCTCGCCGGTCGCGTAGGCGACGACGGGGGTCCGCACGGCGCGGTCGGCCTGGGCGCGCCCGGCGCCGGTGCGCTCGGGGCCGTACACCGGCCCGCCGTGGTCGTCGCCGAGCCAGGTGTCGACGCTGGTGTTCATCAGCGCGGCCTTGAGCTGCTCGACCGGCCAGTCGGGGTGCACCGCGCGGACCAGCGCGGCGAGGCCGGCGACGTGGGGGGTGGCCATCGAGGTGCCGTCCTCGCGCTGACCGCCGCTGCCGCTGCCGACGAGGGCGGACCAGATGGTCTCGCCGGGGGCGGCGAGGTCCGGCTTGACCAGGCCGGGCACGCCGATGCCGCGGGAGGTGAAGTCGGTCAGGGTGTCGGTGCGGCCCGGCTGGTCCTGGGAGACGGAGCCGTGCAGCGGGTTGCCGGGAGCGGCGAGCCGGATCCGGACGGGGCCCGCGGCGGCGGCCTGCCGGAGCCGTTCGCCGTCGGCGCGGGCCAGCAGGGCGGCCGGGATCCGCTCGTTCCCGGCGATCTCGGCGAGGTGGTCGGTGTCGGCGGCGTAGAGGACGCCGATGGCGCCGGCGTCGGCGGCGTGGTCGGCGCGCGGGCCGGAGTTGCAGGCCCGGTCGGGCTCGCGGGTGCGCCAGGTGAGGACGGCGACGCGGCCCTCCAGGCGCTGCCGGTCGGCCTCGCTGAAGGCGGCGCAGCCGTCGGACTGGTCGGCGGGCAGCCCGAGCAGGCCGCTGACGTCGGCGGTGGCCCAGCCCTGGTAGCGCTCGCTCCAGTGGGCGGGGACGACGCCGGCGAGGTCGGCGGGGGCGAGCACGGTGAGGCCGTCGGCGTCGCTGTGCGGGTCGACGGAGGCGGCGACGGCGACGGCCCGGGCGGCGGTGCCGGGGCTGCCGCCGACGCCGTAGACGTCGCCGTCGTTGCCGGCCGCGGCCACCACGACGGTGCCGAGGGCGGCGAGCCGGTCGACGGCGAGGGCGTCGGTGTCGTCGGGGTTGCCGAAGTGGCTGCCCAGGGAGAGGTTGACGACGTCGAGGCGGTCGGTGAGGTCGCCGTCGCCGTTCGGGTCGGCGGCGAGGTCGAGGGCCTGGGCGAGGCGGTCGGTGGAGCCCGCGCAGCCGAAGACCCGGATCGCGTAGAGCTGGGCGCCGGGGGCGGCGCCCGGGCCGATCCTGAAGCCGGCCGGGTCGAGCCCCGGCCGGTAGGGGCCGGTGTACGGGCGGCCGTCGGCGGTGACGCCGTACCCGGCGGCGGTGCCGGCGACGTGGGTGCCGTGCCCGTTGCGGTCGCAGTCGATCGGGTTGTCGCTGGGGTGCGGGACGGGCTGGTGGTTCGGGGAGGACGGGTCGGGGTCGTAGTCGTCGCCGACGAGGTCCTTGCCGCCGACCACCTTGGCGTTGGGGAAGAGCTCGGGCGGCGCGGGCTTCCCGCGTTCGACGGAGCGGAAGGCGGCCTCGGTGCCGGGGCCGCCGAAGTCGGCGTGGGTGTAGTCGATGCCGCTGTCGACGATCCCGATCCGCACCCCCCGGCCGGTGGTCCCGGCGGCGCCGGCCTGGTCACCGCCGGCTCCGGCCCAGACCTGCGGGGCGCCGGTGAGCGGCACGGAGTGCGCGTTGTCCCGCTGCTTGCGGACGATCGGGTGGACGGCCAGCACGCCGGGCAGCGCGCGCAGGGCGGGCAGCCGGCCGGCGGGCACGTCGACGGCGAGGCCGGTGAGCAGGGTGCGGGTGCGGTAGAGCTCCCGGGTGGCGGGTGCCGCGCGGTGCACGGCGGCGGCGGCGCGGTCGAGGGCCTCGGCGGCCCTGGCCTGCTGGGCGGCTCCGGCGTCGGCGGCCTCGCGGCGGACGGCCTCCGGGGAGCGCCGGGCCCGGCGGGCTCCGTCGGCGGCGCGCCGCCAGGCGGGGCCGGCCGCCTCGGTGGTGAGTTCGAGCAGGACGGAGGCGGTTCGCCCGGCTCCGGCGGGCGCCGTCGGGGGGTGCGGCGGGCCGCCGGAGGCCGGGGCGGCGGCGAGCGCCGCGGTCCCGGCCAGCAGGGCGAGGGTGAGGCCGATCCTGGCGACGGTTCGGCGGACGGGTGGCAGGCGCACTGGGCCCTCTCCCCCGGGAGGGGGACTGATCCGCACACCGTGTCGCTGACGCCCGCCCGCGCGGCCGTCGATCACCCTTCCGGGGGCCCCAAATTAGGATGATCGCGCCGGGCGGGGCGAGCAACTTCCCCCGGACGGAGGCCGGTTGCACTCGACCGGGTGAACCGGCGTCAGCCCGGGCGGCCCATTAGGCGGATGAACGCCGACGGCCGCCCGGCCCGGCGGGGCGATCCCGCCGGAGGGCCGGCCCGACCCGTCAGAGGTGGCCGGTCACGCCGCCGTTGTCGCGGCGGTCCAGCGAGCGCTGCAGCGCGGCGGCGGCGAAGGAGTTCCGCTCGGCGGTCCGGCGGCGGCGCGGGGCGCGGACGGGGGTGGCGGCGGGGGCGGGGGCGGCGTGGCGGTCTGCGGTGGTAGGCATACCGGGCTCCTTGGGGGCATGCGTGCAGGGGCACGCAGAGGGTTGGGGAGGGGTACGCGCGGAGCAGGGGTCTCCTGCCGTGGGGGCGCACGCGCACACGGGCCGCGCGCCCTGGCTACAGGGGCGGCACATCGTGTGGCTCTTCCACGGTACGACCAGGTCGGGGCCGTGTCTGCACGAATACTTGGATTTCCTAGTATCTGAGACGCGGCTCACCCCGAGGAACGCAGCGGGGCCCGGACCGCCGGCGAACGGCGGTCCGGGCCCCGTGGGCCTTCGGGCTCAGGCGCCCAGGTCGACCGAGCGGGCGAAGCGGGCGCCGATCTCGGCGGCGATCGCCGACAGCACGTCCTGCGGGATCTGGCTGTCCACGGTGATGGAGGCGAGCGCGCCGCCGCCGTCCCGCGCCACCTGCATGCCGGCGATGTTCACGCCGGCGTCGCCGAGGTGGCGGCCGAGCACGCCGACCACGCCCGGGCGGTCCTCGTACTTGAAGAACGCCATGTGGTCGGTGAGCGCGACGTCCACGTCGAAGGCGTCCACGCCGACGATCTTCTGGGTCTGCTTCGGGCCCGCCAGCGTGCCGGAGATGGCGATCTCCTCGCCGTTCGCGAGCGTGCCGCGGACGGTGATCACGTTGCGGTGCTCGGGGCTCTCGCTGGAGGTGGTCAGGCGGACCTCGACGCCGCGCTCCTGGGCGAACAGCGGGGCGTTGACGTAGGACACCGTCTCCGCCACCACGTCCTCGAACACGCCCTTCAGCGCCGACAGTTCGAGCACCTTGACGTCGTGCTGGGTGATCTCGCCGCGGACCTCGACGTCGAGCCGGACGGCCACCTCGCCGGCCAGCGCGGTGAAGATCCGGCCGAGCTTCTCGGCGAGCGGCAGGCCCGGGCGAACGTCCTCGGCGATCACGCCGCCCTGGACGTTGACGGCGTCCGGTACCAGCTCGCCGGCGAGCGCGAGGCGCACCGACTTGGCGACGGCGATGCCGGCCTTCTCCTGGGCCTCGTCGGTGGAGGCGCCCAGGTGCGGGGTGGCGACCACGTTGTCGAAGGCGAACAGCGGGGAGTCGGTGCACGGCTCCTTGGCGTACACGTCCAGGCCGGCGCCGGCCACCCGGCCGTCGCGCAGGGCGCTGGCGAGCGCCTCCTCGTCGACGATGCCGCCGCGGGCGGCGTTGACGATGCGCACGGTCGGCTTGACCTTGTGCAGCGCCTCGTCGCCGATCAGGCCGATCGTCTCGGGGGTCTTGGGGAGGTGGACGGTGATGAAGTCCGAGACCTCGAGCAGCTCCTCGAGGGTGACCAGCTTGACGCCCATCTGGGCGGCGCGGGCGGCCTGGATGTAGGGGTCGTACGCGACGATCTTCATGCCGAAGGCCGACATCCGCTGCGCGACCAGGACGCCGATCCGGCCGAGGCCGACCACGCCGAGGGTCTTCTCGCTCAGCTCGACGCCGGTGTACTTGTTGCGCTTCCACTCGCCCTGCTTCAGCGCGGCGTTGGCCGGGGCGATGTTGCGGGCGACGGAGATCAGCAGGCCGCAGGCGAGCTCGGCGGCGGTGACGATGTTGGAGGTCGGCGCGTTGACGACCATCACGCCGGCCTTGGTGGCGGCGGAGACGTCCACGTTGTCCAGGCCGACGCCGGCCCGGGCGACCACCTTGAGCTTGCGGGCGGCGGCCAGCGCCTCGGCGTCGACCTTCGTCGCGGAGCGGATCAGGATCGCGTCGACGTCGGCGATCGCGGTGAGCAGCTCGGTGCGGTCGGCACCGTTGCAGTGGCGGATCTCGAAGTCGGGACCGAGGGCGTCGACGGTGGCGGGCGACAGCTCTTCGGCGATCAGAACGACGGATTTGCTCACGACAGTGTGTCCTTAACTGTCCGGTTCTCCCCGGCACGGAGGTGGCGTGGAGGCGGGGGGAAGGTGGCATGCCGCGTAGGTAGACGCACGACGCTGTGGGCCTGACGCGCACTCGGAAGTGTATCGACGGGCTGGGTACCAGGCTGCTCCCGTCCGGCGAAATCACCCGGACGGGAGCAGCCTACTTGTACAAGGGAGTTGCGGAACGGGAGCGGACTCCCGCGCGGGGTCAGGCCTTCTCGTTGACCCAGCTCATCAGCGAGCGCAGCTTCTTGCCGGTGGTCTCCAGCAGGTGGTCCTCGTCGGCCTTCTTGTACTCGTTGTACTTGGGCAGACCGGCCTTGTACTCGGCGATCCAGGTGTTGGCGAAGGTGCCGTCCTGGATCTCGGCGAGGACCTTCTTCATCTCGGCCTTGGTGTCGGCGGTGATGATCCGCGGGCCGGTGACGTAGTCGCCCCACTCGGCGGTCTCGGAGACCGACCAGCGCATCTTCTCCAGGCCGCCCTCGTACATCAGGTCGACGATGAGCTTCAGCTCGTGCAGGCACTCGAAGTAGGCGATCTCCGGCTGGTAGCCGGCCTCGACCAGGGTCTCGAACCCGGCCTTCACCAGGGCGGCGGTGCCACCGCAGAGGACGGCCTGCTCACCGAACAGGTCGGTCTCGGTCTCCTCGGTGAAGGTGGTCTTGATGACGCCGGCCTTGGTGGCGCCCAGGCCCTTGGCGTAGGACAGCGCGAGGGCGAAGGCGTTGCCCGAGGCGTCCTGCTCGACGGCGACGATCGCGGGGACGCCGCGGCCCTCCTCGTACTGGCGGCGGACCAGGTGGCCCGGGCCCTTCGGGGCGACCATGCAGACGTCGACGTCCGCCGGGGGCTTGATGAAGCCGAAGCGGATGTTCAGGCCGTGGCCGAAGAACAGGGCGTCGCCGGACTTCAGGTGCGGGGCGATGTCCGCCTCGTAGACGTCGGCCTGGATCGGGTCCGGCACCAGGATCATGATGACGTCGGCCTCGGCGGCGGCCTCGGCCGGGGTGACGACGCGCAGGCCGGCCTCCTCCGCCTTGGCGCGGGACTTGGACTCGGGCTTCAGGCCGACGCGGACGTCGGCGCCGGAGTCGCGCAGGGACAGCGCGTGGGCGTGGCCCTGGCTCCCGTAGCCGATGACCGCGACCTTGCGGCCCTGGATGATGGACAGGTCGGCGTCGTCTTCGTAGAACAGCTCGGCCACGGGGGCACATCTCCTTGCGTGGTGGTTGCCGGGTGCGCACTACCTACGGTAGGCGCACCGGCGGGGGTGTGGGGTTGCGCTTCAGCTGGTGAGACGGCCCGCGTCTCGGGGGTTTCAGGCGCTGCGGTCGAGGGCGCGCAGCGAGCGGTCCGTGATCGAACGGGCGCCGCGCCCGATGGCGACCAGGCCGGACTGGACCAACTCCTTGATGCCGTAAGGCTCCAGCATCCGGAGCATGGCCTCCAGCTTGTCCGAGCTGCCGGTGGCCTCGATGGTCACCGCGTCGGGGGACACGTCGACGGTCTTGGCACGGAACAGCTGGACGATCTCGACGATCTGCGACCGGGTCTCGTTGTCGGCGCGGACCTTCACCAGGACCAGTTCCCGCTGGATCGCAGCGGACTGGTCGAGCTCGACGATCTTTATCACGTTCACGAGCTTGTTGAGCTGCTTGGTGACCTGTTCCAGCGGGAGGTCCTCGACGTTGACCACGATGGTCATCCGGGACACGTCCGGGTGCTCGGTCGGGCCGACGGCGAGGGAGTCGATGTTGAAGCCCCGACGGGAGAACAGCGCGGCGATGCGGGCGAGCACGCCTGGCTTGTTCTCGACCAGGACGGAGAGGGTGTGCTTGGACATGGGGTTCCTCAGTCGTTCCCAGAGGGGCCCGGCGTAGCCGGACGAACGAAGGGTGGGGTCGGGTGGCGGGGCGGGCTCAGTCGAGGTCGTCGCCGAAGTCGGGCCTCACGCCCTTGGCGAACTGGATCTCGTCGTTGCTGGTGCCCGCCGCGACCATCGGCCAGACCATGGCGTCCTGGTGGACGATGAAGTCGATGACGACCGGGCGGTCGTTGATCTCCATCGCCTGCTTGATCACCGCGTCCAGGTCCTCGGGGCGCTCGCAGCGCAGACCGACGCACCCCATCGCCTCGGACAGCAGGACGAAATCGGGGATCCGGGTGCCCTGGGCCGGCGGCTCGATGCCGTCGTGGTCGGGGCCGGAGTGCAGCACGGTGTTGGAGTAGCGCTGGTTGTAGAACAGCGTCTGCCACTGGCGGACCATGCCGAGCGAGCCGTTGTTGATGACCGCGACCTTGATCGGGATGCCGTTCAGGGCGCAGGTGACCAGCTCCTGGTTGGTCATCTGGAAGCAGCCGTCGCCGTCGATGGCCCAGACCGTGGCCTCCGGCCGGCCGGCCTTGGCGCCCATCGCCGCCGGGACGGCGTAGCCCATGGTCCCCGCGCCGCCCGAGTTCAGCCAGGTGCCCGGCTTCTCGAACCGGATGAACTGCGAGCTCCACATCTGGTGCTGGCCGACGCCCGCCGCGTAGATCGCGTCCGGGCCGACCAGCCGGCCGATCCGCTCGATGACCTGCTGCGGGGAGAGCTGGCCGCCGGGGGCCTCCTCGTAGCCCAGCGGGTAGGTCTTCTTCCACTCGTCGAGCTTCTCCCACCACTCGGCGTAGTCGCCCTTGTGGCCGGCGTCGAACTCGGCCTGGACGGCCACGATCAGGTCGGCCAGCACCTCGCGGGCGTCGCCGACGATCGGCACGTCGGCCGGGCGGTTCTTGCCGATCTCGGCCGGGTCGATGTCCGCGTGGACGACCTTGGCGTACGGGGCGAAGCTGTCCAGCTTGCCGGTGACGCGGTCGTCGAAGCGGGCGCCGAGGGTGAACAGCAGGTCGGCCTTCTGCAGCGCGGTGACCGCCGGGACGGTGCCGTGCATGCCGGGCATGCCGAGGTGCTGCGGGTGGCTGTCGGGGAAGGCGCCGAGGGCCATCAGGGTGGTGACCACGGGGGCGCCGGTCAGCTCGGCGAGGATCCGCAGCTCGGCGGTGGCCTGCGCCTTGATGACGCCGCCGCCGACGTACAGCACCGGGCGCTTGGCGCTCACCAGCATCTTCGCGGCCTCGCGGATCTGCTTGGCGTGCGGCTTGGTGACCGGGCGGTAGCCGGGCAGCGAGGTCTCCACCGGCCAGCGGAAGGTGGTGGTGGCCTGCAGCGCGTCCTTGGCGATGTCGACCAGGACCGGCCCGGGGCGGCCGGTGGCGGCGATGTGGAACGCCTCGGCGATCACCCGGGGGATCTCGGCCGGGTCGGTGACCAGGTAGTTGTGCTTGGTGATCGGCATCGTGATGCCGCAGATGTCCGCCTCCTGGAAGGCGTCGGTGCCGATCGCCTTGGAGGCGACCTGGCCGGTGATCGCGACGACGGGCACCGAGTCCATGTAGGCGTCGGCGATCGGGGTCACCAGGTTGGTCGCCCCGGGGCCGGAGGTCGCCATGCAGACCCCGACCCGGCCGGTGGCCTGGGCGTATCCGGTGGCGGCGTGCCCGGCACCCTGCTCGTGCCGGACCAGGATGTGGCGCACCTTGGCGGAGTCCATCAGCGGGTCGTACGCGGGAAGGATGGCCCCGCCCGGGATGCCGAAGACGGTGTCCGCGCCCACGGCCTCCAGCGAGCGGATGAGCGACTGGGCGCCGGTCATGGTCTCGACGACGTGCTGGGGAGCGGGAGCGTGGGCGGCCGGGTTGTCCCCGCGGCGGGGGGATGCGGCGTGCTCGGTCATCTGCCTGTCTCTTCTCGGGTTTTTGCCGGCCCGGTGGCTGCGGGCCCCGGTGGTACGAGGGTGGGGTCCCGGTTCCGGGCCGATCGCCGGCTCTGCCTCAATCGTCCCGCGCTCCCCGGTGGATCGGGGTGGTCCGGAGCGTTTGGGGCCAGGGTTTTGCGGTGGTGGAACAGCGTCAGTGCAACAAAAAACCCCTCGTGCCCAGGGCATGCGAGGGGTGGCGCGTCGGTCTGTCACGAGCAGGGCCTACGAGCCCGCTCAGCCGACGCGCCCGCCAAGTACGAGAATTCGGGTGCGCATGGCAACGACCCTCCTCCTGCACGGGGGCGCATGTCAAGCAGGTGGGATCGCCGTCTCACCATGCGAGCCGGAGCCCGGGCCGGTCACCGCGCGGTGTTCGGGCAGGTCGGGGGCCCCGTGGCGGTGCGCGACCCGCCCGGCACCGCCCTCCCCGCGGACACCCGGACGGGTGTCCGCGGCCAGGTACGCCCGCCGGGCCGAGACCGAGCCCAGCGGTCTCGGCAGCGGATAGCCGCGGCGCACCAGCGCCCGGCGCAGCCGGGTCTCGTCCAGCGGGGGCGCGAAGGCCGAGCCCTGGCCCTGCCGACAGCCCAGCTCCTGCAGCGCGGCGACCTGCCGGGGCAGGTCCACCCCCTCCGCGGCGGTGACCAGCCCGAGGTCGCGGCCGAGCCGCAGGGCGTGCCCGGCGAGGGTGCGGCTGAGCGCGGACTCGCCGAGGTCCCGGACCAGCGAGCGGTCCAGCTTGAGACCGTCCAGGGGCAGCCGGGCCAGCGCCCCGAGCGAGCCGCTGCCGGCGCCGTAGCCGGCCAGCACGGTGGTGACCCCGAGGCGGCGGAGCGCGGCCAGCCGGCGGCCCAGCTCGTCGGCGAGCGGGTCCGGGCCCATCCGGGCCACCTCGATCACCAGCTCGCCGGCCGGCAGCCGGCTGTCGCGCAGGGCCGCGGCCACCGTCTCGTACAGGCCGGGTGAGCAGAGCCGCTCGGTGGAGAGCCGGACGGCCACCGGGACGCAGGCCGGCCCGGTGCGGCTGCGGCCCGGCCCCCCGCGCCGGGCCGCGGCGGCCGTCACGGCCTCCTGGACCAGCCAGCGGGAGAACCGGGTGGCCGCGTCGCCGTACTCCGCCGAGCGCAGGAACTCGGCCGGGGTGAGCAGCAGTCCGCCCGCCGAGCGCCAGCGGGCCTGCGCCTCGACCCCGGTCACCGCACCGCTGGCGAGGTCCACCACGGGCTGGTGGAGCAGGGTGAAGCCGCCCTCCCGGACGGCGACCCGCAGCCGCTCCTCCAGCTCGGTGCGGCGCTCCAGGTCGGCCCGCATGGCGGGGGCGTAGAGCACCACGCGCCCCTTGCCCTCGGACTTGGCGCGGTACATCGCGAGGTCGGCGTTGCGCATCAGCTCGTCGGTGGCGGCCTTCGGGTCGGCGGCCGGGCCCCGCTCGGGGGTGCCGAAGGCGATGCCGATGCTGGCGGCGACCCCGAGTTCGGCGCCGCCGATCCAGTACGGCGCCGAGAGCGCGACCCGCAGCCGCTCGGCGAGCTCCTGGACCTGGAGGCGGCCGAGCGGGCCGCAGACCAGGGCGGCGAACTCGTCGCCGCCGAACCTGGCCACGGTGTCCCCGCAGCGGACGGCCCCCTGGAGGCGGCGGGCGGCCTGCACCAGCAGCTCGTCGCCGACCTGGTGGCCGGCCGTGTCGTTGACGGCCTTGAAGCCGTCCAGGTCGAGGAAGAGCACCGCGACCCCGGCGCCGGCCTCGCCCTGCTGCCCGCGGGCGGCCAGGGCGGCCCGCAGCCGCTGCGCGAACAGCGCCCGGTTGGGCAGGTCGGTCAGCGGGTCGTGGAAGGCGTTGTGCTGCAACTGCGCCTGGAGCATGACCCGTTCGGTGACGTCCCGGCTGTTGAGGATCAGGCCGTCGCGGTGCCGGCTGACCGTCGACTCGACGTGCAGCCACTCGCCGCCGCCGGAGCTGATCCGGCACTCCACCCGGGCGGACGGCTCGGCGGTGCCCGGGCAGCGGTGGGCGGTGAGCCGGACCCGCGCCAGGTAGCGGCGGACCTCGGCGAGCACCCGGTCGACGTCCTCGGGGTGGACCAGGTCCAGCAGGTTGCCGCCGACCAGCTCCTCCGGGTCCCGGCCGTAGACGCCGAGCGCGGCCGGGGAGACGTAGGAGAGCACCCCGTTGGCGCCGGCGATCATGATGACGTCGCTGGAGCCCTGCACCAGGGAGCGGAAGTGCGCCTCCTTGTGGCCGAGCTCCTGGGCGAGCGACAGGTTGTCCAGCAGCATCACCCCCTGGCGCAGGATGAGCGCCAGCCCCACGGTGCAGGCGGCCGCGGCCACCACCCGGTCCAACTGCCGCCCGCCGAGGGCGTTGTAGAGGATCCCGGCGGTGCAGACCGCGGCGGCCGCGTACGGGGTCAGCGCGCTGAAGGTGGTGGCCACCCGGCGGCGCGGCGGGCCGCCGGCCGAGGGGTGCTCGCGCAGCGGACGGCGCCAGCGCTGCGACCACGGCGCCCAGGCCAGCAGCAGGCTGCCGGAGAACCAGCCGGCGTCCAGCAGTCCGCCCGAGTGGTAGGTGCTGCGCAGCTCCGGGGAGGTGAACAGGGCGTCGCACAGCACGGTGACGGCGAGCGCCACCATCGCGGTGTGCACCGCGGCCCGGTTGCCGTCCCGGCCGCCGAAGCGCAGCCCGACCACCAGGCTGACCAGCAGGATGTCCAGCACCGGGTAGGCGAGGTTGAGCGCCAGGCGAAGCGGCGAGCCGTCCTCGCCGGCGGCGATCCGGCCGAGCGCCAGGCTCCAGCTGAGGGTGAACAGCGAGCCGGCGATCAACCAGCCGTCGAGCAGCAGGCAGAGCCAGCCGGCGGCGGAGCGCGGGCGCTGGGCGAGCACCAGGAGGCCGGTGATGGCGAGCGGGGCGAACATCAGGAAGGCGTACTCGGCGAGCGAGTCCTTCGGCAGGTCCGTCCCGGCGACCAGTTCGTACCAGCCCCAGGTGCCGTTGCCGAAGGCGACCATCAGCGAGGAGAGGCCGAACAGCAGCCAGGCCGGGCGGGCGTGCCCGCCGACGGTGCAGCCGTACACGAGACAGGACAGCGCGGCCGCGAGGGCTGCCGCGGCCAGTCCGAAGTCCCCCATGAAGTTGGAGACTTGGCGGGATCCCCAGCCGGCCGCCGCGCCCAGGGCGTAGGCCAGGCAGAGCGCGCCGAGGGCGAGCCCGGGCAGCGCCCGGCTCTCCCGGAGCCGGCGCAGCGGGCGGCTGCGGGCCGGTCCGGCCGGGTCGGTGCCGGACGCGTCGGCGGGCGGCGCACCCGACCGTCCGGCTCCGGGCAGCACCGTATCGGTGGAGCTCACTCGGCCTCTCCCCCTCCGGCGCGGGGCCTGGCGCCCCGGCCACGGGCCACCGGCCGCGCACCTCTCGGCCGTACGCGGCGGCCTGGCGCCCCGTCAGGACGGTGGCCCAGGGGGCGGGCGGCCTTCCGGCCGCCGCACCGCACCGATGTTCCCAGTCGGGACCCTACACCAAATCCGTCACTCAATGACACGCACACTCAACTTAGAGTAATGGCGAGGAGGAGGGGTAAAGCACCTTAATCCGGCGGATCGGCCCGGTTGGCGGCGGCGCGCGGGGAGGGGCTCACGCGGCGCGCACGGGAGCACGTGACGGCGCCCGGCCGCCGGACCGCCCGGACCGCGGCGGTCGGGGGCCCGGCGGCCGGGCGTGGATCAGCGGCCGGCCGGGGTCAGGTCGTCCGGGAACAACCGCAACCGGTGCGCCAGCGCGGCCGCCTCGCCCCGGCCGCCGACCGCGAGCTTGCCCAGGATGTTGGACACGTGCACGCTCGCGGTCTTCGGAGATATGTACAGCTCCTCGGCGATCTGCCGGTTCGTCCAGCCGCGCGCGAGCAACCGGAGCACGTCCCGCTCACGGGGGGTGAGCCCGAAGGACTCCCCGGGCACGGGCACCGCCACCGATGCCGCCGGGGCCGCTCCCCCGGCCGCGGCCGGCGCCAGCGCCAGCCCGGCCCGGTCGGCCAGCCCGGTGATCTCCGCCAGCAGCGGGCGGTCCCCCCGGGCCGCCGCCAGCTCCCGCGCCTCGCGCAGCAGTTCGGCCCCGGCCTCGCGCCGCCCGGCCTGCACCTCCGCCTCGCCGGCCCGCAGCAGGGCCGCCGCGAGCGGGTACGGCAGACCGGTCGGCCGCAGCACGGCGACCGCGGCCGCCCAGTGCTCCGGGGTGTCGGCGCCCTCCGCACGGGCCAGCTCACCCGCCAGCAGCAGCGCCCAGCCGTCGTGCAGCGGTGCCCGCGGGCGCAGCCGGGCCGCCGCGGCGGCGATCGCGGCCAGCACCCCGGCCCGGCCGGGCCCGGCCTCCGGCAGGCCCCGGCTGTCCGCCTCCACGGCGGCGGCCTCCACCAGCAGCGGGTAGACGTCGGACTCGTACCCTGGCCGGGCGTCCTCGGCCAGCGCCGCGAGCAGTTCGGCCCGGGCCTCCAGCGGCCGCCCGCCGAGCGCGGCGACCCGCACCGCCAGCCGGCTGATCGGCACGCTGTGCTGCAGCTGGCCGACCCGGTTGGCCGCCCGGGCCTGCGCCAGCATGGTCGCCGCCCCGGCGCGGTCCCCGCGCAGCAGGGCGAGCTCGCCGCGCATCCGGTCCAGGAACTCGGCGTGGGTGCCGCTCAGGCTGGTCAGCTCGCAGGCCGACAGCACCTCGTCGGCCTCCTTCACCCGGCCCAGGTCGGTGAGCGCCTCGGCCAGGTTGCCGGTGAGGATGGTGCCGATGTTGCGCAGCAGCCCGCTGCCGTCCGCGTAGTCCAGGCCCTCGCGGGCCAGCGCCACCGCCTCCTCGGACCGGCCCAGCCCGCGCTGCAGACTGGCCAGGTTGTTGATGCCGCGCAGCAGCAGGTCGGGCACGCCCAGCAGGCGGGCCCGCTCGACCGCGCCGGCCAGCTCGGCCAGCCCGCCCTCGGCGTCGCCCTCGACGTCGTAGCGCAGGCCGCCGAGCGTCATCCGGGCGTGCACCTCGACCGAGTGCGCGCCGACCTCCTCGGCGATCCGGATCGCCCGCCGGGCGAGCTCGATGTGCTCGGGGCCGGGCTTCTTGAGCATCGCCACCCCGGCGCCGAGCGCGAACACCTCGGCCTGGACGGCGGACGGCGGCAGGTGCTCGACCAGCTGGTGCGCGTGCAGGATCTCCTCGTCGTCGCCGGAGCGGCGCAGGTTGCCCAGCATCCGGGCCCGGTTGATCCGGAACCAGGCCGCGCGCACCGGGTGCACCGACTCGTCGACCAGCCGCAGCCCGCGCTTGGCCAGGCTCAGGCCGCGCTCGCGGTCACCGCAGCGCCGGGCCGCGACCACCGCCTCGGCCAGCACGTCGATCAGCTGGATCCGGTCGCACTCCGGGTCGGCGGCCCCGTGGTCGCAGGAGCCGGGCGGGTACGTCTCGGCCCAGTCGTACGGGCGCAGGGTGTGCGCCAGCACGTCCTCGGAGACCATGTCCCACAGCTCCAGCGCCCGCTCCAGCATGCCCAGCTGCTCGGCGAAGGCGTTGCGGCGGCGGGCGGCCCGGGCCGCGTCCAGCGCGGTGGGCAGCGCCTTCGCCGGGTCGTGCGCGTGGTACCAGTAGTTGGCCAGCCGGGCCGGCAGCGCGTCGCAGGAGACCAGGTGCCGCTGCGCCTCGACGGCGAGCGCGAACTTGCGGTTGATCCGGTGCCGCTCGCCCGGCAGCAGGTCGTCCGAGACCGCCTCGCGGACCAGCGCGTGCCGGAAGCGGTAGCCCTCGCCGTCGCCGTCCGGGCGCAGGATGTTGGCCCCGACGGCCGCCCGCAGCGCCTCGATCAGCGCCTCCTCGTCGTCGTCCAGGACGGCGGCCAGCAGGGCGTGTTCGACGTGCGAGCCGCCCTCGGCGGCGATCCGCACCACCCGCTGGGCCTCCTCGTCCAGGGTCTCCACCCGGACCAGCAGGATGTCCCGCAGCGAGTCGGTGAGCCCGGCGCCGCAGCCGTCCTCGAAGGCGGTGGCCAACTCCTCGACGAAGAACGGGTTCCCCTCGGAGCGGCGGTGGATGCGGTCCACCAGCTGCCGGTCGGGGACGGCGGTGCCGAGGATGCCGGCCAGCTGGGCGGCGACCTCGCGGCGGCCGAACCGGGCCAGCTCCAGGCGCTGGACGGTGCGCAGCCGTTCCAGCTCGGCGAGGAAGGGCCGCAGCGGGTGCCGGCGGTGCAGGTCGTCGGTGCGGTAGGTGGCGATCAGCAGGACCCGGGACCGGTGCAGGGTGCGGACCAGGAAGGCGAGCAGCTCGCGGGTGGAGCGGTCGGACCAGTGCAGGTCCTCGACGGCGAGCACGAGGGTACGCTCCGCGCCGAGCCGCTCGAACAGCCTCGCGGTGTGCTCGAACAGCCGGGCCCGGCCGTACTCGTCGTTGGGTTCGCCGTCGGCCTCGCCGAACTCGGGCAGCAGCCGCGCCAGGTGGCCCTCGCTGCCGGCCGCCGCGGCCTCCAACTCGGCGCCCAGCGCACGGTGCAGCCTGCGCAGCGCGGTGGCCAGCGGGGCGTAGGGCAGGCCTTCGGCCCCGACCTCCAGACAGCTGCCGAGCGTGGTGAGCGCCCCGCCGTCCGCGGCCCGCTGCAGGAACTCCTCCAGCAGCCTGGTCTTGCCGACGCCTGCCTCGCCGCCGATCAGGACGGCCTGCGGGCTGCCGGTGCCGGCCCTGCGCAGGGCGACGGTCAGTTCGGTGATCTCGCTGCCGCGACCGACGAAGACGGGACTCACCGATATCTGCTGCATGGAGGCGAGCATGCCATAGCCGGACCCGGCGGGCCGAGGGGATATCCCGCCCGCTGGAAGCCCGGAGGGGGAGGCGCTCGTCTGCGGCGCCTCCCCCTCCGGAATCCCTTCGGCACCGACGTGGTGCCGGTCCGTCAGCATTCGCGCTGGCGCACGGCGCGCCGCTGGAAGCGGGCGGCCACCGGACGCTGCCGCAGACGGCGCGCCTCCTTGGCCTCGCGTACCAGGCGCTGGTGCTCGGCGCGGGCGGCAAGCTCGAGGCCCTGCTGCTGGATGAGCTCGTACTCGATCACTTCGGTTCCCCACTTCGGGTTTCGCACTGCGTTTCGCTGTCGAGTAAGAGCTTCCTCCCCCAGCGGGGGTCGCCACATCGGAAGCCTGACCGATCTTCCGGGCCCCGGATGCCTTAGACGGGCCCCTGGAACACGGCAAAGGCCCGGCCTCACTCCGATTCGGAGGTGAAACCGGGCCTTAGACCCTACTTAGGGGGCCTTAGACGCCTTAGATGCCTTAGGAAGTCCCTAGGGTCCTCTAGGCGGTGACGCCGAGGCGCTCCAGACGGTGCCTACTGACCTTCCACGCCGAGGCGCTCCAGACAGTGCCTACTGACCTTCCACGCCGAGGCGCTCCAGGATCAGGTCCTTCACGCGGGCGGCGTCGGCCTGGCCGCGGGTGGCCTTCATGACCGCGCCGACCAGCGCGCCGACGGCCGCGACCTTGCCGTCGCGGATCTTGGCGGCGATCGCCTCGTTCTCGGCGATGGCCTGGTCGACCGCGGCGCCGAGCGCCGAGTCGTCCGAGACGACGGCCAGGCCGCGCTTCTCGACGACCTCGTCCGGCTCGCCCTCGCCGGCCAGCACGGCCTCGATGACCTGACGGGCCAGCTTGTCGTTCAGCTTGCCCTCGGCGACGAGCGCGGTGACCCGGGCGACCTGCGCCGGGGTGATCGGCTGCTCGCTGAGCTCCGTCCCGGTCTCGTTGGCGCGGCGGGCCAGCTCGCCCATCCACCACTTGCGGGCCTGGTCGGCCGGGGCGCCGGCGGCGATGGTCTCCTGGATCGGCTCGACGGCGCCGGCGTTCAGCACCGCCTGCATGTCCTTGTCGGACAGGTCCCACTCGGCCTGCAGCCGGGCGCGGCGCACCCGCGGCAGCTCGGGCAGGCCCGCCCGCAGCTCCTCGACCCACGCCCGGGCGGGCGCGACCGGCACCAGGTCCGGCTCGGGGAAGTAGCGGTAGTCCTCGGCGTTGTCCTTGATCCGGCCGGAGGTGGTGCTGCCGTCCTCCTCGTGGAAGTGACGGGTCTCCTGGACGATGGTGCCGCCGTCGGTCAGCACCGTGGCGTGCCGCTGGATCTCGAAGCGGGCCGCCCGCTCCACGCTGCGCAGCGAGTTGACGTTCTTGGTCTCCGAGCGGGTGCCGAAGGTCTCGGTGCCGTTCGGGCGCAGCGACAGGTTGACGTCGCAGCGCATCTGGCCCTTGTCCATCCGGGCCTCGGAGACGCCGAGCGCCTTGATCAGCTCGCGCAGCTCGGCGACGTACGCCCGGGCGACCTCGGGGGCGCGCTCGCCGGCGCCGACGATCGGCTTGGTGACGATCTCGATCAGCGGGATGCCGGCCCGGTTGTAGTCCAGCAGCGAGTGGGTCGCGCCGTGGATGCGGCCGGTGGCGCCGCCGACGTGGCTGGACTTGCCGGTGTCCTCCTCCATGTGGGCGCGCTCGATCTCCACGCGGAAGGTCGAACCGTCCTCCAGCTGCACGTCGAGGTAGCCGTTGAAGGCGATCGGCTCGTCGTACTGCGAGGTCTGGAAGTTCTTGGGCATGTCCGGGTAGAAGTAGTTCTTCCGCGCGAACCGGCACCACTCGGCGATCTCGCAGTTCAGCGCCAGGCCGATCTTGACGGCCGACTCCACGCCGATCGCGTTGACCACCGGCAGCGAGCCGGGCAGGCCCAGGCAGGTCGGGCAGGTCTGGCTGTTCGGCTCGGCGCCCAGCTCGGTCGAGCAACCGCAGAACATCTTGGTCTTGGTGCCCAGCTCGACGTGGACCTCAAGGCCCATCACCGGGTCGTACGACGCGAGAGCGTCCTCGTAGGAGACCAGGTTCATGACGCTCACAGCGTCCCCTTCACTAAAAGTCTTGGGAGGTACGGGCCCGGCCGCCGCTCGCGCGGGGCCGGGCCGGGGCGCTCAGCTCAGCCCAGCAGCACGTCGTCGGAGCCCAGCCGGCGCAGCTCGCGCACCAGCAGGGCGGTGCCGGTGATCAGCGCGGCGGCGCCGACCAGGGCGTTGACCAGCTTGAGGGTGTCGCTCTCCTCGCGGGCCTTCCGGACGTCCTTGGCCACGGAGATCGCGCCGAAGGCGCTGGTGCCGATGGACAGCCACAGACCGGGCTTCGAGTGCTTGAAGCCCTTGGCCTTCTCGATCTTGCTCACAGTGCCGGTGCCTCCTCCAGCAGGGGGTGCCCCCACTTGTCGTTGAGTGCGGCCTCGACGGCGCCGCCCACGCGGTACAGGCGGTCGTCCGCCATCGCGGGTGCGATGATCTGCAGGCCGACCGGGAGATTGTCCTCCGGCGCCAGGCCGACCGGCAGCGACATGGCCGCGTTGCCCGCCAGGTTCGACGGGATCGTGCACAGGTCGGCCAGGTACATCGCCATCGGGTCGTCGGCGCGCTCGCCGATCGGGAAGGCGGTGGTCGGCGTGGTCGGCGAGACCAGCACGTCCACGCCGGCGAAGGCCGCGTCGAAGTCGCGCGAGATGAGCGTGCGGACCTTCTGCGCCGAGCCGTAGTAGGCGTCGTAGTAGCCCGAGGACAGCGCGTAGGTGCCCAGGATGATGCGGCGCTTGACCTCGTCGCCGAAGCCGGCCTCGCGGGTCAGCGCGGTGACCTCCTCGGCCGAGCGGGAGCCGTCGTCGCCGACCCGCAGGCCGTAGCGCATCGCGTCGAAGCGGGCCAGGTTGGAGGAGCACTCGCTGGGCGCGATCAGGTAGTACGCCGGCAGCGCCAGGGTGAAGGACGGGCAGGAGACCTCGACGACCTCGGCACCCAGCTCGCGCAGCAGCTCCACCGACTCGTCGAAGCGCTGCATCACGCCGGACTGGTAGCCCTCGCCGGAGAACTCCTTGACGACGCCGATCCGCATGCCGCGGACGTCGCGCATCCTCGCGGCCTCGACCACGGCCGGGACGGGCGCGTCGATCGAGGTGGAGTCCAGCGGGTCGTGCCCGGCGATGGCCTCGTGCAGCAGCGCCGCGTCCAGCACGGTGCGGGCGCACGGGCCGCCCTGGTCCAGCGAGGAGGAGAAGGCGACCAGGCCGTAGCGGGACACCGCGCCGTAGGTCGGCTTGACGCCGACGGTGCCGGTGACGGCGCCCGGCTGGCGGATCGAGCCGCCGGTGTCGGTGCCGATCGCCAGCGGGGCCTCGAAGGCGGCCAGCGCGGCGGCCGAACCGCCGCCGGAGCCGCCGGGGATCCGGGAGAGGTCCCACGGGTTGCCGGTCGGGCCGTAGGCCGAGTTCTCGGTGGAGGAGCCCATCGCGAACTCGTCCATGTTGGTCTTGCCGAGGATGACGACGCCGGCGTCCTTGAGACGGCTGGTCAGCGTGGCGTCGTAGGGCGGGATCCAGCCCTCGAGCATCTTGGAGCCGCAGGTGGTCGGCACGCCCTTGGTGGTGAAGACGTCCTTCAGGGCGAGCGGGACACCGGCCAGCGGGCCCAGCTCCTCGCCCCTGGCGCGCTTCTCGTCGACGGCCCGGGCCGCGCTCAGCGCACCCTCGGTGTCGACGTGCAGGAAGGCGTTGACCTTCTTGTCGACGGCGTCGATGCGGTCCAGGTGCGCCTGCGCGACCTCGACCGCGGACACCTCGCCGGTGGCGATGGCGGCGGCCGTCTCGGCGGCCGTCCACCTGATGATCGGAGTGGGGGTCATCTCGGTCATCTCGGTCAGTCCTCCCCGAGGATCTGCGGCACACGGAAACGCTGCTCCTCGGCGGCCGGGGCGCCGGACAGCGCCTCGTCCGGGGTGAGCGACGGGCGCACCTCGTCCGCGCGCATGACGTTGGTCAGCGGGAGCGGGTGGGAGGTCGGCGGGACGTCCTGTCCGGCGACCTCGGAAACGCGGGCGACCGCGCCGATGATCACGTCGAGCTGCTCGGCGAAGTGGTCCAGCTCTTCGGGCTTCAGCTCAAGACGCGACAGCCGGGCGAGGTGGGCGACCTCCTCGCGCGTGATGCCAGGCATGCAGCGATCCTCAGGGTGAGTTCTGGTGAGGCCCGCCGCCACCCTCAGGCGGCACCGGGCCCGGGCAGGAGCAGCCGGTCCCGGCGCTCCTTCCTCATGGTCTTGGGACCCCATCCTATGGGGCCCGGCCCGGCCACCGGCCAACGAGTGAGCCGCGCGGCCGTCACTGCGGCCCGCTGCGGGCCCAACTCTGCGCCCCCGGCGCCTTGATCTCCCGCGGTGCGCCGGGCATCTGGTGCGGCACGGGCGCGGTCTGGACGGCCTGCGCGGCGGGCACCGGATGGACGACGGGCACCGGATGGACGGCGGCCGCGCCCTGGACCGCCTGCGCGGCCGGCGGCAGCACCGGGGGGAGGGCCGGCGGCAGCACCGGCGGCACGGCGGGCTGGACGGCCGGCGGCACGACCGGGACGGCCTGCGCGACCGGGACGCCCTGGACCGCGGGGACGCCCTGCACGACCGGCACCGGGTGGACGGCCTTGCGGGCCGGCGGCAGCACCGACTGGCCGGGCAGCGCGGACCCGCCCTGGACCGCCTTCAGTCCGGACGGCAGCTGACCCGACGGGGTGGCCAGCCGCTCCACCGGCGGGGCCCCGGTGCGGTGCACCCGCAGCCAGGCGGTGGCCTGCTCGGCCGGCAGCGCGGCCGACACCAGCCAGCCCTGGACGGCGTCCACGCCCATGCAGTGCAGCCGCTCCCAGGTCTCGTCGTCCTCGACGCCCTCGGCGACCACCGTCAGGCCCAGCGAGTGCGCCAGCTCCACCGAGCAGCGGACCACCGCCGCGTCGTGGTCGTCGGCGACCATCCGGGAGACGAACGAGCGGTCGATCTTCAGCTCGCCGACCGGCAGGCTGCGCAGCCGCACCAACGAGGAGTGGCCGGTGCCGAAGTCGTCCAGGGACATCCCGACGCCGTAGCCGCGCAGTTCGGCGAGGGTGTCGGCGGCCCGCCGGGAGTCGTCCAGCAGCAGCCGCTCGGTGATCTCCAACTGGAGCGCGTGGGCCGGCACCTGGTGGCGGACGAGGTGGCCGGCCACCCGCTGGGCGAAGCCCGGGTTGAGCACGTCACGCGGCGAGACGTTGACCGCGACCTGCACCTGCAGGCCCTGGTCCCGCCAGTAGGCGAGCTGGCCGACCGCCGCCTCCAGCACGTAGTCGGTGAGCCGCGGCATCAGGCCGCTGGACTCGGCGAGCCCGACGAACTCGTCCGGCGAGACCCGCCCCTGGCCGGGGCGCTCCCAGCGCAGCAGCGCCTCCAGGCCGACCACCCGGCCGTCGAAGGCCACCTTCGGCTGGTAGTGCAGCTGCACCTCGCCGGTCTCCAGGGCCCGGCGCAGGTCCCCCAGCAGCCCTATCCGGTAGGGCGTGTCGGCGTCCTGGGTCTCGTCGTACTGGGCGACGCCGCTGCAGCCGCGCTGGGCGTGGCCCATCGCCACGTCGGCCCGGCGCAGCAGCGACTCGGCGTCCTGGGCGTGCTGCGGGTAGACGCAGACCCCGGCGCTGGCCTCCAGCACCAGCAGCAGCCCGTCCAGTCGGATCGGTGCGGCGAGTTCGGCGATCAGCGCCTTGGCGACCCGCTCCAGGCTGTCCGGGCAGTTGATGCCGGGCAGCAGCACGGCGAACTCGTCGCCGCCCATCCGGGCCACCATCGGGCGGCCGCGCCGGTAGTGCCGGGGCAGGCCGGCGAAGACGTCGTCGATGGACTCCCGGGTGGCGCTGCCGGCCGGGCCGCCGGAGCGCAGCGCGCGGTGCAGCCGGCGGGCGATGTGCACCAGCAGCCGGTCCCCGGCGGTGTGGCCGAGGGTGTCGTTGAGCGACCGGAACCGATCGAGGTCGAGCAGGATGAGACCGACGCTGTAGCCGTCCTCGCGCTCCGCGATCGCCTCCTGTGCCGCCATCAGCAGGGCCTGACGGTTGGGCAGGTCCGTCAGCGGGTCGGTCAGCTGGTCGCGGGCGCGGTCGCGGGCGATCCGCCAGGCGGCGACCAGCACCGCCAGCGGCACCGCGAACAGCGGCAGCAGTTCGGGTTCGTACCGGTAGACCAGGACGGCCAGCGGGATGAGCGGCGCAGCACCGGCCAGCAGCACGCCGAGCAGCAGGACCGCACCCGCCACCCCCTGCGGCGGGCGTGTGGGCGCACCGCCGGTCGTACGATCCATAAGCCCTGTCCTCCGTCGGGCCCGCCCCGTCAGGCCGCCTTACGGTGAGGCACCGTGCCGGTACCGACAGCTGCCGGGCATGGAGCGACCCCGCGGAGTACCGGCTCAGCCGGTGCCCCCACCCCTGCTGACACTCTGTTGCGCTCCAGGGTATGCCGGGGCCCACCCGGTGGGCAGACTTTCGGACAACCGGAAACGCGCCACCGCGCCTGGATGTCGCACAGTGACACAATGCCCGCTTTCACGGCGCGACACCCGGTGACGTTGCATCAGGACGATAACAAGACGGATTCGGTCACCCGGCGCTCGGGGCGGCCTCCTCCGCGGCCCCGGCGGGGGCCTCCCCGGCCTCGGGCAGGCCCAGGTGGGCGCGGGCCGCGGCCGGGCCGTCGGCGAGCAGCACCGCGAAGCCCGCGTCGTCCAGGACGGGCAGGCCGAGCTGAACGGCCTTGTCGAACTTGGACCCGGGGTTGTCACCGGCGACGACAAAATCGGTCTTCTTCGACACCGAGCCGGTCACCTTCGCACCACGCGAGGTCAGCGCCTCCTTGGCGCCGTCCCGGGTGTGCCCGGCCAGGGTGCCGGTGACCACCACCGTCAGCCCCTCCAGCGGGCGCTCCGCCTCCTCCTCGTCCGCGAACTCCTCGGTGAAGCGGACGCCGGCGGCACGCCACTTCTCCAGGATCTCCCGGTGCCAGTCCTCCTGGAACCACTCGACCACCGAACGGGCGATGATCGGCCCGACGCCCTCGACCGCGGCCAGCTCCTCCTCGGTGGCCGAGAAGATCCGGTCCAGGTCGCGGAACTCGCGGGCCAGCTCCTGGGCCGCGACCGGGCCCACGTGCCGGATCGAGAGGCCGTTGAGGAACCGCCAGAGCGGACGGTCCTTCACCCGCTCCAGGTTCTCCAGCAGGATCCCGGCCGTCTTCTTGGGCTCGCCCTTCTGGTTGGCGAAGAAGGTGGCCCGCTTCTCCTCGCCGGTGCGGTCGTCCAGCTTGGGCATGCCCGTCTTCTGGTCCCGCACCAGCACCTGGATCGGCAGCAGCTGCTCCATCGACAGCCCGAAGATGTCGCCCTCGTCCTTCACCGGCGCCTCGGCCGGCTCCAGCGGCTGGGTCAGCGCGGTGGCCGCGACGTAGCCGAGGCCCTCGACGTCCAGCGAGGAGCGCCCGCCCAGGAAGGCGATCCGCTCGCGGATCTGGGCCGGGCAGAACTGGGCGTTGGGGCAGCGCAGGTCGATGTCCCCCTCGGCCATCGGGCGCAGCTCGGCCCCGCACTCGTGGCAGTGCGAGGGCATCACGAACTCCCGCTCGGTGCCGTCCCGCAGGCTCTCCACCGGGCCGAGGATCTCCGGGATGACGTCACCGGCCTTGCGCAGCACGATCGTGTCGCCCAGCAGCACGCCCTTGGCCTTCACCACCTCCTGGTTGTGCAGCGTCGCGTACTGCACCATCGAGCCGGCCACCTTCACCGGCTCGGCCAGCACCGCGTACGGGGTGGCCCGACCCGTCCGGCCGATGCCGACCTTGATCTCGGCGAGCTTGCCGGTGACCTCCTCCGGCGGGTACTTCCAGGCGATCGCCCAGCGCGGGGACTTGGAGGTGGCGCCGAGCCGGCCCTGCAGGGCGATCTCGTCCACCTTGACGACCACGCCGTCGATCTCGTGCTCGACCGAGTGCCGCTGCTCGCCGAAGTGCTTGATGAACGCCCGCACCTCGTCGAGCGTCCCCACCACCTCGTTGTGCCGGGCGGTGGGCAGGCCCCAGTCGTGCAGCAGCCGGTAGGCGTGCGACTGGTTGTCGATGTCGAAGCCGACCCGGGCGCCGATGCCGTGCACCACCATGTGCAGCGGGCGGGAGGCGGTGACCAGCGGGTCCTTCTGGCGCAGCGAGCCGGCGGCGGCGTTGCGCGGGTTCATGAACAGCCGGATCAGGGCCCGGGGCCGCTTGCCCTCCCGGGCGCGCTCCTCGTTCTCCAGGCGCCGGCGCTCGTTCTCCGCCACGAAGGAGGCGTTCAGCGCCTCGAAGGCCTCGGTCGGGAAGTAGACCTCGCCGCGGATCTCCACCAGCTCGGGGACGTTCTCGCCCTTCAGCTGCTGCGGGATCTCCTTGATGGTCCGGACGTTCGCGGTGATGTCCTCGCCCACCCGGCCGTCGCCGCGGGTCGCCGCCTGCACCAACTGGCCGTTCTCGTAGGTGAGGTTGACGGCCAGGCCGTCCACCTTGAGCTCGCACAGGTAGTGGTAGTCGATGCCGTGCAGCTCGGTGGCGACGCGCTCGGCCCAGGCCGCGAGCTCCTCGTCGTCCATCGCGTTGTCGAGGCTGAGGAGGCGCTCGCGGTGCTCGACCGCGGCGAACAGCCCGGTGGGCGCGCCGCCGACCCGCTGCGTCGGGGACTCCGGGGTGACCAGGGCCGGGTGCTCCGCCTCCAGCGCCTCCAGCTCGCGCATCAGGACGTCGAACTCGGAGTCGCTGACGACCGGGGCGTCCTGCTCGTAGTAGCGGACCCGGTGGTCGGTGATCTCCTGCGCCAGCTCGGCGTGCCGGCGGCGCACCTCCGCCGCGACGTCCTCCCAGCCCTCGACAGCCTCCACCGCAAGCCCTCCTACGATCTCATTCCGGGTTGTCCACCAGGCTCTGCGCCGCCCGCACGCTCTGCGACAGCGCCCTGCGCGCGTACGCCGGGGAGGCCCCGGCCAGCCCGCAGGTCGGCGTCACCAGCACGCGGCGGCCCAGGAGCTCCGGGGCGAACCCGAGCCTGCGCCACAAGGTCCTGACACCCTGGACACTACCGGCCGGGTCGGACACTCCCTGGTCAGTGGAGGGGACGACACCGGCGAGGAAGGTCGTGCCCGCCTCCACGGCCTCGCCCAGGTCGTCGTCCGAGCGCTCGGTGAGGAGGGAGAAGTCCAGCGAGATCCCGGCCACTCCGGCGCGGCGCAGCAGCGGGATCGGGACGTCGGGCGCGCAGCTGTGCACGACGACCGGTGCGTCCAGGGCGCGGACCACCTCGCGCAGCACCTCCTCGGCGACCTGCCGGTCCACCGAGCGCAGCCGCTGGAACCCGCTGGCCGTCCTCACCGAACCGGCCAGCACGGCCGGCAGCGACGGCTCGTCGAGCTGGAGGACGACCTCAGCGCCCGGGATCCGCTTGCGGACGTCGGCCAGGTGGCGGCGCAGGCCCTCGGTCAGCGATCCGGCGACGTCCCGGCAGGCGCCGTGGTCGGAGAGCGCCTTCTCGCCGTGCTTCAGCTCGATGCTCGCCGCCAGCGTCCACGGGCCGACGGCCTGCACCTTGAGCGCGCCCCGGTAGCCCTGGGTGAACTCCTCCAGGGCGTCCAGGTCCTCGCCCAGCCAGGAGTGGGCCCGCCGGGTGTCCCGGCCGGGGCGGTCGGTGAACCGCCAGCCACTGGGCTCGGTCTGCGCGAACAGCTCGACCAGGAAGCCGGCGCCGCGGCCGATCATGTCGGCGCCCGGGCCGCGCGCCGGCAGCTCGGGCAGGAACGGCAGGTGCTCCAGCGCCCCGGTGGAGGTCTTGGCGGCCTCCCGGGCGTCGGTGCCGGGCAGCGAACCGACGCCGGTGGCGGCGCCGCGCAGGTCGGGGAAGGGGTGTGGGGTGCTCACCCGTCCGAGCCTAGTGCGCGGCGCCGGCCCCGCGGTCAGCGCCCGGGGCGGACGGTGATGTCGGTGATCTCCGCGTCCCGGGAGGCGTCCAGGGCGGCCAGCACCGCCCTGGCGACGGACTCCGGCTCGATCCAGCGGCCGGCGTCGTACTCCCGGCCCTCCTGCTGGTGCACCTTCACCTGCATCGCGGTCGCGGTGCGGCCCGGGTAGACGGAGGTGACCCGGACACCGCCCGCGTGCTCCTCCTGGCGCAGCGCGTCGGCCAGCGCCTTCAGGCCGTGCTTGCTCGCCGCGTACGCCGACCACTCCGCGTGGGCGTTCAGGCCGGCGCCGGAGTTGACGAAGACGACGTGGCCCTTGGCCAGCCGGAGCGAGGGCAGCAGCAGCCTGGTCAGCTCGGCGGGGGCGACCAGGTTGACGTTCAGCGTCTCCTGCCAGGCCTTCACCGGCAAGTCCCCCACCGTGCCCAGCTCGACGACGCCCGCCACGTGCAGCAGCGAGTCCAGCTCGCCGGGCAGCGCCTGGTGGCCGAAGGCCCAGGACAGCTTCGCCGGGTCGCCGAGGTCGCCGACCAGGGTCCGCGCCCCGGGGAAGCGCTCCCGCAGTTCGGCGGCCCGCCGTGCGTCACGGGCCAGCAGCCAGAGGTCGTCCCCGCGCTCGGCGAGCTTCCCGGCCAGGACGGCGCCGATGCCGGAGCCGGCGCCGGTGATCAGATGTGCAGCCATGGCCCGATCCTCTCAGGCCTTGAGCTGCTCGAAGACCTGCGCCGGGGTGTCGGCGAAGCCGATCAGCTCGGCGAGCGGGCGGGGCAGGAAGCCCTCGGCGTCCATCCGCTCCAGCTGGGTCCGCAGGCCCGTGTAGAAGCCCTCGGTGTCCAGGACGACCACCGGCTTCTCGAACATGCCGTGCTTCTTGAGCTCCAGCACCTCGGTGACCTCGTCCAGCGTGCCCAGCCCGCCCACCAGGACGACGATCGCGTCCGCCCGCGCGGCCAGCTCCGCCTTCCGCGCGGCGAGGTCGGCGGTCATCACCAGCTCGTCCGCACCGACGTAGCCCTTGTGCTTCAGCATCTCGACCATCACGCCGACCAGCCGGCCGCCGGCCGCCTTCACCTCGTCGGCGAGCAGCCCCATCAGCCCGGCGTTCGACCCTCCCCAGACGAGGGTGTGCCCGCCCTCCCCCAGGAGCCGGGCGAACTCGGCGGCGGGGGCCGAGTAGCGGTCGTCGAGCGAGTACGCGGAGCAGAAGACGGTGATGTTCATAGTGCTCCCTGGTCTATCACGGCCCGCGGCCGGGGCTCACCGGCATTACCCGCCGACGGCGGACCACCCGCCCTGCCGGTCGGCGCGACCGCCGGTGCACCGCCGCTGGTACGGCGAGGTGCGCTGGCGGCCGCGGCGGGAGGTCAGTCCTCGTGCGCGACGCGGGTGAACGCCCGGCGGTAGGTGCGGGGCGGGACTCCGCGGCGGCGGACGAACTGCTCGCGCAGGACGGCCGCGCTGCCGTAGCCGACCCGACGGGCGACCTCCTCGACCGGCAGGCCCGTCGTCTCCAGGAGTTCCTCGGCGGCGCCCAGCCGCAGCTCCCGCAGCCAGGCGTGCGGGGTGGTCCCGGTGGCCGCGGCGAATCGGCGGGCGAAGGAACGCTTGCTCATCATCGCCCGCCGGGCCAACTCCGCCACCGGCAGCGGCTCGTGGAGGTGCTCCCGGGCCCAGGCCAGCACCCCGGCCAGGCGTTCGTCCTCGCCGTCCTCCGGGACGGGGGCCGCCAGGTACTGGGCCTGCCCGCCGTCCCGGTGCGAGGGCAGCACCATGTCGCGGGCGATGCGGTTCGTCCCCGGCCACGGCGCCCCGTTCACGGCCGACGCCAACCCGCCGCTCTGACCGTGCCGCCCCGGAGGGGAACCCCCGCGCCCGGGAGGCCCGCCTACGCGGTGACGGCCGGGCGTTCGGTGGTGGCGATGGTGGCGGAGCCGACGACGCGGGTGCCGTCGTAGAGCACCACGGCCTGGCCGGGGGCGATGCCGCGCACGGCGGTGTCGAGGCTGACCCGGAGTTCGCCGTCGACCACCGAGGCCGAGACCGGCACCTCCTCGCCGTGGGCGCGCAGCTGGGCGGTGTAACGCCCGTCCGCGAGCGGCTCGGTGCCGCACCAGCGGGGGCGGATGGCGGTGAGGCCGGTGACGTCGAGCCCCTCGACCGGGCCGACGGTCACGGTGTTGTTCACCGGGGAGATGTCGAGGACGTAGCGCGGCTTGCCGTCGGCGGCCGGGCGGCCGATCCGCAGGCCCTTGCGCTGGCCGATGGTGAAGCCGTACGCGCCGTCGTGCTCGCCGAGCTTGGTGCCGTCGGTGTCCAGGATGTCGCCGGTGGCGGTGCCGAGGTGCTTGGCCAGGAAGCCCTGGGTGTCTCCGTCGGCGATGAAGCAGATGTCGTGGCTGTCGGGCTTCTTCGCCACCGCGAGGCCCCGGCGCTCGGCCTCGGCCCGGATCTCCTCCTTGGTGGTGTCACCGAGCGGGAAGAGCGAGTGGGCGAGCTGGTCCGCGTCCAGCACGCCGAGGACGTAGGACTGGTCCTTGGCGCCGTCGACCGCCCGGTGCAGCTCGCGGGAGCCGTCCGGCAGGTCGACGATCCGGGCGTAGTGGCCGGTGCAGACGGCGTCGAAGCCCAGGGCCACGGCCTTGTCCAGCAGCGCGGCGAACTTGATCTTCTCGTTGCAGCGCAGGCACGGGTTCGGGGTCCGCCCGGCCGCGTACTCGGCGACGAAGTCGTCGATGACGTCCTCGCGGAAGCGCTCCGCGAGGTCCCAGACGTAGAACGGGATGCCGATGACGTCGGCGGCCCGCCAGGCGTCCCGGGAGTCCTCGATGGTGCAGCAGCCGCGGGCGCCCGTCCGGAAGGACTGCGGGTTGGCGGAGAGCGCCAGGTGGACGCCGGTCACCTCGTGACCCGCTTCGACGGCGCGGGCGGCGGCGACGGCGGAGTCGACTCCGCCGGACATCGCCGCGAGCACGCGCAGGCGGCCGGTGGACGGTGTGGTCGGGGCACCCGGGAAGTCAGTCATGGTGACTACAAGAGTACGGGGCCGCCGAACATGCCCGGCCGGGAACGCCCGCCCGGGAACGCCTACCTGCGCACCGACGCCAGCCCGGCGTTGCGCGCCCGCTGGACGACCGGCCCGATGGCCTCCGCCAGCGCCGTCACGTCCTCCCGCACCGAGGTGTGCCCGAGCGAGAAGCGCAGCGAGGCGCGGGCGAGCAGCGGGTCGACGCCCATGGCGAGCAGCACGTGGCTGGGCTGGGGCACCCCGGCCGAGCAGGCGGAGCCGGTGGAGCACTCGATGCCCTGGGCGTCGAGGAGCATCAGCAGCGCGTCGCCCTCGCAGCCGGGGAAGGAGAAGTGGGCGTTGGCGGGCAGCCTGCCGCCGGCCGACGGGTCGCCGTTGAGCACGGCGTCCGGCACGGCGGCGAGCACCTCGGCGACGAGTTCGTCGCGCAGCGCGCCGAGCGTCGCCGCGTGCTCCTCGCGGTGCTTCACGACCGAGGCCGCGGCCGCGGCGAAGCCGGCCGCGCCGGGCGCGTCCAGGGTGCCGGAGCGGACGTCGCGTTCCTGGCCGCCGCCGTGCAGCAGCGGGACGGGCGAGGCGCCGCGGGAGAGCAGCAGCGCGCCGATGCCGAACGGGCCGCCGATCTTGTGCCCGGTGACGGTGAGCGCGGTGAGCCCCGACTCGGCGAAGGAGACCGGGACCTGACCGAGCGCCTGCACCGCGTCGGCGTGCATCGGGATGCCGTACTCGCTTGCGACGGCGGCGAGTTCGCGCACCGGCTGGACGGTGCCGACCTCGTTGTTCGCCCACATCACGGTGACCAGGGCGACGGACGCCGGGTCGCGCTCGATCGAGGCGCGCAGCACCTCGGGGTGCACCCGGCCGTACGCGTCGACCGGCAGGTACTCGACGTCGGCGCCCTCGTGCTCGGAGAGCCAGTGCACCGCGTCCAGCACCGCGTGGTGCTCGACCGGGCTGCACAGCACCCGGGTTCGGCCCGGGTCGGCGTCGCGGCGGGCCCAGTACAGGCCCTTGACGGCCAGGTTGTCGGACTCGGTGCCGCCGCCGGTGAGGACGATCTCGCTCGGGCGGGCGCCGAGCGAGTCGGCCAGCGACTCGCGGGCCTCCTCGACCACCCGGCGGGCGCGGCGGCCGGCCGCGTGCAGGGCCGAGGCGTTGCCGACCACCCCCAGGTGCGCCGTCATCGCGGCGAACGCCTCGGGCAGCATCGGCGTGGTCGCCGCATGGTCCAGGTATGGCATAACCCCCCGATTGTAGTGGGCCCGCCCGCGGGCCCGTCCCGGTGTGCGCACCTATCGGCCACCCGCGTGCGCACCGATCCGGCCACCTCCGCGCCGGCCCGGGCGGCCGCGGCCAGCGGACGGTGGCGTCCGGTCCCCGTTTGACCCGTTGTGTGCCCGAGCGGTTAGCCTGACGGACACCTCCCGCGGACGGTCCGACGGACGCGTCGCGGGGCACTTCACCATCGGCGCGGAACCATCGGCGCGGACAGGAGCGGGGGCGCCATGTCGCAGTCGGTCGATCGCGCCCTGACGCTGCTCGGGTCGCTCGGCGACGGCCCGGTCACCCTGGAGCAGGCGGCGACCAGCATCGGGGTGCACAAGTCCACGGCGCTGCGGCTGCTGCGCACCCTGGAGGAGCACGGCTTCGCCCAGCGCCTGCCGGACCTGCGCTACCGGGTCGGCGGCCGGGTGCTCTCGCTGGCGCACCGGGCGCTGGAGGAGATCGACGTCCGGCAGGTCGCCGCGCCGTACCTGGCTGCGCTCAACGCGCGCTGCGGGGTCACCGTCCAGCTGGCCGTGCTGCAGGACGGCGAGGTGCTGTACCTGGACGAGGTGGCCGGTGACTGGGCGGCCCCCGGCGCCGGCTGGACGTCCCGGATCGGGCGCCGGGCGCCGGCCGGCGGGACGGCGATCGGCCGGGTGCTGCTGGCCGGGCTGCCGGAGGACGGCACCCCCGAGGAGGAGCTGCCGGCCGAGCTGGCGGCGGTCCGCCGGCGGGGCTGGGCGGCCGAGTCGGCCGAGCACCGGGAGCCGGTGACGTGCGTGGCCGCGCCGGTGGCGGGCAGCGGCGGCCGGACGGTCGCGGCCTGCGCGCTGAGCGCCCCAGCCAGCCGGGTGCCGCCGGCCGAGCTGGCCCGGATGGTGCCGGAGCTGCTCTGCACGGCGGAGGCGATCTCGCTCGCGTACGGCGGCTCGCCTACTCCTCGCTGGTGCGAGAACCGTTGCGGTGCCACGCCCGCGGGGCGCGCCAGCCGTACTTCAGGGCGAGCATCCGCAGCACGAAGGCGGTGAGCGCGGCGGCCGTGCCGGTGAGGCCGGTGAGCCGGTCGGCGCCGATCAGCACCGCGACGAGGGCGGCGCCGACGAGGGCGGGGACGGCGTAGATCTCGCGGTCCCAGCGCAGCAGCGAGGGGATCTCGCCGGCCAGCACGTCGCGGATGACGCCGCCGCCGGCCGCGGTGACCATGCCGAGGGCGACGGCCGCGACGGCGCCGAGGCCGTAGTCGTGGGCCTTGGCGGTGCCGGTGACGCAGAACAGGCCGAGGCCGAGGGCGTCGAGGGTCTGGACGGCCCGGTTGATCCGCTCGACCTCGGGGTGCAGGAAGAACACCACGGACGCGGCCACCAGCGGCGTGACGAAGTAGCCGAAGTTGCTGAAGGCGGCGACCGGCGTCGCGCCGATCACCAGGTCGCGCATCACGCCGCCGCCGAGGGCCGTGACCTCGGCCAGGACACAGATGCCGAAGATGTCCATGTTCTTGCGGACGGCGAGCAGCCCTCCGGAGAGGGCGAAGACGAAGATGCCGGCGAGGTCGAGCGACTGCTGCACGTCGGAGGGGAAGATCTGCGAGGTCACGGGAACAACTATGACCTGTGCGGAACCCTCCCCTCCGCGGGCGGGTGCGGGAACGGCCGGCAGGGGGGGCGGGCCCCGGCCGGCCGTTCCCCTCGCCCTGCTCGGGACCCCGCTACTCGTTCCCCTCGCCCTGCTCGGGACCCCGCTACTCGTTCCCCTCGCCCTGCTCGGGACCCCCGCTAGTCGTTCCCCTCGCCCTGCTCGGGACCCCGCTAGTCGTTCCCCTCGCCCTGCTCGGGGAAGTGACACGCCACCTGGTGCCCGGTCTTCAGCGCGGTCAGCGGCGGTTCCTGGCTGGCGCAGACGTCCTGCGCCTTCCAGCAGCGGGTGCGGAAGCGGCAGCCGCTGGGCGGGTTGATCGGGGAGGGGACGTCGCCCGTGAGCAGGATCCGCTCGCGGCCGGCGCGCTGGCGGCGGCGCGGGTCGGGGACCGGCACCGCGGACATCAGCGCGTTGGTGTACGGGTGCATCGGGCTGCGGTAGAGCGAGTCCCGGTCGGCGATCTCCACGACCTTGCCGAGGTACATCACGGCGACCCGGTCGGAGACGTGCCGGACCACCGAGAGGTCGTGCGCGATGATCAGGTAGGTCAGGCCGAGCTCCTGCTGGAGGTCGTCCAGCAGGTTGACCACCTGGGCCTGGATGGAGACGTCGAGGGCGGAGACCGGCTCGTCCGCGACGATCATCTTCGGCTTGAGGGCGAGCGCCCGGGCGATGCCGATGCGCTGGCGCTGGCCGCCGGAGAACTCGTGCGGGTAGCGGTTGTAGTGCTCGGGGCTGAGGCCGCACAGCTCCAGCAGCTCCTGGACGGCCTTCTTGAGCCCGCCCGCGGGCACCGCGTTCTGCAGCTTGAACGGGGCGCCGACGATGGTGCCGACCGTGTGCCGCGGGTTCAGCGAGGAGTACGGGTCCTGGAAGATCATCTGGATGTCGCGGCGCAGCGGCCGCATCGCCCCGACGCTCAGGTGGGTGATGTCGGTGCCCTCGAACTCGATCTTCCCACCGGTCGGTTCGTCGAGCCGGGTGACCAGTCGGCCCATGGTCGACTTGCCGCAGCCGGACTCGCCGACGACGCCGAGCGTCTCGCCGGCGTTGACGGTGAAGTCGATGCCGTCGACGGCCCGGACCGCACCGGTCTGGCGCCGCATCAGCCCGCTGCGGATCGGGAAGTGCCGGGTCAGGCCGGTCACCCGGAGCAGCGGCTCGCGGTCGGGGGCGGGGGCCGGCGACGGGATCGGCGCCGTCTGGGTGTCCGTCATCGGTTCTCTCCAGAAAGGTGGTACGAGGCCGGGCTCACAGCCGGGGCGCGATCTCTTCGGCGAAGATGCGGTGCCGCTCGGCGGCCGGCAGGTGGCAGGCCGCGTAGTGCCCGGGCGCGGCCTCGGCCAGCACCGGGAGCTCGCTGCCGGAGCGCCCGTCGGTCAGGGCGGCGTACGGGCAGCGCGGGTGGAAGGCGCAGCCCGTCGGCACGTTGATCAGGCTGGGCGGGGTGCCCTTGACCGGGACGAGCCGGTCCTGCAGCTCCCGGTCCAGGCGCGGCATCGAGCCCAGCAGGCCCCAGGTGTAGGGGTGTTCGGGCGCGTCGAAGAGGGTTTCCGCCGGTCCGCGCTCGACGCACTTGCCGCCGTACATGACCAGGATGTCGTCGGCCAGTTCGGCGACGACCCCGAGGTCGTGGGTGATGATGATGACGGCGGAGCCGAACTCCTCCTGGAGGTCGCGGATGAGGTCCAGGATCTGCGCCTGGACGGTGACGTCCAGGGCGGTGGTGGGCTCGTCGGCGATCAGCAGCGAGGGGTCGTTGACCAGGGCCATGGCGATCATCGCGCGCTGGCGCATGCCGCCGGAGAACTGGTGCGGGTAGTCGTCGACCCGGCGGTCGGGCTGCGGGATGCCGACCCGGTCGAGCATCTCGATCGCGCGGGCCCGGGCCTGCCTCTTGCTGGCCTCGGGGTGGTGCACCCGGTAGGCCTCGACGATCTGCTGCCCCACCGTGTAGTAGGGGTGCATCGCGGTCAGCGGGTCCTGGAAGATCATCGCCAGTTCGCGGCCGCGCAGTTGGCGCACCCGGTCCGGGCCGGCGGCGATCAGGTCCTCGCCGTTGAGCAGGATCTCGCCGCTGATCCGGGCCCGCTTGGAGCGGTGCAGGCCCATGATGCCGAGCGAGGTGACGGACTTGCCGGAGCCGGACTCGCCGACGATGCCGAGGGTGCGCCCCTTGTGCAGGTCGAAGCTGACCCCGTCGACCGAGCGGACCAGGCCGTCGTCGGTGTCGAAGTGGATCCGCAGGTCGCGCACGGACAGGAACGGGTCGCCGGTCGGTGCCGACTGCGGGGCGGCGGCTGCCGTGGTCTTCTGGAGCTCGGTCACGAGAGCCTCACCCGGGGGTCGACGAGGGCGTACAGGAGGTCGACCACGAGGTTGCAGGCGACGATGAAGAAGGCGGCCAGCAGGGTGACGCCGAGGATCTTGGGCAGGTCGTTGTCGGAGATCGCCTGGACGGCGAACTGGCCGACGCCCTGGAGCGAGAAGACCTGCTCGGTGATCAGCGCGCCGCCGAGCAGCAGCCCGAGGTCCATGCCGAAGATGGTGACGATCGGGGTGAGCGCGGCGCGCAGCCCGTGCCGGGTGACGACCTTGCGCTCGGCCAGACCCTTGGCCCGGGCGGTGCGGATGTAGTCCTCGCTCATGGTCTCCAGCATTCCGGCGCGGGTGAGCCGGGCGTAGAGCGCGGAGTAGAGGAAGGCCAGCGAGATCCAGGGGAGGATCAGATTGCGGGCCCACATCAGCGGGTTGTCGGTGAAGTCGACGTACTGCAGGTTGTCCAGGATCGGCCACTCGTAGCTGAACAGCGTGAGCAGCAGCGCGCCGGTGAAGAAGACCGGCAGCGAGACGCCCGCGAGGGCGACGCCCATGGAGAGCCGGTCGAAGATCGACCGCGGCTTGAGGGCGGAGACGACGCCGGTGGCGACGCCGGAGACCAGCCACAGCACGGCCGCGCCGGTGGCGAGCGAGATGGTGACCGGGATCCGCTTGGACAGCTCGGGCCAGACCTCCAGGTGGTTCTTGAAGGAGTAGCCGAAGCAGGGGACGTGGCAGGTGGCCGGTTCCGGCCCGAACTTGTACTCGGCGCCGCTGACGAGGCCCTTGAGGAAGTTCCAGTACTGGGTGTACAGCGGCTGGTCGAGGCCGAGGTTCTGCTTGACCGCCGCGATCGCCTCCGGGGAGGGGTTCTTCCCGATGTACTGGGCGGCCAGTTGGTCGGCCGTCTCGCCGGCGATGCGCGGGAGCAGGAAGAAGATCGCGAAGGTGACGGCGCTGACGACCAGCAGCAGAATCACCGCCGCGAGGATCCTGCGGATGATGTAGGCAAACACAGTTGGGCGGCTCCGGCGGCCCGCCGCCGTCCGGGATCCTCCGGACGGCGGCGGGCGCCGCTGCCTTCACCTGCCTTCAGGGATGCGGAGCCAGGCTCTTACTTGGTGGTGCCGATGTTCAGGTAGTCGTACTCACCCGAGAACGCCGGGGTGGAGGCGATGTTGGTGGCGTTGTCCGGGCGGTACAGGAAGACCTTGAAGTAGGTCAGCGGGACGATGACCGCCTGCTCCATGACCTTCTTGTCGATGTCGCCGTAGATCTTCTCGCGGGCGTTCTTGTCCGGGTTGATCGCGGCGTCGTCGATCATCTTGTTGACGGCCGGGTCGTCCAGCTGGGACAGGTTGCTGTTGCCGGACGGCTTGATCGCGCGGCCGTCGACGACCTGCTGCAGGAAGCCGTAGCCGGTCGGCCAGTCCGCACCCCACTGCATCATCATCAGACCGATGTTGTGGTCCTGGGTGAACTGCGGGGCACCGGCGCTGTCGGTGAGGTACTTGCCCTGCGGGTACTGCTGGATCTCGGCGTTGATGCCGACCTTCTTCAGCGCGGCCTGGATCGAGGTGGCGGCGGCGACCTCGGTGGCGCGCTCGGTGCGGGCCGAGATGACGGTGTTGATGCCGTCCTTGCCGCAGGCCTTCAGGGCGTCCTTGGCCTTGGCCTCGTCACCCTTGTTGTCCTTGGTCTCGTACAGGTTGAAGTCCTGGTGGCCCGGGATGTCCGGCGGGAGCACCGTGTTGGCGATCTGGCCGCGGATCGGGCCGCCCTCGGCGGTCTGGACCGAGACCTTGTCGATCGCGAACTGGACGGCCTTGCGGCAGTCGACGTTGTCGAACGGCGCGACCTTGGAGTTGATCGCCAGGTAGACCAGACGGCCGCCGTAGGCGTTGTCGGTGCTGGCCTTCAGCTTCGGGTTCTGCAGGATCTGCGCCTGGGTCTGCGGGTCGACGCCGCCGCCCACCAGGTCGACCTGGGCGTTGCCGGCCAGCAGGTCCTTGTCGATGGTGGCCTGGTCGATGTTCATCTTGAGCTGGATCTTGTCCGGCAGCTGCTTCCGGATCGGGTCCGTGCTCTTGTCCCAGTTGGTGTTCGGGACCAGGACGGCCTGCTTGCCGTCCTCGTAGGACTCGAACTTGAAGGAGCCCGAGGACACGATGTGCTTGACGTAGTCGGCACCGGTGTCCTTGGCCTGCGGGACCGGAGCGGTCTGCGGGGCGCTCACCAGGTAGTCGAAGTCCGCGAACGGGTGCTTCAGGTGGAAGACGATGGTGGTGTCGTCCGGCGTCTCGATCGACTTCAGGTCGCCGGTCTTGTCCTTGTACGGGCCGGCGTACGGCGTGTCGTTGTCGACCAGCAGGTCGTGGAAGTACGTCGGGCCGTTGGAGTTCACGTCCGGCGCGAAGTTGGAGCGCTCGACGGCGTACTTGACGTCCTTCGAGGTGATCGGGGTGCCGTCGTCGTACTTCAGACCCTTGCGGATCTTGTACGTCCAGCTCAGGCCGTCCGCGCTGGGCGCGCCGAGCGACTCGGCGAGGTCCGGGACGAGCTTGTTGCCCTCCTCGCCGGCGGCCGGGTTGAAGGTGGTGAGCGGACGGGCGTACAGGCGCGAGAAGTTGTAGATGTACGCGTAGTACGTGTTGCCCGGGTCGAGCGAGTCCGGGGTGCCCTTCATCTCGAAGGTGACCGTCCCGCCCTTCTTGTCCGAGGCGTTGACGATGTTCTTGGTGGCCGCGTTGGCTCCGCCGCCACCGGAGGAGGAGGACGAGGAGGAGGAGTCGCCGCTCTTGGAGGAGCTGGAGCAACCGGTGACCACCAGGACCGCGGCGGCGGCCGCCGCGGTCAGGGCGACGGTACGGGACCTACGCATGGGTGAGATCAACCCCTTGAGGATGTGGAGGAGGGAGGGTCCTGACGCAACGTCAGTTGCTCTTGGGATCGAGGGCGTCGCGCAGCCCGTCGCCGAGCAGGTTGAAGGCGAGCACGGTGATGAAGATCGCCAGACCGGGGACCACCATGTACTGGGGGTCCACCTGGTAGTACCGGATCGCGTCCTGGAGCATCCCGCCCCAGGAGGCTTGCGGGGGCTGGATGCCGACACCGAGGAAGCTCAGCCCCGCCTCGAAGAGGATGTTGGTCGGGATCAGCAGGGTCGAGTAGACCAGGATCGGACCGACCAGGTTCGGCAGCAGCTCCTTGAACAGGATGAACGGGCCGCGGGCGCCGAGGCTGCGGGCCGCGTGGACGAACTCCCGCTCGCGCAGCGAGAGCGTCTGTCCGCGCACGATCCGGCCCATGTAGGGCCAGTTGAAGAAGCCGATCACGAAGATCAGCACCAGGATGTGCAGCGGCAGGCCGTGCAGGCCGAACGCGCCGCCCTGGAGCGAGGTCGAGATCGCGATGGCGAACAGCAGCAGCGGGAAGGCGAGGAAGACGTCCATGACGCGGCTGATCAGCGTGTCCACCCAGCCGCCGTAGTAGCCGGCCATGATGCCGAGCACGGTGCCGATGGTGTTGGACAGCACGGTCGCGCCGAAGGCGACCAGCAGGGAGACCCAGGAGCCCTCGATGACGCGGGTGAGCAGGTCACGGCCCTGCAGGGGGTCGACGCCGAGCGGGTGGTCCCAGCTCATGCCGCCCCAGTCGCCGAACGGCAGACCGCCGAGGTCGGCGTCCAGGAGGTCCTGGTGGAGGGCGTCCGGGTCGAGCCCGAACAGCGACTCGATCGGCTTGGCCAGTACGGCGAGGAGGATGAGCAGGATCACCACGACGCCGCCGACGACGGCGGCCTTGTCCCGCTTGAAGCGGGTCCAGGCGATCTGACCGAGGGAGCGGCCCTCGATCTTCTTGGCCGGGCCGGCGGGGGCTGCTGCCTCCGGTTCGTTCCCGGCGGTGGTCACGGATGCGGTCATGGTCAGTTGGTCCCCTCGCCGACGGTGGCCGGCCCACGGGTGCCGGTCGCCGGCTTCGGCGGTGCGGCTGCGGACGTGCGAAAGGTGCTAGCAGGAGCGGGTGTTCGCGGCAGTGCGTCGTGCACAGGCACTGCCACCACGCGGGATGGGCTTCGCGTGGACGAGCGGGTCGGCGTACGCGCTCACCTTTGTGGGGTTCCAATGCGCGGTGCGTTGCGCAGAACTCTCTGCCATGCGACTTGGCTTACGCCAGACCTGACAACCGACAGATGCCCAACTGTGATCTGCTGGCATGCACGTCATCGATCTGCGGCATATCGCTCTTCACACGACTGCAGCAGGCATGTCAAGATGACCGGACGGCCGAATCGGAAATTCGTCCGGAAAGCATCGAAGCCGACTTGACGGACAATCAAGTCGGCTTCGCGGAAATGACTTCGACCGGAGTCGCTGACCGCAGTCGCTCCGGCAATCAGCGCCCGGGGTAGCCCGGCCACGGCTGCTGCGGCTGCCCGTGCCAGCCCGGCCCGGGCGGCTGGGTGCCGTAGCCGTAGCCCGGCGCCTGCTGCGAGTGGTACGCCGGGGGCGGCACCGGCGGGTACGGCCCGGTCGCCGCCGGCGGCCGGCCGCCCTCGCGGTCGTAGAACGGGCGGGCGTTGGCCCGCATCCAGAGCGCCACCGGGTCGTACTCGTCCGCCATCGCCACGGTGGACACCGCCAGCCCCTCCGGGGCCACCGCGATCGCCCGCTGCATCAGCGCGCGCACCGCCTCCACCGCCGGCGGCGAACTCTCGTACAGGTCCAGACCGATCGCCAGGTACGGCTCCCCCACCGCCGGCTGCACCCAGGCCCGGCGCAGCGCGCGCACCGCGCGCACCTCACCCGCCTGGCGCTCCAGCAGCGCGAAGAACGGCTGGGCGTTCACCTGCGGCTCGCTCAGCTTCAGCGGACCGGCCGGCAGCCGGTCCAGGCCCGCCGCGATCCGGCGCAGGTCCGCCCACGGCACGCCCACCCCGCCGCCGGGCGCGTGCGGGTTCAGCCACAGACCCCAGCGCGTCCGGTACAGCGAGGCCGCGATCTCCCGCCCGGAGATGACCTCGTGGGCCCGGGCCCAGCCGGAGGCCGCCAGCTGCTCGGGCGAGGTGACGGCCGGCGCGTAGCCGTGGCCGCTGATCTCCATGTTCCCGTACTGGGCGTCCGGGCTGCCCGGCGTACCGTGCCAGAGCAGCATCCACACCTGCCCGTCGGCCAGCGCGTGCAGCAGCTGCTCGTACGCGTCGTAGCGCTCCGGCACGACCTCGCGCAGGGCACGCTCCAGCGCGCCCGGATCCGCCCCGGGGCGCCCGGCGGACGCCTGGCCCCAGGGCCCCGGTGCACCGCCCGCTACCGCTCCCGCACTCATGCGCCCACCTCGCCGCGCCTCTTTCCTCAACCCAGCCGGCCCGTCGGCCGTCTGCACGCACCCTATGGCGCGGCACCGGCCACCGCCACGGCGACGTGCCTACGAACGAACGCCGCTCACACCCGCGCGTAGAAAGGCAGTACCCGGGCGAGCAGCCACTCGACCACCGGATCGTCGGCGAGATCGAGCAGTACGAGGTGGACGCCCCCCGGCAGCGGTGCGGTTCCCAGGGCCCGGCCGAGCGCCTCGTTGACCGCGGCCGGGTCGGCCGGGGCCGCCGGATCCAACTGGACGCCCACGAACATCACGGTCGGCTCGCCCTCGATGCTGGCCAGCGCCCGGCGGGCGGTCAACACTCCGGGGAGGAGCGACAGTTCCGCGCGGCAGGCGGCCAGGAAGTGCTCCGGGTCCTCGCCCGGCACCGGCTCGCGCAGCGCCACCCGGCCGCCGGTGGGGGCCAGGGCCTCGCCGGCGGCGTCCCAGCGGTCCTCCCGCGGACCGCGGCGCAGCTCCGCCACGCCCTGCGGCGGCACCGGGATGCCCACCGCGGCCTCCGGGTTGACGGCGATGCCGACGCCCAGCGGCAGGCCGCGGGCGAACTCCCAGGCCGGTGCCACCGCGAACGCCATCCCCGGCGCCTGCTGCAGGAAGACCTCCTGCGAGGAGAAGACCGGGACGTACGGGTCACCGGCCAGCTCGACGGTCGGCAGGTCCAGCGACTGCCCCTGCGGGTCGCCGCCGGCCGGCAGCGGGATCCACACCTGGCTGCGGGCCAGCACCTCGATCACCCGGGGCGTCGCGCCCGGGTCGCCCAGCGCGGCGGTCAGCACCTGCTCCAGCTCGTTGGCCGGCCACCCGCCGCCCGGCGGCGCCGACTCCGGCCCGCCCCACCCCTGCTGCTGCTCCACCGGGTACCCCATGCGCGCCTGATCCGCCCTCTGCCGCTCGGCCGCCCTGTGCTACGCCGACGCGGAGCAGTTTAGGGCCCGTGTTCGGTATCACGCGGCGTGACCGGGGCCCCTCTCCCGCCCGCGGCCCGGACGTGCCATGATGTGCGCGTTCGACGGCGCAGTGGGCCGCCGGGCCCCACAACTCCATACCGGCCGCTCGAACCCGCGCGGGAGAGCCCGGAGTACCCCCTCAGGTGGTACAGCCGGCGCCGAAGGAGCAAGTCCTCCCCGGAATCTCTCAGGCCCCCCTACCGCACGGGTTAGGCACATCTGGAAAGCGGCGCACGGCCCTGTCGCGCGCCCACCCACGGTGCAAGCCGCCATGCTGTCCTGGATGCTGGAAACAGCTGCGGGCAGGTGGGCGGTGAAGCTCTCAGGTTCGACGACAGATGGGGAGACCCACGCCGCCGCATGCCCGCGCGCAGGGGTCGGTCCCCGAGCGGGCCCGGTTCCGGCGCGTGCACCCCTGAGTGCCCCGACCGAGGAGTTCCTGGCCATGTCGTCCCTCCGCCTGACCGCGCTCGACGCGCTGCACCGCGCCCTCGGCGCGACCATGACCGACTTCGCCGGCTGGGACATGCCGCTGCGCTACGGCAGCGAGCGCGAGGAGCACCTCGCCGTCCGCAACCGCGCCGGTCTGTTCGACCTCTCCCACATGGGCGAGATCACCGTCACCGGCCCGCAGGCCGGCGAGATGCTGGACCACGCGCTGGTCGGCTTCGTCTCCGCGCTGGGCGTGCTGCGCGCCCGCTACACCATGATCTGCGCCGAGGACGGCGGCATCCTGGACGACCTGATCGTCTACCGCCTGCGCGAGGACGCCTTCCTGGTCGTCGCCAACGCCTCCAACGCCCAGCTGGTGCTGGACGAGCTGATCGCCCGCGCCAAGGGCTTCGACGCCGTCGTCACCGACGACCGCGACACCTACGCGCTGATCGCCGTCCAGGGCCCGGAGTCCACCGCGATCCTGGCGAAGACCACCGAGGCCGACCTGCCCGGCCTGAAGTACTACGCGATCCTCCCGGCCCAGGTCGCCGGCCGCGACGTGCTGCTCGCCCGCACCGGCTACACCGGCGAGGACGGCTTCGAGATCTTCTGCAACCCGGGCGACGCCGAGGCCGTCTGGCAGGCGCTGACCGCCGCCGGCGAGGCCCACGGCCTGGTCCCCTGCGGCCTGTCCTGCCGGGACACGCTGCGCCTGGAGGCGGGCATGCCGCTGTACGGGCACGAGCTCTCCACCGACCTGACCCCGTTCGACGCCGGCCTGGGCCGGGTCGTCCGCTTCGACAAGACCACCAACGAGGGCGCCTTCGTCGGCCGCAAGGCCCTGGAGAAGGCCGCCGCCGAGGCCGAGGCCAACCCGCCGCGGGTGCTGGTCGGCCTGGTCTCCGAGGGCAAGCGGGTGCCGCGCGCCGAGTACACCGTGGTCTCCGCCGACGGTGCGCCGATCGGCCGGATCACCTCGGGCGCGCCGTCCCCCACCCTGGGACAGCCGATCGCGATCGCCTACGTGGACGCGGCCCACGCCGCCCCGGGCACCACCGTCGCGGTGGACGTGCGCGGCAAGCACGAGCCGGTCCAGGTCGTGGCGCTGCCGTTCTACAAGCGCGCCCGCTGAACCCCCACTCCCCCGAAGACCCACGTCGAAGCCGTCCGCGCGGCGGCCCGCTTCGTCGTACCCGCTTCCCATCCTGGAGAATGACGCCATGAGCAACCCCCAGCACCTGCAGTACACCGAGGAGCACGAGTGGCTGACCGCCGCCGAGGACGGTGTCTCCACGATCGGCATCACCCAGCACGCCGCCGACGCGCTCGGTGACATCGTCTACGTGCAGCTGCCCGAGGTCGGCGACGAAGTGACCGCCGGCGAGACCTGCGGCGAGCTGGAGTCCACCAAGTCGGTCAGCGACCTGTACTCCCCGGTGACCGGCGAGGTCGTCGAGACCAACCAGGACGTCCTGGACGACAACGGCCTGGTCAACAGCGCCCCCTTCGAGGGCGGCTGGCTGTTCAAGGTGCGCGTCGCGTCCACCGGCAAGCTGCTCACCGCGGACGAGTACAACGCCTTCATCAAGGCCTGACCCGCTCGTGACCGGGCGGGCCGCAGCGCGGCGGCCCGCCCGCGCCGACCACCCGTCGCCCGCCACCCTTCCGAGGGCGCGCTCCGCACGGCACCCCTGATCCTCCTCCACCGGGAAGACCACACCATGACGGTTCTCAACCAGTCCCTGCACTCCCTCGACCCGGAGATCGCCGCCGCGGTCGACGCCGAGCTGCACCGCCAGCAGACCACGCTGGAGATGATCGCCTCCGAGAACTTCGCCCCGGTGGCGGTCATGGAGGCCCAGGGCTCGGTGCTCACCAACAAGTACGCCGAGGGCTACCCCGGCCGCCGCTACTACGGCGGTTGCGAGCACGTCGACGTGGTCGAGCAGATCGCGATCGACCGGATCAAGGCCCTGTTCGGCGCCGAGCACGCCAACGTCCAGCCGCACTCGGGCGCGCAGGCCAACGCCGCCGCGATGTTCGCGCTGATCCAGCCGGGCGACACCATCCTGGGCCTGAGCCTGGCCCACGGCGGTCACCTGACCCACGGCATGAAGATCAACTTCTCCGGCAAGCTCTACAACGTGGCCGCGTACCACGTGGACGAGAAGACCGGCCAGGTCGACATGGCCGAGGTCGAGCGCCTCGCCAAGGAGCACCAGCCGAAGCTGATCATCGCCGGCTGGTCCGCCTACCCGCGCCAGCTCGACTTCGCCGAGTTCCGCCGGATCGCCGACGCCGTCGGCGCCCTGCTCATGGTGGACATGGCGCACTTCGCCGGCCTGGTGGCCGCCGGGCTGCACCCCAACCCGGTGCCCTACGCGGACGTGGTCACCACCACCACCCACAAGACCCTGGGCGGCCCGCGCGGCGGCGTCATCCTGTCCAAGGCCGAGTGGGCCAAGAAGATCAACTCCGCGGTCTTCCCCGGCCAGCAGGGCGGCCCGCTGGAGCACGTGATCGCCGGCAAGGCCGTCGCCTTCAAGGTCGCCGCGTCCGAGGAGTTCAAGGAGCGCCAGCAGCGCACCCTGGACGGCGCCCGGATCCTCGCCGAGCGCCTGCTCCAGGCCGACGTCGCCGAGGCCGGCGCCTCGGTGCTGTCCGGCGGCACCGAGGTCCACCTCGTCCTGGTCGACCTGCGCAACAGCCAGCTCGACGGCCAGCAGGCCGAGGACCGGCTGCACGAGGTCGGCATCACGGTCAACCGCAACGCCATCCCGAACGACCCGCGCCCGCCGATGGTCACCTCCGGCCTGCGCATCGGCACCCCGGCCCTCGCCACCCGCGGCTTCCAGGCCGAGGACTTCCGCGAGGTCGCCGACATCATCGCCGAGGCGCTCAAGCCCGCCTTCGACGAGACCGTCGCCGCCGCGCTCAAGGCCCGCGTCACCGCGCTGGCCGAGAAGTACCCGCTGTACCCGAACCTCTGATCACTCCGGTGATCGCCCGGGCGGGGTGACCGGCCTCACCCCGCCACGGCACCTGGGACCCCGGGGCACCGCGCACACTGGTAGGTGCGCGCGGTGCCCCGACCCGTGTCGTCCCCCGCCCGCCCGTACTTCCACGAGACCAGACAAGGACGTCCCCCGTGGCCATCAGCGTCTTCGACCTCTTCTCCATCGGCATCGGCCCGTCGAGTTCCCACACCGTCGGCCCGATGCGCGCGGCCCGGATGTTCGCCCGCCGCCTGCGGTCCGAGGGCATGCTGGACGGGGTGACGAGCGTGCGTGCCGAGCTGTACGGCTCGCTGGGCGCCACCGGCCACGGACACGGCACGCCGAAGGCCGTCCTGCTGGGCCTGGAGAACAACTCCCCCCGCACGGTCGACGTCGACCAGGCGGACAAGGACGTCGAGCGGATCACCGCCGAGAAGCGGATCAACCTGCTCGGCGACCACCCGATCGACTTCGACCCCGACACCCAGCTCGTGCTGCACCGCCGCCGCTCGCTGCCCTACCACGCCAACGGCATGACCCTCTGGGCCTTCGCGGCGGACGGCACCACCCTGCTGGAGAAGACCTACTACTCGGTCGGCGGCGGCTTCGTCGTCGACGAGGACGCCATCGGCGCGGAGCGGGTCAAGCCCGACGACACCGCGCTGCGCTACCCCTTCCGCACCGGCGAGGAGCTGCTGCGGCTCACCCGGGAGACCGGGCTGTCGATCTCCGGCCTGATGCTGGAGAACGAGAAGGCCTGGCGCTCCGAGGAGGAGATCCGGACCGGCCTGCTGGAGATCTGGCAGGTCATGCAGGAGTGCGTGCGGGCCGGCATGTCCCGCGAGGGCATCCTGCCCGGCGGCCTCAAGGTCCGCCGCCGGGCCGCCGCGGCCGCCCGGGCGCTGCGCGCCGAGGGCATCGGGCCGGCCAACGCGATGGAGTGGGTGACCCTCTACGCGATGGCGGTCAACGAGGAGAACGCCTCCGGCCGCCGGGTCGTCACCGCGCCGACCAACGGCGCGGCCGGGATCATCCCCGCCGTCCTGCACTACTACCTGAACTTCATCCCGGGCGCCGACGAGGACGGCATCGTCCGCTTCCTCCTCGCGGCCGGTGCCATCGGCATGCTGTTCAAGGAGAACGCCTCCATCTCCGGTGCCGAGGTCGGCTGCCAGGGCGAGGTCGGCTCCGCCTGCTCGATGGCCGCCGGCGGCCTCGCCGAGGTCCTCGGCGGCACCCCCGAGCAGGTCGAGAACGCCGCCGAGATCGGCATCGAGCACAACCTCGGCCTCACCTGCGACCCGGTCGGCGGCCTGGTCCAGATCCCCTGCATCGAGCGCAACGGCATGGCCTCGGTCAAGGCCGTCACCGCGGCCCGGATGGCGCTGCGCGGCGACGGCCGCCACCACGTCTCGCTCGACAAGGCGATCAAGACCATGAAGGAGACCGGCGCCGACATGAAGATCAAGTACAAGGAGACCTCGCGCGGCGGCCTCGCCGTCAACGTCATCGAGTGCTGAGCGGCTTACCACCGCAGCGCCGAGCCCCCGGACGGGAACCGTCCGGGGGCTCGGGCGTTCCGGGGGCTCCCTCGCCCTCTCTCTTGCCCTCCCCCTCTCGCCCTCCCCCTCGGCAGGGCCGCTCGTGGGCTCCTCGTGGGCCCCTCACGGGTGTCTCGCCGGTTCTCGCGGGCCTCTGGTGCGCTGCCGGAAATACCGCCGTACCGCTGGCCGGCCGCGGACAACTGGGCCATAATCTGCGCGAGTTGGTTCACCACCGGGGGGAGTGGATGACCTACCAGCCGTACCACGCCGCCGCGCGGGCCACCGCGACCGCACCGGCCACCACAGCCGCGCAAGCCGCCACAGCCACGCAGGGGCCGCCCGGCCACGCCTTCTCCGAGGCCACCAGACTGCTGTCCGCCGGGGTGTACCTGGACCCGGAGCTGCGCCGGCGCGTCGTCTCCGAACTGGTCGAGCACGAGGAGCGCTCCGTCCCGCCTTCGCTGGGCTTCGACCTCGTCACCGTCCTCGCCCATGCGCTCCGGGCCCGGGCGCTGGAGTTCCGCACCGGCGCCGTCCTGGCGGCCGTCTGGGCCGGCTTCTTCGTCACCGCCTACCTGCCGCTGCTCACCCACCCGCCGTCCTCCGGCTACGGCTCCTCCCGCCCGTACCGCGTCGTCGGCGACTCCTCCGCGGGCAACACCTTCGACGACCTCACCCGGTACGCGACGCCCTACCTGGCGAACACCGCCCTCCTGTACGCCCTCGCCTGCCTGCTGTCCTGGTACGCCAAGTCCCCGGACGTCCGCGAGGACGCCCTGTACGCGCCCGCCGCCCCCGCCGTCGCCCGGCCCGCCGCCCGGCGCCCCGCCAACGGGCTGCTGTCGCTGGCCGCCGGCGTCGCCCACGCCCTCTACTGGGTGGTGGCCCTGCTCGCGCTGCGGGACTCCCACCTCCTCGGCGTGCTCTTCCCGCTGGCGCTCGCCGCCACCGTCTGGGTGCACCGGCTGCTCGTCGCCGGCACCGTGCGCCGGGAACTCAACCGCGAGGACTTCCTCCGGCTCCGGCCACGACAACTACCCGCCGGACCGCGCTACGCCCGGATCGGCGCCGCGATCGGCGCCGAGCAGTACTCGCCGCTCGTCGTCTACGACCCCGCCGACCCGTTCCTCGGCGCGGGGACCCCGTACCAGCCCTGGTCGTTCGTCCTGGAGCTGAAGCGCCGCAGGACCGGGTCGGCCTCCGCCACGCCCGATCCCGCCACGGCCGCTCCCGCCCCGACCGCTGCCGCCGCGGCCTCCCCGGCCGGGGAGCTCACCGCCCGCGCCGTCCTCGACCTGATCGTCCCGCGGCTGCTCGCCCTGCGGCAGGCCGCCGCCTCGACCAGCCTGGACCGGCTGCGGGACATGGAGGTCCAGGAACTGGTCTTCCTGCCGTACGGCCCGCGCCGCGCCGACGTCCCGCGCGACCAGGAGACCGTCGCCCGGCACCTGGCCGCGGCGGTCGACGAGGGCGCCGAACGGCGCCGGCACTTCCTGCGGGTGCGGGTCGGCGCCTGGGACGAACAGGTCGTGCTGTCCGTCCTGCTCCGGGTGCACACCCAGGGCCGGCTGCTGGTGGTGGAGGTCGTGCCGCACGTCCTCGGCCCCGTCCGCCGCGACTACGAGCTGCTCGCCGACGCGGCCGCCCTGCGCGGCACCCGGCTGAACGGCGGACGCCCCGCCGTGTCGGCGTTCACCGCGGGGCCCGCCGCACTGCGCGCGCTCCGGCACCCGGGCGGCGCGGCCGGCGGGGACGGCGAGGCCGTGGTGGCCGCCCGGCCGGTCGTCTCCGTACGCGAGCTCGCCGCCGAGCCGACGGTCTCGCTCTTCCAGGAACTGGACGTCAACCGTTACGTGAAGACCATCGAGGAACGGATCATCGACGGCGTCCGCGAGGCACTGCACTCCGAGGGCTACGAGACCGGACGCTTCGAACAGACCGTCGTCCAGGTCCTGGACGGCGGGATCCACATCGGGTCGATGAGCGGCGGCGCGGTCGCCTCCGGCCCCGGCGCCACCGCCCGGCACAGCCCCACGCCCGAGGCACCGCACGGGGAGAAGACCGCGTGACGCGTGGACAGCGTGACGAGGGAACGGCTTGACGAGTGGACGGCTTGACGAGGGAGCGGGGAGACCGGCGATGAACGGTGGAACGGACGGGCGACAGCCCGGGCAGGCCGAGCAGGGCGGGGTGAGCGGCGGGGTGTCGATCGGGCACCTGTCCGGCGGGGCCGTCGCGGCCGGCGACCGGGCGAGTGCGGAGGACCGGTCCCAGCACTCCGGAGCGGCCGCACCCGCCGCCGGGCCTCCGGCGGGCGTGGAGGTGCCGACCGCGGTCCCCGGCGGGATCGCGGTCGGCGCGATGAGCGGCGGCGCGGTCGCCTCCGGCCCCGGCGCGCGGGCCGTCGACTCCTCCGTCCACCTCGACCCGCAGACCCGCCTGCTGCTCACCTCCGTCCGGCAACTGAGCGCCCAACTCCCCCTGCTCGCAAGGGTCGAGGGCGACGGCGTGGACGAAGTGGCACACGAGCTCGACGCCGTCCGCACGGCCGTCGAGGAGACGGGCACCGCCCCCCGCACCCGCCTGGAACGGCTGCGGGACCTCCTTCGGGGCTCGGCCACCGTGGTGTCCGGCCTCGCCTCGGCGCTCGCCGTCGTGCAGGCGATCGAGGGACTGCTGGGCTGAACCGGGACGAGGGACGACGGGGGGAGCGGGCGTGGGGATCCACTGGGACGCGGACCGGCAGCAGTGGGTGACGGTGCCCGACGGGGGTGCGCCATCGCCACCGCCACCACCACCGCCACTGCCTCCGCAGGCGCCGGCCGAGCCTCCCCCGCTGACGACGTCCGGGCCTTCGAAGTCGCCGACCGTGCCGAAGCCGCCGAAACGCCGTCCGCGCGCCGAGGGCGGCGGGCCCCCGGGGCTGCGGAAGCGGCGGACGATCGTGCTGGCGGCCGTCCTCGGGGTGCTGATCGGAGCGCTCGGGGGCGGCGCCGGGTACCTGTTGACGCGGCACGAGGGTTCGGGCGCGGCTGCCGGGCCGGGCTCGGCCACGACCGCGGCACCGGCGGCGCCCGCCCCGTCCACGCCCTCCCCGTCGGCAGCCTCCCCGTCGGCGGCGCCGACCGACCCGGCCACCGCCACACCAGCTCCCACGCCGACCCCCACCGGACCGCAGCTCAGACTCGTCCAGGACCCGGCGGGCTTCGACCTCCTCGTACCGGACGGCTGGAAGCGGCGCACGAAGGACCCCTCGGTCTTCTACGACTCCCCCGACGGCACCGGCCTGATCCAGGTGTTCCCGATGGGCGAGTTCACCCCGTACGACCGGGCCGTGGCCACCGACGCCGACCTCGCCCGGAACCCGTCCGGCTTCCCGGGCTACCACCGGATCCGGCTGGAGCAGACGCCCGGCGGCGGGGCCGAACTCGAGTACGCCTACAACCTGGGCGGCGGAGTGCGCCGCGTGGTCGACCACATCCTGGTCGGCCCGGACGGGCAGGCCCACGCCCTGCTGGTGGCCGGGCCTGAGGCGAGCTGGCCCAGCCCGTCCGGGGACCTGCTGCACTCCGTGGTCGGCTCCTTCTGCCTCACCGGGCACTGCCCGTCGGGCTGACTCCCACCGCCGTCAGGTCCCCGAAGAAGGCCCTGATGTCGGCGATCAGCAGGTCCGGCTCCTCCACCGCAGCGAACTGGCCGCCCCGGTCCGGCCCCGTCCAGCGCGTCCGGTCGAGGCGGTCGAGGCGGTGGAGGCGGTGAAGCGGGTCCTCCGGATCGGCGTCCGGAACAGCGATGCGAGACGGGTGAGTGCCCGCGGACACGCCCGAGTCCCGGCGCCGCCGAAAACTATGTAGACCGGTCGATATATTCCCCCTCAGCCACCCCAGGCCCACCATGCGGCACCACGCCCCGCCCCACACGTAGACGGCCTACACATCACCCTCGCGGCGCAGGAAGTCGGCCGGCCCGACTTCCTGCGCACCGAACCCGCCGCCCGGGAGCTTTTCTCTAGACCGGTCTACATATTCCTCCCACCCTCCCACCAGGCCGCCAGGCGGCCGCATGGGAAGTCGACCTAACCGACTTCCCGTGCAGAGCGGCCGGGCCATGACCTCACGGGCGCCGGAGCCACGGACCCCGGCGCCGGCACGCCCGACGCCTCGGCCGACGACGCGGCCGAGGCCCGTCGGCGCGCGCCGACCGTGCAGGAAGTCGGCCGGGCCGACTTCCTGTGCGGCGCCTCGACCTGCCGCACAAGGCCCCACCCCACATGTAGACCGGTCGGCATATTTCACCCCTGGCGCGCACGGGAAGTCTGCCGGGTCGACTTCCCGTGCACGTCGATCTCCGCTGGCGGCAGACTTTCTCTAGACCGGTCTACATATTCCTTCCGCCCTGCCCGCCTGAGCCGACAGGCGGCCGCATGGGAAGTCGATCAGTCCGACTTCCCATGCTGGGGCCTCACGGGCGGGACGGGGTCACAGCCGGGGGCGCGCCGGGACCGGGGCCTCACGGGCGGGGCGGGGTTACGGCCGGGCGCGCCGGGACCGGCGGCAGAGGCGGGGCGGGGTCACGGCCAGGCGCGCGCCGGGGCCGGCGGCGGAGGCGGCGGTCAGGTGGTGGGTGAGCGGTCGGGGCGGCGCCGGCGGCCGGAGGTGGGGAGGGTGAGGACGGTGATGGCGGCGGCGAGGATGGCGAGGCCGGCCCAGGAGGCGGCGGGGAGGCGTTCGCCGAGCGCGACGACGCCGAGGAGGGCGGCGACCGCGGGTTCGGCGAGGGTGAGGGTGGTGGCGGTCCGGGCGGAGGTGTGGCGCAGGCCGTGACCGAAGAGCCGGTAGGCGAGGAAGGTGGTGACGACGCCGAGGTGGAGCACCACGGCCGCACCCCGAGCCGTGGCGAGCCACCCCAGGTCACCGAGCAGCAGCACCGGCAGGACCAGCAGCGCCGCCCCGCCGAACATCGCCCCCATCACACCGGCGGACGGGTGGCCGCGGGTGATGAGCTCGCTGCCGACGAGCGAGTAGGCGGCGTAGGAGAGCCCGGCGAGTGCGGCCAGCAGCACGCCGACGAGGTCCACGGTCGTTGCGCCGCCGTCGAGTTGGGGCCCGAGGACGAGGACGGCGCAGCCCAGGACGGCGGTGGCCGTGGCGCCGGCCCAGCGGCTGCTCGGCCGCCCCTGCCGGGCGAGCCAGCCGAGGAGGCCCGCGAAGACGGGTGCGCTGCCGAGGGCGATCACGGTGGCCACGGCGACGCCGGTCCGGGTCACCGCCGGGTAGAAGCCGACCGGGTACCCGACGACGGCCACCGCACCGAGCGCGAGCAGCCGGCGTTCGCGGCGGTCGCACGCCCGGGGCAGGTTCCTGGCGCTGCGGGTGGAGAGGAGGAGCAGCAGTCCGCCGAGGACGAGCGCGGCGGCGCCGATGCCGACCGCCGAGGCGCCCGCGGGGGCCAGCGAGGCGGCGGTGCCGGTGGTGCCCCAGATCAGGGCGGCGGTCAGGATCGGCAGCGGCCCGTCGAGGGGCCGGTTCCGGCGGGTGGCGCCGGTGCGGGAGGTGCGGGAGGTGCGGGAAACGAGGCGCGCGGGAGCGCTGGTGCGGTTCGGCACGATCGTGAACTTCCGTCGTCGGAATCCGTCAGGAGGAGTCGGATGCGGAACGGGCGCACGTCGTCGACCCGGCGCCGGCGGAAGCCGGGCACGGGGTTTCGTCGGGCTGGGACCACCAGCGCGGGCGCCCGCTCAGGTGGACAGCGGTGGCAGCGAGACGCGCCAGTACGGGTTCACGGGCCCGATGCTACCCAGTCGGCGGTCGCCGGGCGGCAGGAGTGGGTCGATCATGAATATTCACAGGTAACAGCGTTAACCTATGCAAAATCCAAAGGTGAACTAGGTTACAAACCTTGTAATCCAAGACGCCCGGTTTGCCCACATGCTGAGATCCGTGCGATAGTCAGGGCATCGAACTTCGACTGGCCCGACCTGGCGCAGTCGACGCCCATCGCGCGGCACGCACCCCCTTGGCCGGCGCGATGACTTGCAGGGGCCCCCACACGCCGGACCACGGCGACGCAGGGGGCCCCGCGTGTTTTCCGGCTCGAGCGCTCCGCCCCACGCGCCCTCGCGCAGCCCCCGCACGCCCGTCCGGCCCTGCCGCGCCGGGGCCGGGACCACGGCCGCGCCAGGACCAGGACCGGCTCAGTGCCGCTCGCGGACCTTCAGCTCGAACCAGACGCCCTTGCCACGCGGCAGCAGGTCGGCGCCCCAGCGGTCGGCGAGGTCGTCGATGACCCGCAGCCCCCGCCCCCGCTCGTTCACCGGCCGCGGCTCGGCGAGGATCATGCAGGGCAGGGCCCGGGAGGAGTCGCGGACCTCGACGCGCAGCCAGCCCGGCTTGCGGCTGACCTGGAGGCCGATGGTGCGGCCGGCGGCGTGCCGGACGGCGTTGGAGACGAGTTCGCTGGTGAGTAACTCACCGGCTTCCAGGTGCTGGTGGAGGTCCCAGGCCTCCAGGGCCGAGAGCACCAGCCGGCGGGCCACCGGGCCGGACTCGGGCCGGGACGGCAGCCGCACCTCGTTCGGCGCGGACGGGTCGCACAGCCTGCCGCAGTACATCTCCTCGAGCTCCTCGGAGCTGAGCCGCTCGAGTGCCGCCAGCGCGCCCTGGACATCGATCCACGACGTCTCGGCGACCAAGCCGGCCCCGGGAACCGATGACTGATCTGTTTCGCCCCAACCCGCCATGCGGTCCATCATTGCGGAACGCAAGCAGCCGCGTACGGACAATGAGCAAACGATCTCCCCCGCGTCGGCATATGCCGGGTGCAAGCCGACGGCCGGACGGGGGGCGCCGCACCGCCGGGAGGAGACCCGCGGCCCCTGGCCGCCCCGGCCGCCCCGGGCCGGTGGAGCGGGCGACCCGGGCCGCTCGCGCGTCAAGCCCGGGTTGCCACGAACGCACTCCGGCCAGGCAGTTCCGACCGGGACGTTGCCCACCGGCGGGTTCCTGCCGGCGCTGCTACCAGGCGCTCCAGGCGAGGTTCCAGCCGCTCAGGCCGTTCGCCGGGTCGAGCGTCTCCTTCTTGGTGGAGTTCTTGACGATCACCACGTCGCCGACGATCGAGCTGTCGTAGAACTTGCCCATCGACGTGGAGTCCCCGCCGCCCTTGACGTCCTTGAGGCCGACGCAGCCGTGGCTGACGTTGTCCTCGCCGAAGGCGTCGCTCCAGTAGTTGCCGTGCACGTAGGTGCCGGAGGTGGTCAGCCGCATGGAGTGCGGGACCTGGAGGTCGTAGGGGGCGCCGGTCATGCCGGGGAGGGTGCTGGACTGCATCCGCACCACGCCCTCCTTGGCCATGACGACCATGGTCCCGTTCCAGGTGGGGTGGTCGGGCGAGCCGGAGGTGATGTCGATCCGGGACGGCTGGCCGTCGCCGTGGTCGACGGTCATCGTGTGCGCGGCGGCGTCAACCGTCGAGACCTGGGATCGCCCGATCGTGAAGGGCTCGTCCCGGTCGGTGCCGTACACCCCGGGGGCGATCTCGACGTTCTTGAGCCGGTAGTGCACGACCACCTTGGTGCCGGGCTTCCAGTACTTCTCGGGGCGGAAGTCCAGCCGGCGGTCGTCGAACCAGTGGCCCTTCACCTCGGTGCCGTTGTCGGTCTCGAAGGTGATGCCCTTGGCGACGTCGGCCTTGTTCTTGACGTCCTTGCTGAAGTCCACCGAGACGATCATGCCGACGCCGTACGTCGCGTTGTCGTCCACGTTGTCGGAGGCCTTGGCGAGGGCCGTCGGCGTCAGCGTGGTGAAGCTGCTGTCCGCGGTGGCGACCGCGCCGTCGGTGTCCGCGGCCATCGCGCTCACCTGGTAGGCGGTGCCGACCGCCAGGGCGGCCGACGGGGTCCAGCTGGAGCCGTCGGCGGCGATGGTGCCGGGCACCTCCTTGCCGGACTTGTCGCTGACCTTGACGGTGGTGAGCTTGCCGCCGGTCGCCCCGATCTTCAGCGCGTTCGGCGCGACGTCCACCGAGCCGGCCTTGGGCTGGATGTCCACCACGGCCCTGGACACCTTCGGCACGGTGCTGGTGGGCGCCGCCGCGGACGGGGAGGCGGCCGCGCCGGCCCCCAGGTCGGCCTTGGCCGCGCTGCCCGCGGCGTTCCCGCCGCCCCCGCCGCCGCACGCGGCCGTCAGGGCCATCGCCCCGCCGACCAGACCGACGGCGGCCACCCTGCGCATTCTGCGTATCGACCTCAACGTCGATCCCTCCCTCTGAAACCCCGCGATGAAGACCCCGCACCCGGAGCCACGGCCCGGGAGACCCCGGAGCCACCGGCCCCGGAGACCCCGGGCCGGAAGGCCCCGAGCCTGACACCCCGTACGCACGGCGGAAGCCGCGCGAACACGACGGACCTGACCACTACACGCACCGGCCACCGGAAAGGTTGCGCCATCCGGGGGCCGGTGCGCCCCGGGAACGCGAGCGGCCCGACCCCAACGGGTGAGGATCGGGCCGCTCGTCCGAACTGTGCTGACGAACCGGGACTACCCGGCCCGCCGGCGGGCAGGAGTTACCAGTTCGCCCAGCTGACGTTCCAGCCGCCCAGCCCGTTGGAGGGCGAGACGGTCTTCTCCTTGGTGTTCACGATCTTGACGACGTCGCCGACCATCGAGTCGTTGAAGAACTTGCCCGCGACGGAGGCGTCGCTGCCGCCCTTCTCGTCCGCCATCGAGACGCAGCCGTGGCTGGCGTTGGTCTTGCCGAACGGGTTGGCCCAGTAGTTGCCGTGCACGAAGGTGCCGGAGGTGGTCAGCCGCATGGCGTGCGGGACGTCCTGGATGTCGTACTCGCCGCCGAGACCGACGGTCTGCGAGTTCATCCGGGTGACCTTCTCCTTGGACATGATCACCATCGTCCCGCCCCAGGACGGCGTGGCGTCCGCGCCCAGGGTGACCGGGACGGTGGTGGACTTGCCGTCCCGCTCCACGGTCATCTGGTGCGACTTGGCGTCCGCGGTGGAGATCTGGGAGCGGCCGATGGTGAACGGCTCGTCCTTGTCCACGTCGCCGTAGACGCCCGGGGCGACCTCGACGCTCTTCAGCCGGTACTTGATGGTGACCTTGGTGCCCGGCTTCCAGTACTCGGCCGGACGGAAGTCCAGCCGGTTGTCGCCGAACCAGTGGCCCTTCACCTCGGTGCCGTTGTTGGTCTCGAACGTGATGCCCTTGAGGACGGCGTCCTTGTTCTTCACGTTCTTGCTGAAGTTCACCGAGACGATCATGCCGACGCCGTAGGTGGAGCCGTCGCTGATGTTGTCGTTGGTGGAGACCTTCTTGTCCGGCGTCAGCGTGGTGAACGAGGTGGTGGACGCGGCCACCAGGCCCTCGGCGTCCTTGGCCTGCGCGTTCACCTTGTACGCCATGCCGACGGCGAGCGTCGCGGCGGGCTTCCAGCCGGTGCCGTCCGGGGTGATCGCGCCCTCGACCGGCTTGCCGTTCTTGTCGGTCACCTCGACCGTGGTGAGCTTTCCGTTCGAGACGGAGACCTGCAGGGCGTTGCTCGGGGCGACGTCCTGGGCACCGTCCTTCGGCTCCACGGCGAGCACCGCGGCCGAGGTCTTGGGCTCCGCGGAGGAGCCGGCCGGCGCCGCCGTCCCGTTCGCGCCCGCGGTCGCCGCGGGCGCGGCGTTGTCGCCGCCGCCCCCCGAACCGCCCGAGCCGCCCTTGTCGTCGTTGCAGGCCGCGGTGAGCAGCAGCACCCCGCCCATGACCAACGCCATCGCCCCCCTGCGCCCGTAGCGGCTGGCGGTGCGTATCGCGGCGTCGGCCGTCTTACCCGTCTTCACGGTTTCTCCCCTCCCGGTGTCCACTCTCTTGACGCGCTGAGTGCCCCCATGAGTTGCACCGGACGCCGATCTTTCGCACCGGTGTGCGGTGCGCCGGAGCAGGATAGCCGGGCCGTATGAGGGAATCCCGAGCGGAGGTGGGTGGAGACGCGGTGAACCGGCGGTGACGATCGTCCGAAGCCACCGGCACGGCGCCGCGCCCGGGCGCGGCACCCGGGCGCCCGCAGGCCCACAAGCCCGCAGGCCCGACAGCCGGACCACCGAGGGCGCCACCGGGCGGACACGCGCATCCCGACCGCCATCCGCCGGTAAGCCGCCGTTCAGCTGCTTCCGATCAGCGCAATCCGGGAAAGAGGAAGTGCACGGGGTCCGGGACACCCCGCCAGGGAGGGTACGGCCATGGCGTCAGGGCAGGAGCTGGAAGCCGGTGCGCGGGCGTCCGGCGGGGTCGCCGCCGAACCACCGTGGCCCGGCAGCTGGCAGCCGCTCGGCGCCCGCCACCGCACCGACCACCTCGGCCGCCGCGGCACCAACTTCGCGCTCTGGGCGGCCGGCGCCGAGGCGGTCGACCTCTGCCTGTTCGACGAGGAGGGCCGGGAGAGCCGGCACCGCCTGGCCGAGCAGGACTTCCAGATCTGGCACGGCTTCCTGCCCGGCGTGCTCCCCGGCGCCCGGTACGGCTTCCGCGTGCACGGCCGGTGGGACCCGTGGACGGGCGCCCGCTGGAACCCGGCCAAGCTGCTGCTCGACCCGTACGCCCGCGCCGTCGACGGCTGTTACACCAGTCACGACGCGGTCTGCGCGGCGGTGCGCAACTGGCCGGAGCGGGACGTCGCCGACACCGTCCGGGACAACCGCGACTCGGCCCGCTACGTGCCCAGATCCGTGGTCGTCCACGACGACGACGACTGGTACGACGACCACCGCCCCAAGACGCCCTGGGCCGAGACGGTGCTCTACGAGCTGCACGTGCGCGGCTTCACCATGCGCCACCCCGACGTCCCGCCGCAGCTGCGCGGCACCTACGCGGGCCTGGCCCACCCCGCCGCGATCGCCCACCTGACCGGACTCGGCGTGACGGCCGTCGAGCTGCTGCCGGTGCACCAGTTCGCCAGCGAGGACCACCTGCAGTCCCGCGGCCTGGTCAACTACTGGGGTTACAACACGGTCGGCTACTTCGCCCCGCACGCCGGCTACTCCGCCTCGGGCTCGCGCGGCGGCCAGGTCGGCGAGTTCAAGCGGATGGTGCGCGCGCTGCACGCCGCCGGGATCGAGGTGATCCTCGACGTGGTGTTCAACCACACCGCCGAGGGCGCCGAGCTCGGCCCGACGCTCTCGCTGCGCGGCATCGACAACGCCGCCTACTACCGGACGGCCCCGCACCGGCCGCGCGGCTACGCCGACTACACCGGCTGCGGCAACACCCTGGACACCCGCCGACCGCAGGTGGTCCGGCTGGTCACCGACTCGCTGCGGTACTGGGTCACCGAGATGGGCGTGGACGGCTTCCGCTTCGACCTGGCGGCGGCCCTCGTCCGCGGCACCGACGGGGTGGACATGGACCACCCGTTCCTCGCCGCCGTCTCCCAGGACCCGTTGCTCAGCCGGGTGAAGCTGATCGCCGAGCCGTGGGACGTCGGCCCGGGCGGGTACCAGGTCGGCGGTTTCCCGCCGCTGTGGGCCGAGTGGAACGACAAGTACCGGGACACCGTCCGGGACTTCTGGCGCGGCGCCCGCCCGGACGTGCGCGAGCTGGGCTACCGGCTGTCCGGCTCCTCCGACCTCTACCAGCGCGGCGGGCGCCGCCCGTACGCCTCCGTCAACTACGTGACCGCGCACGACGGCTTCACCCTGCGGGACCTGGTCAGCTACGACCGCAAGCACAACGAGGCCAACGGCGAGGCCAACCGGGACGGCACCGACGACAACCGCTCCTGGAACCACGGCGCCGAGGGCGAGACCACCGATCCCGAGGTCAACGCCCTGCGGCTGCGCCAGTTGCGCAACCTGATGGCCACCCTGCTGCTCTCCACCGGCGTCCCGATGATCACGGCGGGGGACGAGCTGGGCCGCACCCAGGGCGGCAACAACAACGCCTACTGCCAGGACAACCCGACGAGCTGGCTGGACTGGTCGCTGCTCGCCGAGGACGCCGATCCCGGCTGGCGGGAGCTGTGCGGGCTGACGGCCCGGCTGATCCGGCTCCGCCGGGCCCACCCCGTCCTGCGGCAGCGGGCGTTCTTCTCCGGCCGGGCCACCGCCCCGGGCGGCCAGCCGGACCTCGCCTGGTTCACCCCGCTCGGCAAGGAGATGACCGAGGCCGACTGGTTCTCCCCGACGGCCTGCCTGGGCATGCTGCTGTCCGGCGCCGCGATGTCGGAGCGGGACGGCACCGGGTGCCCGGCCCGGGACGACAGCTTCCTGCTGCTGCTCAACGCCGGCCACGAACCGGTGGTGTTCACGCTGCCCGGGGAGCCCTGGGCCGCCCCGGAGGAGGCGTACGAGACGGTGGTCGACACGGCCGCCGCGGGCTCCGGCGAGCGGTTCCCGCGGGGCGCGGTGGTGCTGGGCGGGCGCTCGCTGCACCTGCTGCGCGCCCCCGCCCCGCACGCGTAGCGCCGGTCGTCGGCGTCCGGCGCCCCGTGCCCGCGGGCACGGGTGGCCGGTTCTCGCCGCACCGCCCTGACAGGGGTGAAAAACCGGATGAGAAATGACGCCGCCTCGTCCTACCCTCACGACGATGGCCGAGAACAGACAAGACGACGACACCACGACCGGGCGCCGCCGCTCCACGGTCCGTTCCCTGCTGCGCCTGTGGCCCTACGCGCGGGCCGTGCGGCGCCGGTTGGCCGTCTCGGTGGGCTCCGCCGTGCTGGCCATGCTGAGCGTCCTCGCCGTCCCGCTGGTCCTCGGCCGGATCGTCGACGGACCGCTCGCCCACCACGACCTCGCCGGGCTCTGGCCCCTGGTCGGCCTGCTGCTGCTCCTCGGCCTGGTCGAGGCCGCGCTGTTCTACACCCGCAGGGTGGTCCTGGCCCGCCCGCTGGCCGGGCTGGAGACGGCCATGCGCGGCGACCTCTTCGCCAAGCTCCAGCGGCTGCCGATCTCCTTCCACGACCGGTGGGGATCCGGCCAGCTGCTCTCCCGGGCCACCGCCGACATGTACACCATGCGGCTGTTCCTGGCCTTCCCGCTGGTCTTCCTGATCGTCAACTCGGTGATGTTCCTGGCCGGCACGGCGGTGATGTTCACCCAGGACTGGCGCCTGGCCCTGATCACCCTGCTGCCCGCCGTCCCGCTGTTCCTGCTGACCCGGCGCTTCGAGCACGGCTACTCCGGCGCCTCCCGGCTCGCCCAGGACCAGAACGGCGACCTCGCCACCGTCGTCGAGGAGTCCGTCCTCGGCATCCGCATCCTCAAGGCCTTCGGCCGGCACCGCTCGATGGCCGAGCGCTTCCGCGCGCAGTCCCACGAGCTGCGCCGCACCGAGCTGCGCAAGGCGGGGCTGCTGGCCAACCTGTGGGCGGTCATCGTCGGCCTGCCGGAGCTCGCCCTCGGCTGCGCCCTCGCCGCCGGCGCCTACCTGGTCGCCCACGACGAGCTGAGCGCCGGCACCCTGGTCGCCTTCCTCTCCACCGCGCTCGCGCTGCGCTGGCCGGTCGAGTCGCTCGGCTGGTTGCTCGCCTATGCCAACGAAGCCGCCACCGCCACCGACCGCTTCTTCGAGGTGCTGGACGAGCCCGAGGACGCCGACCGCCACACCGCCGACGGCCCCGGCCCGACCTCCGGACAGGGCTCCGGCCCCACCGCCGACGGCATCCGGTTCAGCGGCGTCCGCTTCCGCTACCCCGACGCCCCGGACGACACCCCCGACCTGCTGGCCGGCATCGACCTGCACGTCCGCAGCGGCGAGACGATGGCCCTGGTCGGCGCCACCGGCAGCGGCAAAACCACGCTCACCGCACTGCTCCCCCGCCTCTACGAGGCCACCGGCGGCACCATCACCCTGGACGGCCGGGACATCCGCGAGCTGTCCCGGGAGCGGCTGCGCGAGCTGGTCGCCGTCGCCTTCGAGGAGCCCACCCTGTTCTCCGCCACCGTCCGGGAGAACGTCCTGATGGGCGCCCCCGGCGCCGGCGAGGAACGGCTGCGCTCCGCCCTGTCCACCGCCCAGGCCGGCTTCGTCGACAAGCTCCCGGCCGGGGTGGACACCGAGGTCGGCGAGCAGGGCCTGAGCCTGTCCGGCGGGCAGCGCCAGCGGCTGGCGCTGGCCCGCGCCGTGGTCGGCGACCCGGCCTTCCTGGTGCTGGACGACCCGCTCTCCGCGCTCGACGTGCACACCGAGGCGCTGGTCGAGCGGGCGCTGCGCGAGGTCCTCGGCTCCACCACCGCCCTGGTGGTCGCCCACCGCCCGAGCACCGTGCTGCTCGCCGACCGGGTCGCGGTGCTCGCCGACGGCCGGATCGAGGCCGTCGGCACCCACCAGGACCTGCTGCGCGACTGCGCGCACTACCGCGAACTGATGTCGGGCGAGGCCGCCCTCCTGCCGGACGGCCCCCTCGTGCTGGAGAAGGGGCCTGCCCGATGACCACCACCGTCGAGCCCGCGCCGGTCGCGGAGGAGGAACTGCCGCCTCCCCCGGCCGACGAGGAGGACATCCCCGTCCCGCCCGGCGCGCCGGGGGCACTGCTGCGCTCGCTGCTGGGCCCGCACCGGGCCCGGATCGCCGTCGCGATGGTGGTGATCCTGGTCCAGCAGGCCGCCCTGCAGTCCGGCCCGCTGCTGGTCGCCGTCGCGATGGACCGCGGCATCCCGGCGCTGCGCGGCCACGACGCCGGGCCGCTGGTCGCGGTGGTCTGCGCCTACCTGGGCTGCGCGCTGCTCAGCCCGCTGCTGCAGTGGGCGTTCATCAAGATCAGCGCCCGGGTCAACCAGGACATCCTGCTGGAGCTGCGCGGCCGGATCTTCCGGCACGCCCAGCGGCTCAGCCTGGACTTCCACGAGCGCTACACCTCGGGCCGGATCATCTCGCGCGCCACCAGCGACGTGGACGCGCTGCGGGAGCTGCTCTCGGAGGGCCTGCAGGAGCTGCTGACCGTCTTCCTGTCGCTCTGCTACATCTCGGTGCTGCTGCTGGTGCTGGACTGGCGCCTCGGTCTGGTGTCCCTGGTGTCGATCCTGCCGCTGGCCCTGATCGCCCGGTCCTTCCGCCGCCGCTCCCGCCGGGTCTACCGCCGCTCGCGCACCTCGGCGGCCTCGCTGATCGTCCGCTTCACCGAGACCATGAACGGCATCCGCCCGGTGCAGGCCTTCCGCCGCGAGCGGGCGAACGACGCGGCCTTCGCCGTGGTCAACGAGCGCTCCGCCACCGCGACCGCGGACGGCCTGCTGGAGATCGCCCGGTACGTCGGCCTCTCCCGCGCCACCGCCAACGTGTGGACCGCCGGCATGGTGCTGCTCGGCGCCTACCTGGTCACCGACGGCACGCTGGAGCTGGGCGTGCTCACCGCCTTCGTGCTCTACCTGCGCCGGCTCTACGACCCGATCGACCAGCTGGCGATGTTCCTGAACAGCTACCAGTCGGCCGCCGCCGCGCTGGAGAAGATCGCCGGTCTGCTCGCCCACGAGCCGACGGTGGCCGAGCCCGCCGAGCCCGCCGACCTGCCGCCGGCCGCCGGCAAGGGCCGCGAGGTCCGCTTCGAGCGGGCCCGCTTCGCCTACCGCACCGGCAAGGAGGTGCTGCCGCCCTTCGACCTGCTGATCCCGGCCGGACAGACGGTGGCGGTGGTCGGCGCGACGGGCGCCGGCAAGTCGACGGTCGCCAAGCTGCTGGCCCGCTTCTACGACCCGACGGACGGCCGGATCCGGCTGGACGGCGTCGACCTGCGCGACCTCGCCACCCCCGAGCTGCGGCGCGGGGTGGTGATGGTGACCCAGGAGTCCTTCCTGTTCTCCGGCACCGTCGCCGAGAACATCGCGATCGGCCGCCCCGGCGCGACCCGCGAGGAGGTCGAGCAGGCCGCCCGGGACATCGGCGCGCACGAGTTCGTCGCCGCGCTCCCGGACGGCTTCGACACCGACGTGCGCAAGCGCGGCGGCCGGATCTCCGCCGGCCAGCGCCAGCTCGTCGCCTTCGCCCGCGCCCTGCTCGCCGATCCCACCGTGCTGATCCTCGACGAGGCGACCAGCTCGCTGGACGTCCCCGGCGAGCAGGCCGTCCAGCGGGCCATGCGCACGGTGCTGGCCGGGCGGACGGCCGTGATCATCGCGCACCGGCTCTCCACGGTGGAGATCGCCGACCGCGTCCTGGTGATGGACCAGGGCCGGATCGTCGAGGACGGCTCCCCGCAGGAGCTGGTCGACGGATCCGGCCGCTTCGCCGCCCTCCACCGGGCCTGGCGGGACAGCCTCGTCTGAGGTGTGCCCGGTGCCGCCGGACGCACCGGGGGCGTGCCCCGTGCGCGTCCGCGGCGCCGGGGCACGCCCTCGGGCGGCTCGCTAGCGCAGCACGCCCGCGTCCATGCCCACCGACTCGGCGGGCAGCGCGACCAGTCCCGGCTCGGCCGGGGAGGCGAGCCGGGGGTGGGTCGGCAGCACCCGGACGGTGTAGCCGAACGGGCCGGTCCGGCAGAGCTCCAGCGAGCCCTCGTAGCGGGTCCGCCCGTCCAGGTCGGGCCCGCCGACCGGCTTGAGGGCGAGCACGCAGGCGTCCGAGATGCCGTCCGACTCGTCGACCCGCCCGGAGACCGCCTGCACCTCGACGTCGCCCGGCGCGAGCGCCCCGAGCGCGACCTGCACCCGCAGCGCCAGCGAGCTGCCGAGCTCCTGCGCCTCGTCCGGGCAGTCCGCCTCGACGTGCTCGACCCGCACGGCCGGCCAGGCCTCGCGGACCCTGGCCTTCCAGGCGGCCAGTTCCTGGGCGCCGCGGTGGGCCGAGCCCGCCAGCTCCCGCTGGGCCAGCGCCGCCGGGGTGTACAGCCGGTCGACGTACTCGCGGACCATCCGCCCGGCCAGCACCTTGGGCCCGAGGGTCACCAGGGTGTGCCGGACCATCGCGATCCAGCGGTGCGGCAGCCCGTCCGCGCCGCGGTCGTAGAAGCGGCCGGCGACCTGCTCCTCGATCAGGTCGTACAGCGCGGCGGCCTCGATGTCGTCGCGCCGCTCGGCCTCGCCGCTGTCCGGGTCGAGCACGCCGCCGGTCTCGTCGGCGGTCGGGATCGCCCAGCCGTTCTGGCCGTCGTACCACTCGTCCCACCAGCCGTCCAGGACGGACAGGTTGAGGCAGCCGTTCAGCGCGGCCTTCATCCCGGAGGTGCCGCAGGCCTCCAGCGGGCGCAGCGGGTTGTTCAGCCAGACGTCGCAGCCCGGGTAGAGGAGCCTCGCCATCGCCATGTCGTAGTCCGGCAGGAAGACGATCCGGTGCCGGACGGCCGGGTCGTCGGCGAAGGCCACCATCTGCTGGATGAGCCGCTTGCCGCCGTCGTCGGCCGGGTGGGCCTTGCCGGCGACCACGATCTGCACCGGCCGGGTGGGGTGCAGCAGCAGCGCCCGCAGCCGGTCCGGGTCGCGCAGCATCAGGGTGAGCCGCTTGTAGGAGGGCACCCGGCGGGCGAAGCCGATGGTGAGCACGTCGGGGTCGAGCACCGAGGAGACCCAGCCGAGCTCGGCCTCGCCGGCGCCGCGCTGGCGCCAGGAGGCGCGCAGCCGGCGGCGGGCCTCCTCGACGAGCTGGGCCCGCAGGCTGCGGCGCAGGTCCCAGATCTCGGTGTTGCCGATCCGCTCCAGGCCCGTCCAGCGCTTGGCGTCACCGGTGGTCATGGCGTCCTCGGCGCGCTCGGCGCCGATCTCGGCCGCGCCGAGCCGGACGACCGCCGGGTCGATCCAGGTGGCGGCGTGGACGCCGTTGGTGACCGAGGTGATCGGCACCTCGGCGGCGTCGAAGCCGGGCCAGAGGCCGTTGAACATGGAGCGGCTGACCTCGCCGTGCAGGGTGGAGACCCCGTTGGCGCGCTGGGCGAGCCGCAGGCCCATGGCGGCCATGTTGAAGAGCTTCGGGTCCCCGCCGCGCCAGGTCTCGGCGCCGAGCGCGAGCACCGGGTCGACCGGGACGCCGGGGAGCGCGGCGTCGCCGCTGAAGTGCCGGGCGACGAGCTCGCGGTCGAAGCGGTCGATGCCCGCCGGGACGGGCGTGTGGGTGGTGAAGAGGGTGCCGGCCCGGACGGACTCCAGGGCGGCGGCGAAGTCGAGGCCGGCGCCCTCGGGGGCGGCCGGGCCGGCGGCGACCAGCTCGCGGATCCGCTCGACGCCGAGGAAGCCGGCGTGGCCCTCGTTGGTGTGGAAGACCTCGGGGGCGGGGTGCCCGGTGAGCCGGCAGTAGGTGCGGACGGCGCGGACGCCGCCGATGCCGAGGAGCATCTCCTGGAGCAGCCGGTGCTCGCTGCCGCCGCCGTAGAGGCGGTCGGTGACGTCGCGTTCGGCGGGCGAGTTGGCCTCGATGTCGGAGTCGAGGAGCAGCAGCGGGACGCGCCCGACCTGGGCCTTCCAGACGTGCGCGGCCAGGGTGCGGCCGCCGGGCAGGGCGAGGTCGACCCGGGCGGGCGTGCCGTCGGCCTCCCGGAGCAGGCTGACCGCGAGTTCGTCCGGGTCGAGCAGCGGGTAGCGCTCCTGCTGCCAGCCGTCCCGGTTGAGGGACTGCCGGAAGTAGCCGTGCCGGTAGAACAGTCCGACGCCGATGATCGGGACGCCGAGGTCGCTGGCGGCCTTGAGGTGGTCCCCGGCCAGGATGCCGAGCCCGCCGGAGTACTGGGGCAGCGCGGCGGCGATGCCGTACTCGGGCGAGAAGTAGGCGATCGCGGCGGGCGGCGGGGTGGGGCCGGCCTCCTGTTGGGCCTGGTACCAGCGCGGGCCGGTGAGGTACTCGCGCAGGTCCTCGGCGAGGTCGCCGAGTCTGCGCAGGAAGCGCCGGTCGGCGGCGAGCGCGGCGAGCCTGGCGGCCGGGACCTCCCCGAGCAGCCGCACCGGGTCCTCGCCGGTCGCGGCCCAGACCTCCGGGTCCACGGACCGGAAGAGGTCCCTGGTCTCGGGGTGCCAGGACCAGCGCAGGTTGAGGGCCAGCTCGTGCAGCGGCTGGAGTTGTTCGGGCAGGACGGTGCGGACGGTGAATCTGCGGATTGCCTTCACGGCGTGAAGCGTAGCCGTGACGGCCGTCGTGGCAGTGCGTCAAGTGGCCTATTGGGCATCCGTTCGGGCTATTGATGAGATCGCATTCGGCGCATTGGTCTGCACAGGGGGCGCGCGAGGCGCACATTCCGGGGGTCCGCGCTACCAATGCGTGAACACTGCGGAACAGGTCCATTTCCGATGGCGCATCCACTCAGGACAAAGCCCGAAACTACTGTCGTACCGCTGCAAAAGTCTTGTCGCCGGTGCGAGGATGACCCAGGGTCGTAGCTGCTGCGGGGAGTACGGCGACGGGTGGCGTCCCCCTCGAAGCAGCACGTCCGAATCCTTTTCGCGTTGATCGTTCCCCTTCCCTCTTAGCCCGTTCGGCGCTCACCGCGCACCGACGCGTGTCCTCGTGCTCGGGCTGCTCGTTCACGGGTGGACCGGGTCGCCCAGGGGCGTGCCCCTGGAGGCGTGCGCCGGGACGCGCGCGGGCTCCGGGGCCTCCCGCCGCGGGCTCGGCGGGCGCCGGGCGGTTGCCGGGGACGGCGGCGCGGGCAGGCTTCCGGTCGCACGTCCTCCCCACCCAGCAGTCCTCCGGTACTCCCCTGGCCCAGCCCGGCCCGCGGGAGTTGCCGCCGATCTCGGGCAGGAGTTTGGCATGCACGGCGACACGCGGGACCAGTCCACACCGGTGGCCGAAACCATCGACGCAGCGGTCGCGGAATCCGCCGGACGGACGGATTCTGACACTCGGACAGACCCGGCGATGCCGGCGCCCCGGGCCGGGGCGGTCCGGACCGAGCCGGCCGACGCGGCCCGACAACCCGGGGCCGAGGACGGCCGGACGGCGGCTCCGCGCAGGCGCACCACCACGACGCGCCGCACCGCCGCCACCGCGAGGAGCGCGGCGGAGCCCGCCGCCACGGCGGCCGTCACCCCGAAGGCCGCCACCCCGAAGGCCGAGGCTGTGCCGCGCAAGGCCGAGGCCGCGCCGCGCAAGGCACCCGCCCGCAAGTCAGCCGCCCGCAAGACGACAGAGAGCGACACCGTGATCGGCCGCATCCCCGTCCTGGACGTCAGCCCCCTCGTCGACTCCGGCCGCCGCCCGGCCAAGGCCGTCGTCGGCGAGACCTTCCTGGTCACCGCCACCGTGTTCCGCGAGGGCCACGACGCCGTCAACGCCAACGTGGTGCTGCGCGACCCGCGCGGCCGCAGCGGCCCCTGGACACCGATGCGCGAGCTCGCCGAGGGCACCGACCGCTGGGGCGCCCACGTCACGCCGACCGCGCCCGGCCGCTGGTCGTACCTGGTCGAGGCGTGGAGCGACCCGATCGCGACCTGGCGGAAGACCGCGGCGGTGAAGCTGCCCGCCGGCATCGACACCGCGCTGGTCCTGGAGGACGGCGCCCGGCTGATGGAGCAGGCCGCGGCCGGGGTGCCGAAGAAGGAGGGCCGCGCGCACGTGCTGGCCGCCGCCGACGCGCTGCGCGACCCCGGCCTGCCGCCGCTGTCCCGGCTGGCCGCCGCGCTCGCCCCCGAGGTGCTGGACCTGCTGGCCCGCCACCCGCTGCGCGAGCTGCTCAGCGCCTCCCGCCCGCTGCCGCTCCAGGTGGACCGCGAACGCGCCCTGTTCGGCTCCTGGTACGAGTTCTTCCCCCGCTCGGAGGGGGCGGTGGTGGACCCGAACGGGGTCGAGCCGCCGCGCTCGGGCACCCTGCGCACCGCCGCGGAGCGGCTGCCGGCCGTCGCCGCGATGGACTTCGACGTGGTCTACCTGCCCCCGGTCCACCCGATCGGACGAGCCTTCCGCAAGGGCCCCGACAACACCCTGACGGCCGGTCCGCACGACGTCGGCTCGCCCTGGGCGATCGGCTCCCCGGAGGGCGGCCACGACGCCGTCCACCCGGACCTCGGCACCATCGAGGACTTCGACCACTTCGTCGCCGAGGCCCGCGCGCTGCACCTGGAGGTGGCGCTGGACTTCGCCCTGCAGTGCTCCCCCGACCACCCGTGGGTGAACAAGCACCCGGAATGGTTCAGCCACCGCTCGGACGGCACCATCGCGTACGCCGAGAACCCGCCGAAGAAGTACCAGGACATCTATCCGATCAACTTCGACCAGGACATGGACGGAATCGTCAAGGAAACCGTCCGCCTCCTCCGGTTCTGGATGTCCCACGGCGTCCGGATCTTCCGCGTCGACAACCCGCACACCAAACCGGTCGTGTTCTGGGAGAAGGTGCTCGGCGACATCGCCCGCACCGACCCGGACGTCGTCTTCCTGGCCGAGGCCTTCACCCGCCCCGCGATGATGCACACCCTGGCGAAGATCGGATTCCACCAGTCGTACACGTACTTCACCTGGCGCACCACCAAACCGGAACTCACCGACTACCTCACCGAACTCACCGGTGACGCCGCCGCCTACATGCGGCCCAACTTCTTCGCCAACACCCCGGACATCCTGCACGGCTACCTGCAGCACGGCGGCCGGGCCGCCTTCGCCGTCCGCGCCGTGCTCGCCGCCACCCTCGCCCCCAGCTACGGCGTCTACGCCGGCTACGAGCTGTTCGAGAACGAGCCGGCCCACCCCGGGTCGGAGGAGTACCTGCACTCGGAGAAGTACGAGCTGCGCCCGCGCGACTGGACCCGCGGCGACTCCCTCGCCCCGCTGCTCACCGTGCTGAACCGGCTGCGCCGGCGCCACCCCGCCCTGCAGCAGCTGCGCGACCTGCGCTTCCACCCCACCGACAACGACCAGGTGCTCGCCTACTCCAAGACCGCGACCACCCCCGAGGGCATCACCGACCAGGTCATCACCGTGGTCAACCTCGACCCGCACCACGTGCAGGAGGCCACCGTCACGCTCGACGGCGATGGCCCGTTCGCGGTGCACGACGAGCTCACCGGCGCCGTCTACACCTGGGGCCGGCACAACTACGTCCGGCTCGATCCCTCAGCCGAGCCGGCTCACCTCCTCACGGTTCGGAGGAACCCAGCGTGACAGTGAACGAGCCCGTCCCCGACACCTTCCCGGAGACCTCGAAGAAGAACCTGGACCCGGAGTGGTTCAAGCGTGCGGTCTTCTACGAGGTGCTGGTGCGGTCCTTCCAGGACAGCAACGGCGACGGGGTCGGGGACCTCAAGGGGCTCACGGCCAAGCTCGACTACCTGCAGTGGCTCGGGGTCGACTGCCTCTGGCTCCCGCCGTTCTTCGCCTCGCCGCTGCGCGACGGCGGGTACGACGTGGCCGACTACAAGTCGGTGCTGCCGGAGTTCGGCGACATCGCCGACTTCATGGAGTTCGTCGACGCCGCGCACGCCCGCGGCATGCGCGTGATCATCGACTTCGTGATGAACCACACCAGCGACCAGCACCCGTGGTTCCAGGCCTCCCGGGCGGACCCGGACGGCCCGTACGGCGACTTCTACATGTGGGCCGACGACGACAAGCAGTACCCGGACGCCCGGATCATCTTCATCGACACCGAGACCTCCAACTGGACCTACGACCCCGTCCGCAAGCAGTACTTCTGGCACCGCTTCTTCTCCCACCAACCGGACCTCAACTACGACAACCCCCGGGTCCAGGACGAGATGATCGCCGGGCTGCGGTTCTGGCTGGACCTCGGCATCGACGGCTTCCGGCTGGACGCGGTGCCGTACCTCTTCGCCCGCGAGGGCACCAACTGCGAGAACCTCCCGGAGACCCACGAGTTCCTCAAGCGGGTCCGCAAGGAGATCGACGCCGACTACCCCGACACCGTGCTGCTCGCCGAGGCCAACCAGTGGCCCGAGGACGTCGTCGACTACTTCGGCGACTTCACCGCGGGCGGCGACGAGTGCCACATGGCGTTCCACTTCCCGGTGATGCCGCGGATCTTCATGGCGGTGCGGCGGGAGTCGCGCTACCCGGTCTCGGAGATCCTCGCCAAGACCCCGCAGATCCCCAACGGCTGCCAGTGGGGCATCTTCCTGCGCAACCACGACGAGCTGACCCTGGAGATGGTCACCGACGAGGAGCGCGACTACATGTACGCGGAGTACGCCAAGGACCCGCGGATGCGCGCCAACGTGGGCATCCGCCGCCGGCTCGCCCCGCTGCTGGAGAACGACCGCAACCAGATCGAGCTGTTCACCGCCCTGCTGCTCTCCCTCCCCGGCTCGCCGGTGCTCTACTACGGGGACGAGATCGGCATGGGCGACAACATCTGGCTGGGCGACCGGGACGGCGTGCGCACGCCGATGCAGTGGACCCCGGACCGCAACGCGGGTTTCTCCTCCGCCGACCCGGGCAGGCTCAGTCTGCCGCCCATCATGGACCCGGTGTACGGCTACCAGGTGACCAACGTCGAAGCGCAGCAGAGCAGTTCGAGTTCGCTGCTGCACTGGACGCGTCGCATGATCGAGATCCGCAAGCTCAACCCGGCGTTCGGCCTCGGCACCTACACCGAACTGCCCTCCAGCAACCCCGCCGTGCTCGCCTTCGTGCGCGAGCACGAGGGGGACCTGGTCATGTGCGTGAACAACTTCTCGCGGTTCGCGCAACCGACCGAACTGGACCTGCGGCAGTACGGCGGACGGTACCCGGTCGAACTGATCGGCGGGGTGCGCTTCCCCTCGATCGGCGAGTGGCCCTACCTGCTCACCCTGGCCGGCCACGGCTTCTACTGGTTCCAGCTCCGGCAGCCCCCGCGCCTGAGCGGGACCAGGCGCTCGAAGTAACGATCCGCCGCACCCGGCCCGCACCGCACCACCAGACCCTCCGGGGGCGCGAGTTGAACCCCCGCGCCCCCGGAGTTCTCTGCACCACCGCGTACGGAGAACAGCCCAACGGCCACCCACACGAAGGCGTGACACCTGAGCCCCGCTCGCGTGCCGTCGCCGCCGCGCCGCCGAAATCCGGAAGACTGACGGACCCGGCCAGACCCGTCGGGCAGTCCGCCCGCTTCCGGGGAAAGGGAGTCATGTCCGAAACCTCCCGTTCTCAAGCCCACGTGCAGCACGACGCCCCGGCCGGCTCCGCCGCGCCGGCCGCCGCGCGGAGCACCGGGGCCCGGAGAACCGCCCTGGGGGTCAGCGAACTCGTCCAGGCGGCCCTGCCGCTGATCGCCGAGTGGCTCCCCACCCAGCGCTGGTACGCCGGGAAGGGACGGCCCATCACCGGCCTCACCCCCGTGGTCGGCACCCCGCTGCAGGTCGGCGACCCGGCCCTGCTGCACCTGCTGCTGCGGGTCGAACACGCCACCACGGCCGGCGCCCCGCACGGCGACATCTACCAACTCCTGCTCGGCATCCGCTCCCACGGCTCCGCGGACATCGACCCCGGCGCCGTGCTCGGCCGGCTCAGCCAGGGCCCGTACGACGGCGCGGCGCTCTACGACGCGGTGCACGACCCGGAGCTCACCGGACGGCTGCTGGAGCACCTCGCCACCGGCGACCGCTTCGGCTCCCTCGCCTTCCGCCGCACCCCCGGCTCCGGGCTCCCCGCCAACCTCCCCGGCCGCGCCTCCACCGCCGAGCAGTCCAACAGCTCCGTCATCTACGGCACCTCCTACATCCTCAAGCTGTTCCGCCGCATCCACCCCGGCACCAACCCCGACCTCGAACTCTCCCTCGCCCTCTCCCGGGCCGGCTCCACCCGGATCCCCCGGGTCGCCGCCTGGTTCGAGAGCCGGATGGAACGCGCCGAACCCGCCACCCTCGGCCTGCTGCAGCGCTACCTGCCGGACGCCGAGGACGGCTGGGAGCTCGCCCTCGACCAGGTCGGCCGGCTCAAGGGCGACCCGTCCCCCGGCAACTTCGCCATCGAGGCCCACCGGCTCGGCCGTGCCACCGCCGAGGTCCACCGGGTACTGGCCCGCTCCATGCCGGTCGCCCGCCTCGACCGCACCCAGACCCGCATGCTCGCCACCACCATGGCCGACCGGCTGGACAGCGCCGTCGCCGCCGTCCCCGGCCTGCTGCGCTACCGGGCCGCGCTGCGCAGCGCCTTCCAACAGCTCGCCGACGCCCACCCCGACGGCCTGCCCGTCCAGCGCATCCACGGCGACCTGCACCTGGGCCAGGCCATGCGCACCCCGCACGGCTGGGTGCTGCTGGACTTCGAGGGCGAACCCGCCAAGTCCGTCAACGAACGCCGCGAACCGCAGCCCGCGCTGCGCGACGTCGCCGCCATGCTCCGCTCCTTCGACTACGCCGCCGCCCACCTGCTGGCCGGCGGCCCCGTCGACCCGGAGCTCGCCCATCTGGCCGCCGCCTGGGCCCAGCGCAACCGCACCGCCTTCTGCGCCGGCTACACCGCCGGCGGCGGCGCCGACCCGGCCGCCTCCCCCGAGCTGATGCGGGCGCTCGAGATCGACAAGGCCGTGTACGAGGTGGTGTACGAGGCCCGGCACCGCCCGAGCTGGCTGCCGATCCCGCTCGCCGCGATCAACCGGCTCGCCCTCACCGTCTGACCCGCCCGACCCCGGTTCCGCCGCCCAGGAGCTCAGCCCACCCCCGCCGCAGGAGGACCCAGCCGTGACGCCGCTCGACCCGCCCGGCCGCACCACCCGCCCCGTACCGGCCACCTTCCTGGCCGGCCCGCCCCGTGCCGGGGCGCGCAGCGCCGCCGACGAAGACGGCGACGGCGAGCGACGCACCGACGGCGCAGACCCGGCCGGCGCGGACCCGGCCGGCGCAGACCCGGCCGGCGCAGACCCGGGCTGCGCGGATCCGGGCGGCCCGGAGCGCGCCGACGCGGTGGCGGCGGCCGCCGGGCCCGGCGGGCGCGCCGCGGTGCTGCGGCTGCCCGAGGCGCCCCTGCCCCCGTCCGAGGTGGACCGGCTGGTCGGCGGACAGCACCACGACCCGCACGCCCTGCTCGGTGCCCACCCGGTGCACGGCGGTACCGCGATCCGGGTGCTGCGCCCCTTCGCCGACCGGGTGGTCGTCGAGACCGACCAGGGCCCGGCCGAACTCACCCACCAGCAGGGCGGCCTGTTCACCGGCCTGGTGTCCGGCGGCAGCGTCCCGGACTACCGGCTGCTGGTCGGCTACCCCGGCGGCGAACCGCTGCTCCAGCACGACGGCTACCGCTGCCCGCCCACCCTCGGCGAGCTCGACCTGCACCTGATCTCCGAGGGCCGGCACGAGCAGCTCTGGCAGGCCCTCGGCTCGCACCTGCGCACCGTCGACGGCGTCGCCGGCACCGCCTTCGCGGTCTGGGCCCCGAACGCCGTCGGGGTCCGGCTGATCGGCGACTTCAACCACTGGAACGGCACCGGGCACCCGATGCGCTCGCTGGGCTCCTCCGGCGTCTGGGAACTCTTCGTCCCCGGCCTCGGCGAGGGTGCCGCCTACAAGTACGAGATCCACACCCGGCAGGGCTGGGTGCTCGACAAGGCCGACCCGCTGGCCCGCGCCGCCCAGTGCCCGCCCGGCACCGCCTCGGTGGTCACCGCCTCCCGCCACACCTGGCAGGACGGCGAGTGGATGGCCCGGCGGGCCCGCGCCGCGCACCACCGGGCGCCGATGTCCGTCTACGAGCTGCACCTGGCCTCCTGGCGGCCCGACCTCACCGGCTACCGCGAGATCGCCGAGGAGCTGCCGCGCTACCTCAAGGAGCTGAACTTCACCCACGTGGAGTTCATGCCGGTCATGGAACACCCCTTCGGCGGCTCCTGGGGCTACCAGGTGTCCGGCTACTACGCCCCCACCGCCCGGCTCGGCAGCCCCGACGACTTCCGGTACCTGGTCGACACCCTGCACCAGCACGGCATCGGCGTGATCGTCGACTGGGTGCCCGCCCACTTCCCCAAGGACGGCTTCGCGCTCGCCCGCTTCGACGGCGAGCCGCTCTACGAGCCCGCCGACCCGCTGCGCGCCGAACACCCCGACTGGGGCACCCTGGAGTTCGACTACGGCCGCACCGAGGTGCGCAACTTCCTCGTCGCCAACGCGGTCTACTGGTGCGAGGAGTTCCACATCGACGGCCTGCGGGTCGACGCCGTCGCCTCGATGCTCTACCTCGACTACTCCCGCGAGGGCGGCGCCTGGACGCCCAACCAGTACGGCGGCCGGGAGAACCTGGACGCGGCCGCGTTCCTGCAGGAGATGAACGCCACCGTCTACCGGCGCTGCCCCGGGGTCGTCACCATCGCCGAGGAGTCCACCGCCTGGGACGGCGTCACCCGCCCCACCGACGGCGGCGGCCTCGGCTTCGGCCTCAAGTGGAACATGGGCTGGATGCACGACTCGCTGGTCTACATGTCCAAGGAGCCGGTGCACCGCAAGTACCACCACAACGAGATCACCTTCTCGATGGTGTACGCCTACTCGGAGAACTACGTCCTGCCGATCTCCCACGACGAGGTGGTGCACGGCAAGCAGTCCCTCGTCTCCAAGATGCCCGGCGACTGGTGGCAGCAGCGCGCCAACCACCGCGCCTACCTGGGCTTCATGTGGTCCCACCCGGGCAAGCAGCTCCTCTTCATGGGCCAGGAGTTCGCCCAGGGCGCGGAGTGGGACCACGAGCAGGGCCCGCAGTGGTGGGTGCTCGACGAGCAGTGGCCGGCCCACCGGGAACACCTGGGCGTGCGCCGCCTGGTCCGCGACCTCAACCGGCACTACCTCGACACCCCCGCCCTCTGGGAGCGCGACACCACCCCGGACGGCTTCCGCTGGCTCGACGGCGGCGCCGCCGAGGACAACCTGCTGTCCTTCGTCCGCTACGCCGCCGACGGCTCCCCGCTCGTCGCGGTCTGCAACTTCTCCCCCGTCGTCCGGCACGGCCACCGGGTCGGCCTGCCCGCCCTGGACGGCCGCGACCAGCTCTGGGAGGAGCTGCTCAACACCGACGACGAGGCCTACGGCGGCAGCGGCATCGGCAACTCCCACCCGGTCAAGGCCGAACCCGTCGCCCGCGACGGCCAGCCCCGCTCCGCCGAACTCGTCCTCCCCCCGCTCGCCACCCTCTGGCTCCGCCCGGCGTAGCACCCCGCCACGCGACGGGGGAAGGTAGGGCGCACCTGTGTCTCCTGGAGTCCTGCCAACACGTGGCCGGATGCCCATGGTCAGGCCGCACGGAGTTCAGCCAGGCTCTCGTCCGGAGTTTGCCAACTGGGCGTGTGACAGGAGCAACGGCTGAGCCGACCTCGGCCGAGGTCAGCGCGGTGAAGGCAAGCCCTTCCCCAGCTGCCCGTGGGAGGCCCCTCGACTGAGGGCACGCTCACGGTCCAGCGAGCCGTATCCCTCTCTCGGAGCCGCGTGACGGCGCGCATACGCTCGTCGTCACGCGGCTATCACACGAGCTCGAGGGCGACACCATCGCGCGTCGGTGGTGCCGCGAGGCCTGCGCGCTCCGACTCACCGGACTCCCGGGTCTGGATGCATAGGAGCTCTGAGTCCCATGCCGCCACCCGGTCGGGGCGTTGCGACGGTCAGCGCGCGCAGCGGCGAACCCGAGGGACCGATCGAGCAATTTCTCGAACAGAGTACGAACGATCCCAGTAGGCTACGCGGAAATCCGAGACGGTTCGTCAGCAAGGCGATGTCCGGAGATATCCGACAGTGAGTCACGATTCGATGAAACCAAGAGCATTAGGGCGAGCTCACCCACTCATGGCGAGGCTGGCCGCGCTCGTATCGGCCGTAACGCTCATCCTCGGGCTGTCAACGTCTACAGCCTCAGCCGCAACACCTCCATGGGATCTCGGCAACACCGCACTCGCCACTCCGGTCAACCTCAATGCCCAGGCGAGCGGCCCCATCCGCAACATCGGCCTCGACAAGTGCATGGACGACGCCGCCGGTGACACGCGGAACGGCGCCGCGGTGGTGTCCTATACCTGCAACGACCAGGGCAATCAGAGTTGGACATTCAACCCCAAGGAACCGTACATATTCGACAACTTCTTCTACGGCACGATCACGCTGACCAACACCCCGGGAAAGTGCCTCGACGTACCCAACCCGGCGGGTGACGGCAGCGGCATCACCAACGGCACCAAACTGCAGGTCTGGGACTGCAACGGCGCCAAGAACCAGCAGTGGATCATGCAGTACGCCAGCAACGGCAGCCCCCGGATCTACAGCCCGATGAGCTACCGCTGCGTCGACGTACCCGGCTACTCCACCGTCGACGGCATCACACTCCAGCTGTGGAACTGCAACAGCAGCACGGCCCAGTGGTTCACTCCGCCTGCCGCCGCTCCCCAGCCAACCGGGCCGATCACCAACCCGTCCCTTGGCGGCAAGTGCGTAGACGACCCCTGGAACAATCCGGCCAACGGCACGCGTGTCCAGAGCAGCCAGTGCAACGGCACCTCTGCTCAGGTCTGGACGCTGAACCAGGACGGCACCGTCACCCACGCTTCCCAGTGCCTCGACATCGCAGGCGGCGAGACGGCCGTCGCGGACGGCACACCGGTCCACCTCTGGTCCTGCGTCGGCGGATTGAACCAGCAATGGGTAGTGCGCTTCGACGCCGGGGGGCGCACCACGCTGCTCAACCCCAACTCCGGACGCTGTCTCGACGTCCCGGGCGGCACCACCTCCGACGCCACCGACCTCCAGCTGTGGACCTGCAACGACACCGACGCACAGGTCTGGAAGACTCCGCAGCGTCCGCACACTTCCGCCGCGGGTCCTGTGGTCTCTGCCCCGGTGATATATCCGGTCGGGACCGGCCCGCTGTCCGCCCGGCTCGACGCGATCAAGGACGCGGAGGAGAAGCGCAAGAACCGGGCCCGGCTGGCACGCGCCATGCACGCCGGCGGCACCAAGATGCGTACCGAGGCCGGTGCCGCCCTCTCCGGTAACGACGTCGAGATGAGCGCGGTCTGGGCCGCCTGGATCAGCCGAGGCTGGGCCGACGATCCCAACAGCGCGCTCTCGAAGGACGTCGTCGACACCAAGATCGCCGATCAAGCGCGGGACCAGCGTTGGGCCGGGCGGCAACACTTCCTCGACGACTTCTCGATGTTCGACCGCCAGCCCGACTTCGACGACAACGTGATCTCCTACATGTCGTCCAACTCCACGTTCTGGCGGGGTCTGCTCTCCGTCAACGTCGTACTGGACACGCCGAAGGCAAATCAGGCGGCCAAGGACCGGGTCAACGCGATCGCCAAGGAGAACGGCGCCAAGGAGCCGAGCGTGGCCTGGCTGTGGGACGTCTACGCCCGCCAGACCAACGACGGCTCCGCCGACGACGTCCGCCGCTTCATCCAGTACAACGGGTACCCGACCGTCGCGCCCGTCCCCGGAACCCCGGAGTTCCGAATCGAGGTCGAGGCCATCAAGGCACGTTGGGCCAGCGGCGACGCGACCAACCCGTTCGACCCCAAGTACATGCTGATGGATGCCGTGGAGACGGCCTGGACCGAATACCAGAACGAACTCAACTCCCAGGCGCAGCCGCGCGCGGACATCATCACCGCCGAGATCCAAGGTCTTGAAGCCCTGCGGACCGGCTCCGAAGCCATGAACGATGCCCTCAGCTACGCTTGGTACGCCGACCGGCTACTCTGGGCCCAGCAGTATAGGACCGACCCCAGCTGGCACGCCCCGGTCGAACGGATCCCGCACGACCTCGGCATCATCAAGGCCAAGGTCGCCGGACTCGCAGAGAGCGCGAAGATGGCGGCCGGCCAGGCCAAGGAGGCCGCCGACAAGGTCCAGGCCGCCCAGGACGCCGCCGCCGCGACTGCCCGAAGCAATGGTGCCCCCGAAGGTCGTGCCCTGACCTACGCCCTGCAGTCCGCGCAGGTGACCAAGGCTTCCGCCTCGGCCGCCACCGCTGTCTCCAACGCCATCCAGACAGCTCTGGCCACGACGAACGCCACCGTCAACGACAGCGCCACGCTTCTCGCCAACGCTAAGGCCCAGGCCCACGCCGCCCGCGCCCAATTCCTCCGTGAAATGGCGCAGGGAGACGCCAAGCTCGCCGCTTCGCTCGCCACCACGAGTCAGGAACGGGCGACCGCCGCCGCCAGCGCCGCCCAGCGCGCCGCTGCGGCCAAGGTCAAGGCCCAGGCTGCCGAGACGACTGCCGCAACCGCAACCGCTGCGGCCCACGACAGCGCCGCCAAGGCCGCCAAGGAGCGGCAGAACGCAGCCACCGCCAAGGCCACCGCCGACACCCAGCGCGCTAAGGCCCAGCAGGCGGAGACACTCGCCCAGCAGAAGGCCGCCACGGCTCAGAACCTGCGGAAGGATGCTGCAGCAGCGGCCGGGACTGCGGCAGCCAACGAGAGCGCGGCACAACAGGCGGAACAAGCAGCCGATACCTCGCGAAAGCAGGCCCTGACGGCGGAGCAGAGCGAGAACGCTGCGGACGCCCGAGCCAGTGCTGCCGAAGCCGCTGCGGCAGCCGCTGTCGGTGGCCCGAACGCAGCCGCAGCACGAGCTGCGGCTGACCGGGCCAAGGCGGACGCGGCCGCTGCGGTCACCGCCGCCAACCAGGCCCGTAGTGCGGCCGGGACCGCGACGATCGCAGCAGGCAAAGCCCGCAAGGCTGCCGACGCGGCCAATGCGGCCTCGGCCCGGGCCAAGGCCGCCTCGGACAAGGCGGACTCGGACACGGCGGCGGCATCCGCAGCCGCCGCCGACGCGCACGCAGCGGCGGCCGACTCGATCGAGGCCTCGGCCCAGGCCTCAACGAACGCCCAAGGCGCCCAGACTGCCTCCGACCAGGCCACCAAGACCGCCTCCGAGGCACTGGAGCGGGCGACGGCAGCCCGGTCCGAGGCGGACGGCGCAGTCTCCGAGAGTGCGATCGCTGCCGGCAAGGCGGCGGCGACATCCGAGGCAGCCCAGCAAGCATCGACCGCAGCAGCGACCGTTGCCGCTCCCGCCGACAAGGCGATCGACCTCAGCGCGCCGTACGCCAACACCGACTCGGCCGCGGGCCTGGCCACACTGGCCTCCCAGGCGGCCAAGACGGTCGCTCAGCAGCAGGCCGAGGTCGCCCAGGCTCGGGCTGTCCAGGCGGCCGACGCCGCGGTGGCCGCCCAGCAGGCGGCCGACAAGGCCGACGGGGAAGCCAAACTCGCCGCTCAGGCCGCCGCAGATGCAGCCAAGTCGGCTGCATCGGCAGCCAAATCGTCCGCGGACGCCATGAAGTCCGCTGCCTCCGCGACCGCGGACTCGGCGGTCGCGGTCCAGGCCGCCGCGCACAGCGACCAGCTGGTGACCCAGGCCAAGGCCGACCAGAGTGCGGCGCACCAGTCGGCGAAGGACGCCGCCGGCGATGCGTCCTCGGCCAGCGCTTCGGCCACCACCGCTGAACGGGACGCGGCGGGCGCTCGAAAAGCGGCCACAACAGCCCGTGCCGCGGCGAACCAGGCCCAGCAGTCAGCTGCGGCAGCGGATGCCTCGGCGACATCGGCCGAGGCTGCGATCGCCAAGGCCCAGCAGGACGCCGCGGCAGCAGCCGAGGCCGCGAACAGGGCCGGCATCAAGGCCTCCGCCGACAAGGGCTGGTGCGATGCGGCAACTGGGCAAGTCTGTGCGAACGCGACGGAGATCACAGGAGGAGCCGGAGCGCCTGGTGGAGGGAAGTGCGACAGCCCCTGGGAGCAGTACAACTGCAAACAGCGCTACGTTCTGAACAGCGACTATCAAGCGGCCATGAGCAGGACCTACGGGGACTGTGCCAACGCCAAGTTCGAGAACCTCAGCTGCCAGCCGTCCATCCTGATGCAGACGGCGGTCATCGCGGCCTCCAAAGCGAACGTCGATCCGCGACTGGTCTACTCCATCGCGCTGATGGAAACCAGTGGCAAGGAAGTGCCCATGGTCCGCGACTACGGTCTCGACGTCTACCTGGAGTACGAGAAGCGAGCTGCGGCGCTGTCGGCGGTACACCTGTGGCCCGGACACGGCGGTGACGGGGTGGCCTCGCTCGGCCTCACCAATATCAAGCCGGTGACCTGGGACTACATCGCGAAGGCATACCCGAATGTCTTCAAGGGGCACGAGTGGGCCGACCTTCGCGATCAGACCGATCTGGACATGACTGCGGCTGCGTACTACGTCAAGTACCTGGAGACCGTGGAGCTGCCCAAGCTCCCTCAGGAGAGCATCCGGGATTACGCCCCCTACGACCTGCTCTACGGCTTCTACAACGGAGGCATCGACCCCAGCAGTGAGTCCTACCGCGCGTTCTACGACGCCAAGGGCGACCACTACGGCCACTTCGGCCCTCTGGTGACGGGCAACATCACTGCTTGGAAGGCGCATTGGGACCGCGCCAACCGGGAGATCTGCGGCAGCGGGATCATGACCTGCACCTTCTCCTGACCCGACCGTCGTCCGGGGCGGGGCGTCGCGCCCGTCCCGGACGGCCCAGGATCCTTTCGAGAAGGAATTCGACAGCAGGGGGTTCGTTTGTTCCAGGTCCTGTGGTGGCTGTACGTCCTGTGTCCGCTGGGGTGCTGGGCGGCATTGTCCCGCACGCGATTGGTCGGCATGGTCGTGGCTGCCGTTCTGCTCGGGCAGGCGATCGTACTGATCGGGCTGGACTATGAGTGGTGGGCACCACTTGCGGCGGCCGAGGTGACGGTCACATATCCGTTCACCTCGATCCTTGTGTCCATTGCAGGCGTGCTGACCGAACGGCGACTGCGCGGCATCCGCCCCATCAGTCCCGATGGTCGCCTGGGCGGGACGATGGTCACCCTCGCCGGGCAGGCCACGATCAGCGTGGTCATCGCAACCGCCTATCCGTTCTACATCTCCGCCAATCCCTATTACCCGAGCCTTGCCGAGCTTCCGATTCCGCCCGGGCTGACCATCGAACACGACTCCGGAACCTCCGGGGGCTGTGCTCTGCACGACTGCGGCAGGGAGCTTTCCATCGGCAGCGTCGACGGCCTCCGACCATCGCAAGTGGTGACCCGGCTGCGAAACAGTCTCATCGCCGACGGATGGACAGTCGGACCGTCCGACTCCCTCGAACATCCACACGGGTGGCTGCTGGACAGGCGCGTGGTCCGGGCATTCGTAACGGAAGGCCCACGTGGAGCATCAGTGGAGCTGGTGGGCCCCGAGCGCTCCGGAGCTCCGACCCAGCGCTGATCCCTCCAGGTCGGACCGGCGGTTCGTGGCGCGTCCGGCGCTCGACGAACCGCCGTCCGCCGCGATCATGACCTTCGTCCCTTGCTCCCCGGGGGTGGTTCTGCTCGCGGGCGGGTGTTCGTGGTGCGAAGGTATGGTCGACATGACCACCAGCTGAGACGACGGGACGGAGAATCCGGCGTGGCGCGCAGCGTGTACGTGACCGGGATCGACCGGGGGGACGGCCGCCAGGCCGTCGAACTCGGGGTCATGGAACTGCTCACCCGCCAGGTGGACCGGGTCGGGGTGTTCCGGCCGCTGGTGCACGCGCACGCGCCCGGGGCGGTGGGCTCGGACCACGTGGTGGAGCTGCTGCGCGGGCGCTACCGGATCGACCTGCCGGCGGCCGAGCTGTACGGGCTGACGTACGAGGAGGCGGCCGCCCTGCAGGCCGCGCAGGGGCAGGACGAGCTGGTGTCCACGCTGGTCGACCGGTTCCGCGCGCTGGAGCGGCGCTGCCAGGCGGTGCTGGTGCTCGGCACCGACTTCGCCGACACCAACATCCCGGACGAGCTGGCCTTCAACGCCCGGCTGGCGAACGAGTTCGGCGCGGCCGTGCTGCCGGTGGTCGGCGGGCACGCCGAGGACCCGGAGGCCGTGGTCGCCGAGGTCCGCAACGCCCACCGGGCGTACACCGACCTGGGCTGCGAGACGCTGGCGATGGTCGCCAACCGGGTCGCCCCGGGCGCCAAGCAGCGGATCCAGCGCAAGCTGACCGAGAAGCTGCCGATCCCCGCCTACGTCATCCCGGAGGAGCCCGCGCTGGCGGCGCCGACCGTCGCCCAGCTGGTCGAGGCGACCGGCGCCGAGGTGCTGCTCGGGGACGCGGCCGGCCTGGCCCGCGACGTCCGCGGCTTCGTCTTCGGCGGCGCCATGCTGCCGACCTTCCTGGACGCGCTGACCGAGGGCGCCCTGGTCGTCACCCCCGGGGACCGCGCCGACCTGGTGATCGGCTCGCTGGCCGCGCACGCCGCCGGGGCGCCGCCGATCGCCGGCGTGCTGCTGACGCTCGGCCAGCACCCCGGCCCGAACGTGATGGCGCTGGCCGCGCGGCTCGCCCCGGGCACCCCGGTGGCGGTCGTCCCGGAGGGCAGCTGGCCGACCGCCGCCACGCTGACCCACCTGGAGGGCAAGCTCACCGCGGCCAGTCCGCGGAAGGCCGAGATCGCCCTGGGCCTGTTCGAACTGCACGTCGACACCGTCGAGCTGACCAGCCGGATCGAGGTCGGCCGGTCCGAGCGGGTCACCCCGATGATGTTCGAGCACGAGCTGCTGGAGCGGGCCCGGGCCGGCCGGCGGCACGTCGTCCTGCCGGAGGGCACCGAGGAGCGGGTGCTGCGCGCGGCGGAGATCCTGCTGCGGCGCAACATCTGCGACCTCACCCTGCTCGGCGAGGTCGACGCGGTGCGCCGCAAGGCCGCGGGGCTCGGGATCAACCTCCCGCAGGAGCAGCCGGACGCCGACCGGGCGCAGGTCCGGGTCGTCGACCCGACCACCAGCCCGCTGCGCCGCCAGTTCGCCGAGCTGTACGCCCGGCTGCGCGCGCACAAGGGGATGACCGTCGAGCTGGCGCTGGACGTCGTGACGGACGTCTCCTACTTCGGCACCCTGATGGTGCAGGAGGGCATCGCGGACGGGATGGTCTCCGGCGCAGTGCACTCCACCGCGGCCACCATCCGGCCCGCGTTCGAGGTGATCAAGACCTCGCCGGGCGCGGCGATCGTGTCGAGCGTCTTCTTCATGTGCTTGGCGGACCGGGTGCTGGTGTACGGCGACTGCGCCGTCAACCCGGATCCGGACGCCCAGCAGCTGGCGGACATCGCGATCCAGTCCGCCGCCACGGCCGCGCAGTTCGGGGTGGAGCCGCGGGTCGCGATGCTCTCGTACTCGACCGGCACGTCCGGCTCCGGCGCCGACGTCGACAAGGTCCGCAAGGCCACCGAGCTCGTCCGCGAGCTTCGGCCGGACATCCTGGTCGAGGGCCCGATCCAGTACGACGCGGCGGTGGACGAGCACGTCGCGGCGACCAAGCTGCCCGGCTCGCCGGTGGCCGGCCGGGCCACCGTGCTGATCTTCCCGGACCTCAACACCGGCAACAACACCTACAAGGCGGTCCAGCGCTCGGCGGGCGCGGTGGCGGTCGGGCCGGTGCTGCAGGGCCTGCGCAAACCCGTCAACGACCTCTCCCGCGGCGCGCTGGTCGAGGACATCGTCAACACCGTCGCGATCACCGCCATCCAGTCCCAGGACCGCAAGGAGCCGCAGGCATGACCGAAGGTACCCGCGTCCTCGTGCTGAACGCCGGCTCCTCGTCGGTGAAGTACCAGCTGATCGACATGCTGGACGGCGCCCGGCTCGCCTCCGGGCTGGTCGAGCGGATCGGTGAGCCGAGCGGCCGGCTGGTGCACACCCCGCGCTCGGGCGGGCCGCGCGAGGCCGTGCAGGTCTTCCCGGACCACTCGGCCGCGCTGAAGGCCGTCGCCGAGGAGCTCGCCGCCGACGGGGTCGGGCTGGACTCCCCGGAGCTGGCCGCGATCGGCCACCGGGTGGTGCACGGCGGCAAGCGGTTCACCGAGCCGACCGTGATCACCGACGAGGTGCTCCGGGAGGTCCGCCGGCTGATCCCGGTCGCCCCGCTGCACAACCCGGCCAACATCACCGGCATCGAGGTGGCGCGGGCGCTGCGCCCGGACCTCCCCCAGGTGGCCGTCTTCGACACCGCCTTCCACGCCTCGATGCCCGAGTACGCGGCCCGGTACGCGATCGACCGGGGCGTCGCGGACGAGCACCGGGTGCGCCGGTACGGCTTCCACGGCACCTCGCACCAGTACGTCTCGCGGGCCACCGCCCGGCTGCTCGGCAAGGACCCGGCCGAGGTGAACGTGATCGTGCTGCACCTGGGCAACGGCGCCTCCGCCTCGGCGGTCGCCGGCGGCCGGTGCGTGGACACCTCGATGGGCCTCACCCCGCTGGAGGGCCTGGTGATGGGCACCCGTTCGGGTGACATCGACGCGGGCGTGGTGTTCCACCTGCACCGGGTCGGCGGACTGTCCGTCGACGAGATCGACGACCTGCTCAACCGCCGCAGCGGCCTGCGCGGCCTGTGCGGCGACAACGACATGCGCGAGATCATGCGCCGGGCCGAGGCCGGGGACGCGGACGCCCGGCTGGCCTTCGACGCGTACGTGCACCGGCTGCGCAAGTACGTCGGCGGCTACTACGCGGTGCTCGGCCGGGTGGACGCGATCGCGTTCACCGCGGGTGTCGGGGAGAATGCGGCGCCGGTGCGCGCGGCGGCCACCGCAGGGCTGGACGAGCTGGGCATCGCGGTCGACCCCGAGCTGAACTCGGTGCGCTCCGCGGAGCCCAGGATCATCTCGCCGGCGTACTCCCGGGTGGCGGTCGCCGTGGTGCCCACCGACGAGGAACTGGAGATCGCCCGCCAGGCCTTCGCCCTGGTGCACCAACGGTCCGAGGGGTGAGACGGTCCGGGGACTGACACACCGTCGTCTCGCTCCGCGGAATCCTTCGTCGGCGATTCCTCACGATTCGTGCCGAATGCACCTATAACACGAACGGATAGACTGACCCATATGCGCCGAGCGAAAATTGTCTGCACCCTGGGTCCGGCGACGGACTCCTACGAACAGCTGAAGGCCATCGTCGAGGCGGGCATGAACGTCGCCCGACTGAACATGAGCCACGGCAACCACGCGGACCACGAGGAGCGGTTCCGCAAGGTCCGCCAGGTCTCGGAGGACACCGGCAAGGCCATCGGCGTCCTGGCCGACCTCCAGGGTCCCAAGATCCGTCTGGCGACCTTCGCCAACGGCCCGGTGACCGTCGACAACGGCGACGAGTTCACCATCACCACCGAGGACGTCCCCGGTGACCAGCACATCTGCGGCACCACCTACAAGGGCCTGCCCGGCGACGTGAAGCCCGGCGACCCGATCCTGATCAACGACGGCGTCATCGCCCTGGAGGTCGTCAGCGTCGACGGCCCGCGGGTGAGGACCGTGGTGGTCGAGGGCGGCGTGCTCTCGAACAACAAGGGCATCAACCTGCCCGGCGCGGCCGTGAACGTGCCCGCCCTGTCCGAGAAGGACAAGGACGACCTGCGCTTCGCGCTCCGCCTGGGCGTCGACATGGTCGCCCTGTCCTTCGTCCGCAACGCGGCCGACATCAAGGACGTCCACGAGGTCATGGACGAGGTCGGCATCCGGGTGCCGGTCATCGCCAAGATCGAGAAGCCGCAGGCCGTCGAGGCCATGGAGGAGATCGTCCTCGCCTTCGACGCCATCATGGTCGCCCGCGGCGACCTGGCCGTCGAGTACCCGCTGGAGCGGGTGCCGCTGGTCCAGAAGCAGCTGATCACCCTGGCCCGCCGCAACGCCAAGCCGGTCATCGTCGCCACCCAGATGATGGAGTCGATGATCCACGCCTCGCGCCCGACCCGCGCCGAGGTCTCGGACGTCGCCAACGCCATCCTGGACGGCACCGACGCGGTGATGCTCTCCGCCGAGTCCAGCGTGGGCAAGTACCCGGTCGAGACCGTCCGCACCATGAGCCGGATCTGCGAGAAGGCCGAGGAGGAGCTCGTCTCCCAGGGCCTGCAGCCGCTCAACCCGGGCCGCAAGCCGCGCACCCAGGGCGGCTCCATCGCCCGCGCCGCGTGCGAGCTCGGCGACTTCCTGAACGGCCAGGCACTGGTGGCGTTCACCAAGTCCGGTGACACCGCCCGCCGCCTGTCCCGCTACCGCTCGCCGATCCCGGTGATCGCGTTCACCCCGGACGCCGCCACCCGCAGCCAGCTCTCGCTGAGCTGGGGCGTCGAGGCGCACGTCACCGAGCAGGTCGAGACCACCGACGAGATGGTCGCCCAGGTCGACCGCGAGCTGCTGAAGATGGGCCGGCTCGCCGAGGGCGCGACGGTCATCGTCACCGCCGGCTCCCCGCCCGGCATCCCCGGCAACACCAACATGGTCCAGGTGCACCACCTGGGCACCCGGAGCGAGTGAGCACCCGGTAGCGGAAAACGCCCGTGGGGCGGCCCTCCCGTGCGGGAGGGCCGCCCCACGGGCGTGTCCGGGCCCTACTTGTCGCTGTACGGCGCGTTGTCGTTGAACAGGTGCATCCCGGGGATGGTCAGCGTGCCGCCGAACTGGCCGGCCTGCTTGGCGGTGACCCCGGTGAGCTCCAGGTCCAGCGGGATCGGGATCGAGCCGATCAGGTCGTACAGCCAGCGCGGCAGGGTGTCCGGGGTGAGGGTGATCTCGCCCAGGTCGATCGGGAGCGGCAGGCCGAGCACCTTGGCGAGGTGGCCGGACAGCCGCTCCACGTACATGGTGACCGGGCCGTTGCGCATGGTCGAGGTCGAGCCCGGGGCGCCCTGGACGTGGAAGGTGACGCCGTTGCCCTCCAGGGTCGACATGTCGAGGTTGTCGATGTCGACGCTCGACACCACGAACTTCAGGACCCGCTTGCTGCCGGTCGGCGTCTTCACGTCGTAGACGCCGTGGAAGGCCGCGCCGTGCAGCGCCAGCCGGCTGGTCAGCAGCGTCCAGTTCTGCTCCGGGACGACCTGCCCGCCGGCCGGTGCACCGGCCGTCAGACCCCGGGTGTCCACCGCGCAGTTGGGGTTGGCGGACGGCGAGCCGGACGGCGTCGCGGAGGCCCCGGCGGACGGCGCGGCCGTGCCGGAGGCGCCCGCGGAGGGCGCCGCCTTCGGGCTCGCCTTCCCGGTGGCCCTGCCGGTGGCCCCGGCGCCCGCGGACGGCGCGGCGGCGGGCGAGGGCCGGCCGCCCGGGCCGCCGGAGGACGAGGCGACGGGCGGCTGCGCGGCGGGCGCCGGGTCCGTCGCCGCACCGGAGGCCGGGGTCTGCGGCGGGGTGGGCTGGGCCGGCGTCCCGATCCGCGGGGCGGCCGGGGCGGGGGCCTGGGTGGTGGCCGGCGCCGGGGTGGTCGGCTGGGCGCTCGGCGTCGCGCTCGGCGAACTGCTCGGGTTCAGCAGGTGGTTGATGCCACCCACGATGTCGTCGATCAGCCCGGCCTGACTGGCCGTGCCGGTGCCGGCACCGGTGCCCTGGTAGACCGCGCTCACCGCGCCCGGGCCGCCGCCGGTGGCGGCGGTGCGGGCGGCCGGCGGCGTCACCGGGGTGGTGGCGCTCGGCGTGGCGCTCGCGCTCGGCGTGCCGGCCGGCGCGGAGGGCTGCGGGGCGGGCGTGCCGCTCGGCGTCGTGGTCGGGAGCGCGCTCGGACCGGTCGAGGGCGGCGTCGACGGCGGTGCCGCGGGCGTCGTCGCGGGCGCGGAGGGCGCCGTGGACGGGCCGGGCGGCGGCTCGGGCAGCTCGCTCTTGGGGACGGGTGTCTCCACCGGCGCGACGTCCGGCACGGCGGCGGGCGCGGTGCCGCAGGGCTTGCCCGCCGACGACTCGGCGACCGCCGGATTGGGGGTGTACGCGGCGGCCATCAGCAGCGCCGTCGGCACCGCGGCCATCGCCAGCGCCCGGCCTCTCAGCCGGACCCGGACCGGGGTGCGCGGCGCCGCGTGCCGGCCGGAGCGCTGCGCGGGGACGGCCTGGCCGCCCGGCTGCTCCTCCGACGTGGTCACCGCGCCTCCTCGGAGTCCCCGGCGGCCTGGCGCGGGACGGTGGCCGTGGCGGGGCCGGCGGCCGGCCCGGGCGCCCCGCCCTGGACGGGCAGCTCGGCGGTGGGCGCCGCGGTGGCGCTCTCGGCCGCCGCCTCGGCCTCAGCCGTGCCGGCGGGGCCGGCGGTGGTGGTCCCCGCGGGCCCGGCGGTGAGGGCCTCAACGTCTACGGCGTCTTTGCCCCGGCGGCGGCGGAGCCGTCCGCGGCCCGACGCGACCCTAGGCTCCGGCAGCGGAGCCCAGGAGACCATCAGTGCGCCGCCGATCAGCCCCGGCAGCAGCGCCAGCCCGAAGCCCGCCAGATTGGAGACCGGGATCGAGACCAGCGTCAGCAGGATCGTCGCAACTCCTCCGAAGACCCGTACGGCCGGCTGGAACCATGCGGTCAGCCCCAGCACGATCAGCAGTACGCCGATGATGAGCGAGCCCGCCCCCGCCGTCGTGGCCATGGCGACGGTCATGCCACCCAACGAGAGCTTCGCGTACGGGAAGTACATGATCGGAAAACCGGCCATCATGGCCAACAGGCCGCCGTAGTACGGCCGGGTCCGGCGGAAGGTACGGAACACCCGGCGCAGCCATTGGACGGGGTTCTCGTGCTCGGCGGGCCGGTAGGCGGCAAGGGCGCTGGACACGATGCAGCTCCTCGAGTTGCGAACGAGGGGGGAACGAGACACGGGGCACGGGGACGGCGCACGCACCGCCCCCGGCCCCTCGGTGCCATCAGGGCAGTGGGCCGGACCCGGCCCACTGCCCTTCAATGGCTTAGTAGCACTCGCCGGTGCCGTCAGTGTGCAGCTGGAGCTTCAGGCCGTTCAGGGTGAAGGTGCCGGCCGAGGTAGCCCAGGCGGTCTGCTGCACATTGGTCAGGTCGGCCTTATCGGCAGCCTGGGCGAATCCGGTCGCGCCGGACGGCAGGCCGCCGAGCTTGGACTTCCAGCCTTGGGTGGCCTCGCCCTTGAGGGTGGACGCATCCTGGCCGATGTTGATGTTGGTGAAGACGGCGTCCGCGTTCAGCTGGTCGAGGTCGATCAACAGGTTCTTGGCGGACACCTGCTTCTTCTCGTCGTCGCTGAGGCCCGCCTCCAGGCGCAACGTGATCTTGGGCAGCTTCCACGGCAGGCCCGGAATGACGTTGGGGTCGGTCACCACGGACTGGCAAAGGCCCTTGATGGTGGCCGAGTCGAACGCCGAGACGGCGACCGGGTGCGGAGTGCCATTCACCTCGGCGTCAATCGAGCCGAACTGCGCGAAGTTCTTGCCGTGCAGCTCCTGCGCGGTGACCTTGAAGCTCTGGCCGGAGACACTGAACGAAGCCGCCAGGGCGTTGTTGGCCATCGCAGCGCCCACTGCGGCGGTGGCCGCAATGGTCGGCACCATCACCAGTGCGAAGCGCTTCCAGCGGGTCTTGCCGTGGGTCTGGGACATGCGAGTCCTCCTTCTAGGACGTACATCTCCGGCTCCCCGGCGGCGCGTCCCGCGCCGGTGGGGGCCTGGGATGGGAGAGAGCTACGTCCTCGGTAGCGGAGAGCGCCTTGGGCGTCGTCGGACGCGGGAGCGGCCTGCGTGCTGCGGCACTCCCGTCCCTTCACCGACCGTCCTTGTGGGGCGGCGGGCAGGACCGACGACATCGGCGATCACCCCCGAGCGACAACCAGCGACCGCGCAGGGCCGCGCGGCCGGAAAAAGGACAGGAACCGCCGTGGGACCGCGGATACCCCCCTGCCCTCCCTACCGCCGGCCGGGGCCGGCGGATCACCCGGTGGGGATCCCGCGCTCCTCGTGACCGACCGGTGTGTCGGGGGCCGTGGAGTCTGGGACCGGGCGTCGCCGATCGTGCTCGAATCCCGGGCGAAGCACAAGAGGTTCCTTACTGACGGGTAATGCAACACCCGACGGCGTCGATCATGGAATCAGTGCCTCGTGCACCGTGCGTGACGCCTTGAAGGAAACGTGACGGTGAAATCTGCCGGAAACAGCAGTGAAACACCCGTGGACGGTCACCAGCTGTGACCATCCACGGGTGTTGTCAAGATTTGGTAAACCTCTGTCCGGTTGACCGGATTGTCGCCAAATCACCAGGCGACACCGCAGGTCATCCGACGTGCCACGGCACGCCCGGGGCGGGCCCGGAACCGGCCGGGGCGGGCCCCCGCGAACCACCCGGGGCGAACCCCGGAACCGGCGTCAGAACAGCACGCGCGCCAGCGCCGTCCGGGCCGCGGTGACCCGCGGGTCCTCCGGGCCGATCACCTCGAAGAGCTCCAGCAGGCGCACCCGCGCGGTGTCCCGGTCCTCGCCCGCGGTCCGGCCGACGGTGTCCACCAGCCGTCCGAACGCGTCCTCGACGTGACCGCCCACCAGGTCCAGGTCGGCCGCCCGCAGCTGGGCCGCGACGTCCTTCGGGTCGGCCGCGGCCGCCGAGCGCACGGCCTGCGGGTCCAGGCCCTCGATCCGCTGCAGCAGTTCGGCCTGGGCCAGGCCCAGCACGGCCTCGGTGTTGCCCGGCTGGTCGGCCAGCACGTTCCGGTAGGCCTGGATGGCGCCGCCCAGGTCGCCGCTGTCCAGCGCGTCGTGCGCGGCGGCCAGCGCCGGGTCCTCGGGGCGCTGCGGGGCGGCGGCCGGGGCCTCGCCCGGGGCCGCGGCGCCGCCGACCACGCCGAAGCGCTGCTCGGCGACGAGGATCAGCTGGTCCAGCACCTTGCGGACGTTGGCCGCGCTCTCGGCGCCCTGGAACAGCGGCACCAGCTGGCCGGCCACCACGGCCATCACGGCCGGGATGCCCTGGATGCCGAACTGCTGGGACAGCAGCGGGTTGGCGTCCACGTCGATCTTGGCGAGCACGAAGCGGCCGGCGTACTCCTCGGCCAGGCCCTCCAGGACGGGGCTGAGCTGCTTGCAGGGGCCGCACCACTCGGCCCAGAAGTCGATGACGACCGGCACCTCGGTGGACCGCTGGACGACCTCGGCCTCGAAGGTGTCCTCGGTGACGTCGATGACGAGCGCGTGGGCGGGCTGGGCGGGGGCGACTCCGGCCGCCTCGGCGGCGGCCGCCTGACGGGCCCGCTCGACCCGGGCCTGCTCGGCCTTCTGGGCAGCCTCGCCGGCTGCCTTCACTGCGGCGAGGTCGACCGCACCGCGCAGGGCGGAGCTGTTGAGACGCGAATTCCGTGGCTGCATGGCACCATCCTCCCCCGTCCGCGCTGCTCGCGGGCACCAACCTCCGGAAAGTCGCCCCGCGCGGGCCGCGCGGCGCGGGTTCCCGGGCGCCGTGCCCCTCCCCCGGTAGCCTGAACCGTTCGGCGCGGATCCCCACCCGCGCCCGCGCCGCCCCGTCCCACGGGTGCGGCGCCTGGTTGTCACTGCTTTCGCTACGAGTCGTAGCGTAACTGGAGCCCGACCCCCGCCCGCAAGCCCCTCCGGCGGTTCGGGGACGTGACCTGCCCCACTTTCGCGGGCGGCCCGACTGCCCGAATCGGCCGACAGCCGCTACCGTTACCAGCCCCGCCCAAGTTACTCACCAGTAAAGCGCAAGGAGGCCCGGTGCCGGCCGCCCAGCCCCCCGCCAGCCCGGACGTCGCCGCCCCGGAGCCCGCGGACGACCCCACCCCCGCGGCCGGCGCCGCGGCCAGGGCCAAGGGGAGACCGCGCAGCGCCGCCGCCGACCGCGCCATCCTCGACGCCACCCGCGAGGCCCTCGCCGAACTCGGCTGGGGCGGGCTGACCATGGGCCACGTCGCGACCCGGGCCAAGGTCGCCAAGACCACGCTCTACCGCCGCTGGCCGTCCAAGAACGAGCTGGTGGTCGACGCCGTCGCCAGCCTCTTCGACGACCTGGTGATGCCCGACCTCGGGAGCCTGCGAGCCGACATCGAGGCCGTGGTCGCCCAGTTCGCCGACCTGCTGGCCCGCCCCGAGACCCAGGCCGCGCTGCTCGCGCTCTTCGCCGAGGGCACCCGGGACCCGCAGCTGCGCCGCCGGATCCGGGAGGCCATCGTCGACCCGCAGAAGCGGCTGGTCCGGCAGGGCCGGGCGGCCGCCCAGACCCGCGGCGAACTCGCCCCGGACACCGACCCGGAGACGGCCTGCGAGGAGATCGACATCATCTTCGACACCATCGCCGGGACGGTCGAGCACCGCGTCCTGGTGAGCGGCGAGCCGATCACCGCCGACTGGACCCGCCGGTTCACCAACCTGCTGCTCGGGCCGTTCCCGAGCCTGGTGACCGACTGAGGACCGGCTGAGGACCGACTCGAGACAGGCTCGGGACCGACCGGGGGAGGACACGGCGGAGCCGCCCCGCACCGGGGTGCGTGCGGGGCGGCTCCGCCGGCGTCCGAGGGGCGCCGGGCCCGGTGGCCGTCAGAAGGCGGCGTTCTCCTGGTAGGTGCCCCACTCCTGGCGCAGCGCGTTGCAGATCTCGCCCAGGGTCGCCTCGGCGCGCACCGCGTCCAGCATCGGCGGGATCATCGACTCGCCCGAGCGCGCGGCCGCCAGCATGGCGTCCAGCCCGGCCCGCACCGCCGCGTCGTCCCGGCCCGCCTTGCGCTCCCGCAGCACCCGCACCTGCTCGCGCTCGACCTCGTGGCTGACCCGCAGGATCTCCAGCTCGGGGGTGACGCTGCGCGGGTGGCAGTTGACGCCGACGACGCGCTTGTCGCCCTTCTCCACCGACTGCTGGTACTGGAAGGCCGCCTCGGCGATCTCGCCGGTGAACCAGCCCTCCTCGATCCCGCGCAGGATGCCGGCGGTGATCGGGCCGATCCCGTGGTCCTCGTGCCCCTTGTCCAGGATCCGCTGGAAGATCGCCTCGGCCTGCTGCTCGATCCGGTCGGTGAGCGCCTCGACGTACCAGGAGCCCCCCAGCGGGTCGGCCACGTTGGCGACGCCGGTCTCCTCCATCAGCACCTGCTGGGTGCGCAGGGCGATCTCGGCGGCCTGCTCCGAGGGCAGCGCCAGGGTCTCGTCCAGGGCGTTGGTGTGCAGCGAGTTGGTGCCGCCCAGCACGGCCGACAGCGCCTCGACGGCGGTGCGGACCACGTTGTTGTACGGCTGCTGCGCGGTGAGCGAGACGCCGGCGGTCTGGGTGTGGAAGCGCAGCCACTGCGCCTTGTCGGTCTTGGCGCCGAAGCGGTCGCGCATCCAGCGGGCCCAGATCCGGCGCGCGGCGCGGAACTTGGCGATCTCCTCGAAGAAGTCGAGGTGCGCGTCGAAGAAGAAGGACAGGCCGGGCGCGAAGACGTCCACGTCCAGGCCGCGGGAGAGGCCCAGCTCGACGTAGGCGAAGCCGTCGGCGAGGGTGTACGCCAGCTCCTGCGCGGCCGTCGCCCCGGCCTCCCGGATGTGGTACCCGGAGACGGACAGCGGCTTGTAGGCGGGGATGCCCTGGGCGCAGTAGGCCATCAGGTCGCCGATCAGCCGCAGGTGCGGCTCGGGGGCGAAGAGCCACTCCTTCTGGGCGATGTACTCCTTGAAGATGTCCGTCTGCAGGGTGCCGTTGAGCACCGCCGGGTCGACGCCCTGGCGCTCGGCGGCGACCAGGTACATGCAGAAGATCGGGACGGCCGGGCCGCTGATCGTCATCGAGGTGGTGACCTCGCCGAGCGGGATGCCGTCGAACAGCACCTCCATGTCGGCGGCCGAGTCGATGGCCACGCCGCAGTGGCCGACCTCGCCGAGCGACTTCGGGTCGTCGGAGTCGTAGCCCATCAGGGTGGGCATGTCGAAGGCGACCGAGAGGCCTCCGCCGCCGGCCTCCAGGATCATCCGGTAGCGCTCGTTGGTCTGCTGCGCGTTGCCGAAGCCGGCGAACTGGCGGATGGTCCAGGTGCGGCCCCGGTAGCCCGTGGGGTGCAGCCCGCGGGTGAACGGGTACTCGCCCGGCCAGCCGATCCGCTCGAAGCCCTCGACGGCCTGCCCGGGGGCGGGCCCGTAGACCGGCTCGACCTCGTCGCCGGACAGGGTGGTGAAGTCGGCGTCCCGCGTGCGGGCCTTGTCGTACCGCTGCTGCCAGCGCTGCCGGCCGCGCTCGATCTCCTCGGCGTCCATGACCCCGAACTCCGCTCCGTACGGCCGCCACGGCACCGGGGCGGCACAGCTATTAGGACGTCCTACTAATTTACTCGGACGTCCTACCACCTGTCGACGGCCACCGGGGCCGAACGGCGGATCCCCGCCCCGGAACGCCGAGAGCGCCCCTCCCCGGGCGGGGAGGGGCGCTCTCGGCGGACGAACGCGCGGGTCAGACTCCGGCGGGCTGGCGGGCCCCGGTGCCCGGCTCGAGCAGCTCGGCGGCCTCGCGGGCCACCTTGCGCTCGAAGACGAACGAGGCGAACGGGATGCAGCCGGCGGCCAGGGTCAGGACCATCCGGCCGAGCGGCCACTTCAGCTTCTGCCCGAGCAGGAAGGTCACCACGAAGTACCCGATGTACAGGTAGCCGTGCAGCATCGCGACGTAGGTGGTCAGGTCCTCGGCGGTGTCGAAGCCGTACTTCGCGACCATGAAGCCGCAGAACACCAGCAGCGCCGTACCGGTCGCCACGGCCAGGGCCCGGTACCAGCCCAGCAGGGGGGTCGCCTTCATACTTCGCATCGCCTCGCTCGGCAGGATCGGAGGGCACGCCCGGATCCGCGCACCGCTCCCACGAGGGTAGCCGCCCTCACGGCCTGGCCCGCGCAGCCCCCTCGCCGCCATCCTCGGCGAAGTCGCCGGCGGCGACCCGCAGCGGCCTGAGCAGCTCGAAGACCTGGCGGCACTGGTCGGCGCCGTACTCCTCCAGCCCGAACTCCATCGCCATGAGCTCCCGGGTGGCCTCCTCGACCACCTCGCGGCCGCGGTCCGTGATCGCGGCGAGCACGCCGCGGCCGTCCAGCGGGTTGGGGCGGCGGGCGACGAGTCCGGCCCGCTCCAGCCGGTCGACGGTGTTGGTGACGCTCGTCGGGTGCACCATCAGGCGCTCGCCGATCTTGGAGAGCGAGAGCTCGCCGGTACGGCTGAAGGTCAGCAGCACCAGCGCCTCGTACCGGGCGAAGGTCAGTCCGTACGGCTTGAGCACCGCGTCGACCCGGGAGAGCAGGATCTGGTGGGCCCGCATGATCGAGGTGATCGCCGCCATCGAGGGCACTCCGCCCCAGCGGCGGGTCCAGAGTTCGTCGGCGCGGGCGATCGGGTCGAAGTCGAGCGCGAGGGGCTTGGGCACCTCCTTACCGTACCGGCGGAAGGGACGTGTGCTACCAGCTGTCCTGATGGTGGACAAGCGCAACACGTGGCGGGATCCCGCCAGTCGGGCGCCCAGGTCCGGACCAGGACGTTGCACGGGTGTGAACGCGGGGCAACGAACCCCCGTCCGGACGGAGTTGGGGAGGCGTTCGCCCACCGCCGCACCAGCAGGCCTCGGTTCGGGCGGTAACCCGCCGCACGTCGGGGTGTTTCACCCCTTTTGTCGGCCTGTTCACATTCACCACCACTGGCGGGACCTGGCCAATTCCTGAGCAAGACCTGTCATTTGACGTGATCGATTGTCATGCTTTCCGCCAACCCAGTCCGGCAGCCACCACCCCCACCCACCGGTGGCCAGCCGCTCGATCGGGCCCCCGCACGCCAGTGCCCGTTCCGCCCCAAGGTGCCGACCCCGGCCCCCGGAGCGAGGTGCGCCCGCGCCCACACGCGGTTTCCCGGAAGGACCCGTCCGTGAAGCGAAAGCTCGCAGCAGTCGCCGTCATCTCCGCCACCGCCCTGCTCTCCGGTGTCGTCCAGGCGAGCGCCGCCCAGGCCGGCCCGGCCCCCGTCCCGCCGGGGCAGGCCGCCGACCAGCAGGCCGCGGCGATCGCCCTGGCCGGCGGTCAGTCCGGTCCGCTGGCGGGCGCGCTGGCGCTCGGCGGCCAGGAGAAGCTGGTCGCGAAGGACGCCGTGGTCGACCAGGACGGCACCCGCCACCTGCGCTTCGAGCGCACCTACGCCGGCCTGCCGGTGCTCGGCGGCGACCTGGTCGTCCACGAGAGCGCGGGCGGCTCGGTGAAGTCGGTCGACAAGGCCGTCACCGCGCAGCTGAGCCTGTCGAGCCTCACCCCGCAGATCCCGGCCGACAAGGCGGCCGCGCAGGCCACCGGCGCGGTCCAGGCCACCGTCGGCGTGGCCGCCGACAAGGACGAGTCCCCGCTGAGCGCCGTGCACCAGACCGGCAAGGCCGAGCTGGTGGTCTGGGCGAGCGACGGCAACCCGCGCCTGGCCTACCGCACCACCGTCGAGGGCGTGCGCGCCGACGGCACCCCGAGCAGCCAGCTGCTGGTGACCGACGCCGCCTCCGGCGAGGTGCTCTCCACCCACGAGCAGGTGCAGACCGCCGCCGGCACCGGCAAGGGCGTCTTCGTCGGCACCGTGCCGCTGACCACCACCCAGAGCGGCAGCTCGTACACACTGAAGGACGCCACCCGCGGCGGCCAGTCGACGGTCAACATGAAGAACCGGACCTCCGGCTCAGGCACCCTCTACAGCAAGTCGTCCAACACCTGGGGCACCGGCTCGGTCTCCAGCGGCGAGTCCGCCGCCGTCGACGCCCAGTTCGGCGCGGCCGCCACCTGGGACTTCTACAAGAACACCTTCGGCCGCAACGGCATCAAGAACAACGGCGTCGGCGCCACCAGCCGCGTGCACTACGGCTCCAACTACGTGAACGCGTTCTGGAACGACTCCTGCTTCTGCATGTCCTACGGCGACGGCTCGGGCAACACCCACCCGCTGACCGAGATCGACGTGGCCGGCCACGAGATGAGCCACGGCGTCACCTCCGCCACCGCCAACCTCAACTACTCGGGCGAGTCCGGCGGCCTCAACGAGGCCACCTCGGACATCTTCGGCACCATGGTCGAGTTCTCCGCCAACCTGCCCTCCAACCCGCCGAACTACTGGATCGGCGAGCTGATCGACCTCAACGGCGACGGCACCCCGCTGCGCTACATGGACAAGCCCTCCAAGGACGGCGGCTCGGCCGACTCCTGGTACTCGGGCGTCGGCAACCTGGACGTCCACTACTCCTCCGGCGTGGCCAACCACTTCTTCTACCTGCTCTCCGAGGGCAGCGGCGCGAAGAGCATCAACGGCTTCAGCTACAACAGCCCGACCTCCAACGGCTCGACGCTCAGCGGCATCGGCCGGGACAAGGCCGCGCAGATCTGGTACCGCGCGCTGACCGTGTACTTCACCTCCACCACCAACTACGCGGGCGCCCGCACCGGCACCCTGAAGGCCGCGGCGGACCTGTACGGCGCCACCAGCGCCGAGTACAAGGCGGTCGCGGCGGCGTGGAGCGGCGTCAACGTCAACTGACGCACGCCGCACGGTGAACAGGACGCCCGGGGCCTCCGTGGAGGGCAGGCCCCGGGCGTCCGGCACGTCCGGGGCCCGGCGCGCGGAGGGCCGGCCCCGGGCGCGCGCCGCGTCCGGGGCCCCCGGCGCGGTGGGTAGCAGCGCTCCAGCGGCCCGGCAAGACCGCCCGCTGGCGAGGTCCCGCCAGGGGGACGAACCCGCCCGTACCGGGGCACGGATCGGCAGCCGAACCACCCGCACCAGCGCTGGCGGTTCCTGGCCAATCCCGGTGGGCGGCCTGTCATTTCCTGCCACCGATTGTCATGCTTCTGACCAAGCCCCGTCCGACGGCCCGTCACACCCCCACCCATCGACGGACCGCCAGTGACCGCACGGGAGCGGCACGTCCGCGCCCTACCGCCCCCAAGGCGCCAACCCCGGCGCCCCGGTACGCGGCGCAACCGCGCGCACACCGCGGTTTCGTGGAAGGAACCCCCGCACGTGAAGCGAAAGCTGACAGCCGGCGCCGTACTCTCCGCCACCGCCCTGCTCGCCGGCGTGATCCAGATCGCCGTCGTCCCCGCCGCCCAGGCCGCCGCCCCCGCGCCGGAGCAGCGCGCCGAGCTGCTCGCCCTGGCCGCCGGGCAGAGCGCCCCGGTCGCCCACGCCCTGGCCCTCGGCGGCCAGGAGCAGCTCGTCGTGAAGGACGTCATCGCGGACCGGGACGGCACCCGCCACCTGCGCTACGAGCGGACCTACGCCGGCCTCCCGGTGCTCGGCGGCGACCTGGTCGTCCACCAGAAGGCCGACGGCTCGGTGAAGTCCGTCGACCGGGCCTTCGACGGCCGGCTGTCGGTGCCGAGCCTGACCCCGGGCATAGCCGCCGGGCAGGCGGCCGAGCGCGCCACCGCCGCCGTGCGGGCCACCGTCGGGCTCGCCGCCGACGAGGACGAGGCGGCGCTCGCCAGGGTCGACGGCGCCGGCGCGGCCGAGCTGGTGGTCTGGGCCGCCGACGGCGCCCCGCGGCTGGCCCACCGCACGGTGGTCACGGGCGAGCGGGCCGACGGCACCCCGAGCCGCCAGGAGGTCGTCACCGACGCCGCCACCGGCCAGGTGCTCTCCAGCCAGGAGCAGGTGCAGACCGCGACCGGCACCGGCAAGGGCGTCAACGTCGGCACCGTCACGCTGACCACCACCCAGAGCGGTTCGACCTACCAGCTCAAGGACGCCTCCCGGGGCAACCAGTCCACCACCGACCTCAAGGGCGGCACCTCCGGCAGCGGCACGCTGTTCAGCAACACCACCAACTCCTGGGGCAACGGCTCGCCGTCCAACCGCGAGTCGGCCGCCGTGGACGCCCAGTACGGCGCCGCGGCCACCTGGGACTACTACAAGAACACCTTCGGCCGCAGCGGCATCAAGAACAACGGCGTCGGCGCCGCCAGCCGGGTCCACTACAGCACCAACTACGTGAACGCGTTCTGGGACGACTCCTGCTTCTGCATGACCTACGGCGACGGCTCCGGCAACACCCACCCGCTGACCGCGATCGACGTCTCCGGCCACGAGATGAGCCACGGCGTCACCTCGGCCACCGCGAAGCTGAACTACTCGGGCGAGTCCGGCGGCCTGAACGAGGCCACCTCGGACATCTTCGGGACGATGGTCGAGTGGTCGGCCAACCTGCCCTCCGACCCGCCGGACTACCTGATCGGCGAGAAGCTCAACATCAACGGCAACGGCACCCCGCTGCGCTACATGGACAAGCCCTCCAAGGACGGCGCCTCGGCCGACTACTGGTCCTCCACCGTCGGCAACAAGGACGTCCACTACTCCTCCGGCGTCGCCAACCACTTCTTCTACCTGCTCGCCGAGGGCAGCGGCGCCAAGGTCATCAACGGGGTCAGCTACAACAGCCCGACCTCCAACGGCTCGACGGTCACCGGCATCGGCCGGACCAAGGCGGCCGCCATCTGGTACCGCGCGCTGACCGTCTACATGACCTCCACCACCAACTACAAGGCCGCCCGCACGGCGACCCTGAAGGCCGCGACCGACCTGTACGGCGCCACCAGCACCGAGTACAAGGCGGTCGCCGCGGCCTGGAGCGGCGTCAACGTCAACTGAGCGCGCCCGGCGCGCCCCGACCACCCGGTAGGACCTGACCACCCCCGGTAAGAACGGCGACAGGCTGCCGCGGCCCTTTGGGAGAGGAGGCCGCGGCAGCCTGTCGACCGTCGCGTTCGGGGGGAGCGGCTCAGGCGGCGGCCGGCTCCAGCTCGCCGCGCTCCTCCTTGCCGAGCATCCGCTCGGCGACCAGGCCGCCGAGCGGGATCACCGAGAGGACGAACAGCAGGGCGCCGCGCTTGACGTCCCACTTCTGCGCCTGCCACGCCTGGATCCAGAAGACCACGTAGAGCACGAACAGCACGCCGTGGACCATGCCCATCACCGGGACGGCGTCGAAGGACGTGGTCCGCTTCAGCACGGAGCAGATCAGCAGCAGGACGAAGGAGACCCCTTCGGGGCCGGAGACCAGGCGCAGGCGGTGGACGGCGCTGCTGTTCACGTTGGGTACCTCAATACGGGGGTCGGAGGCGCGGACACGCTTGTGAAGCGACGCACAAGCCTTGGCCATTATCACCGAGCACACGTCCGGAGCCCGGCCCGGGGTGCCCCCCGTGAGCGGTCTCACACCGGCCGGCCCGATGTCACAGCTGTGCGCCAGAACCCGCCCGGCGCGGGCGGCCCGTCACCCGCTGCCCCTATCCTGCTGCCCGCGCGCCCACCGGACCGGGGGCCGCACGCATCGGACGACCGGGGGTAGCCACTCATGTTCAAGCGGGACTGGGACCGAAGGACCTGCGCCAAGCGCGGCCACGTCACCTACGCGCCGACCGAGCCCGAGCTGGCCGCCCGGCTGCACGCCGCCACCGCCCTCGGCGACGCCTGGCGCTGCCTGCGCTGCGGCGACTTCGCGCTCGGCGCCCCGCACGGCTCCGGCCCCGCGCAGGACGCCCCGCTGGTGCCCCGCGGCAAGGCGCTGCGCGACCTCTTCATCCTGCGCTTCCTGGCCGTCGAGCGGGTGCTGCGCGGGCTGCTGATCATCGTGGTCGCCTGGGCCGTCTGGAAGTTCTCCAACAGCCAGGACGCGGTGCACCGGATCTTCGACGAGAACCTGACGGTCTTCCGGCCGGTCACCGACCACTTCCACTGGGACCTCGAGCACTCCCCGATCGTCGACACGATCCGGAAGACCTTCGACTACCACAAGAACACCCTGCTGATCGTCGCCGGCGCCCTGCTGGCCTACGCGCTGATCGAGATCGTCGAGGCGGTCGGCCTCTGGCTGGGCCGGCGCTGGGCCGAGTACCTGACGGTGGTCGCCACCGCGGCCTTCCTGCCGCTGGAGGGCTACGAGCTGAGCGAGCACGTCAGCGCGGTGAAGATCTGCACCCTGCTGCTGAACATCGCGGCCGTCCTGTGGATCATGCTCTCCAAGCGGCTGTTCGGGCTGCGCGGCGGCGTGGTGGCCTTCGAGGCGGAGCGCCACTCGGCCTCGCTGCTGGAGGTCGAGGAGGCCGCCGGCACCGTCGCGCCCGCGCACGGGGCGCACGCGCGCGCGTGACCGGCGCGAATGTCGCAGACCGGTACCAGTTCCCACCCCGCCCCTCCCCCTGCCACGGCCGCTGCCAGTAGATTGCGGCCGTGGCACAGTTCAGACTCCAGGGAACCCGGGTACTCGCGGTCGAGTTGGCCGGCGAGGCCGTCAAGGCCAGACACGGCTCGATGGTCGCCTACACCGGCCAGATGAGCTTCAAGAAGCTGACCGGCGGCGGGGACGGCCTGCGCGGCATGGTCGCCCGCCGACTGACCGGCGAACAGATGACCGTCATGGAGGTCAAGGGACAGGGCACCTGTTACTTCGCCGACAAGGCGACCGAGATCAACCTGGTCAGACTGAACGGCGAGACGCTGTTCGTCGAGGCGGACAACCTGCTCTGCACCGAGGGCTCGCTGCGCACCGGCACCACCTTCACCGGGCTCAACGGCATGTCCTCCGGCAACGGCCTGTTCACCACCAAGGTGGAGGGCCACGGCTGGGCCGCCGTCACCTCGAACGGGCCGGCGATCATCCTGCGGGTCGGCAAGGACCAGCCGCTGCGGGTCGACCCCGGCGCCTACGTGGCGCACACCGGCAGCCTGCAGCGCAGCCTGAAGTCGGGCGCCGGCTGGACGACGGTGATCGGGGAGGGCGGCGGCGAGGCCGTCCAGGTGGAGTTCTCCGGAGAGGGACTGGTCTACGTGCAGCCGTCGGAGAAGGTCACCATCGGGGGCGACGTCTGATGGCCTTCACGAAGATCAACGGCAAGATGGTCGAGGCCGTCGTGGTGCCCGGCCAGCGGCTGTTCAGCCAGCGCGGCGCGATGCTCGCGTACACCGGGGACGTCCGCTTCACGCCGAACATCACCGGCGGGCAGGGCGGCGTGATGTCGATGATCGGCCGCCGGGTGGCCAACGAGGACACCCCGCTGATGACCGTCGAGGGTCAGGGCCGGGTCATGTTCGGCCACGGCGGCCACCACGTCCACGTGATCGACCTGGTCGGCGACACCCTGTACGTCGAGGCGGACCGGCTGCTGGCCTTCGAGGGCACGCTGCAGCAGTCCACCATGTTCATGGGCTCGCAGGGCGGCGTGATGGGCATGGTCCGCGGCCAGGTCACCGGCCAGGGCCTGTTCACCACCAAGCTGGACGGGCAGGGCTCGGTCGCGGTGATGGCGCACGGCGGCGTCTTCGAGCTGCCGATCGTCCCGGGCCAGTCGGTGCACGTCGACCCGCAGGCGTACGTGGCGCACCGCGGCCAGGTGCAGAACAAGCTGTCCACGGCGCTGGGGTGGCGCGACATGATCGGCCGCGGCTCCGGCGAGGCGTTCCAGCTGGAACTGTCCGGACAGGGTGCGGTGTACGTCCAGGCGAGCGAGGAGAAGCTCTGATGTCCTACCCGCCGCAGCCGCCCCACGGGCAGTCCCCGTACGACCAGCCGACCCAGCCCGGCTTCGCCGTCCCCCCGCCGCCGCCCCCGGGCTACGGGCCGCAGGGCGGCTACCCGCAGCAGGGCGGGTACCCCCAGCAGGGGGGCTACCCCCAGCAGGGCGGCTACCCGCCGCCGCCTCCGCCGCAGCCCCAGCAGGCCTACGCCCAGGAGCAGTTCGGCGGGCCGCAGGCCCCGCTGCCGAGCGCCCACGGGGGCGGCGCCGGCCCGGTGGTGTACGACGCCCACAGCCTGCCGGCGAACGACAACGTCAACCCGTACGCCTTCTCGGTCGACCTGAACGGCTCGTACTTCCTGCAGAAGGGCAAGATGGTCGCCTACTACGGCGACATCAGCTTCAAGGGCGTCGGCGCCGGCGTGCTGGACCGGATGATCGGGCAGCACTTCAACTCGCCGATGCACGCGGCGGACTGGGTGGTCGCCCAGGGCCGCGGCAAGCTGCTGCTGGCGGACCGCGCCTTCGACCTCAACTCCTACGACCTGGACGAGGGCAACCTGACCGTCCGCTCGGGGAACCTGCTGGCCTTCGAGCCGACGCTGCGGCTCAAGCAGTCGATCATCCCGGGCTTCCTCACCCTGATCGGCACCGGCAAGTTCGTCGCCGCCTCCAACGGGCCGGTGCACTTCGTCGAGCCGCCGATCCGGGTGGACCCGCAGGCGCTGGTCGGCTGGGCGGACTGCCCGGCGCCGTGCCACCACTACGACCACGACTACATGCACGGCCTGATCGGCGGCATCCGCCGGCTGACCGGGCTCGGCGGGGCGTCCGGCGAGGAGCACCAGTTCGAGTTCATCGGCGCCGGGCAGGTGCTGCTGCAGTCCAGCGAGAAGCTGATGGCCGAGCGCTCGGTCGGCCAGGTGGGCGCCGAGGCGGGCATCCCGATGGGCGGCGTGCCGTCCCAGCCGGGCGCGGCCGGCCACGGCGGGCACGGCGGGGGCAACCTCAACGTGCCGGGTCTCGGTAACCTGGGCGACCTGGGACGGCGTTTCGGCCTGTAAACTTGTACAAGATTTAACTAAATCGGGTATGCTGTCCCCATGGATGCGCACACGATCGACACCGCGGACACCCCTCCGTCGCAGCCGGAGGGGGAAACCCCCTGGCTGACCGCCAGGGAGCAGCGGATGTGGCGCGCCCACCTGGAGGTCGCCAAGCTGCTGGACTACCAGCTCAGCCGCGAACTCCAGCCGCACAACCTGGCCATCAACGACTACGAGATCCTGGTCGTCCTCTCCGAGGCCCCCGACCGCCGGATGCGGATGACCGACCTCGCGACGGCCACCCTGCAGTCCAAGAGCCGCCTCTCGCACCAGATCACCCGCATGGAAACGGCCGGCCTGGTGCTGCGCCAGGAGTGCCCCGGCGACCGCCGGGGCCTCTACGCCCACCTCACCGAGCAGGGCTGGGACACCATGCAGCGGGTCGCCCCCGACCACGTGCGCAGCGTCCGGGCGCACTTCATCGACCGCTTCACCCCGGAGCAGCTGGACGCCATGTACGAGGCCCTCGCCCCGGTCGCCGAACACCTCCGCGGCCTCCGCGGCCGCTCCTGACCCCTCCCCGACACGTCTAAGGGCGGGCCCGTGCGCGTGCGCACGGGCCCGCCCTTAGACGTGCGTCAGGCCTGGGTCAGGCCGGCGACGAGGCGGTCGGCGGCGCCGTAGGGGTCGAGCTCGCCCGACACCACGCGCTCGGCCAGGCCGGCCAGGTGGCGGTCCCCGTGCAGGTCGCCGATCCGGGCGCGCAGTTCGGCCAGCGCGATCGCCTCGATCTCGTCGGCGGCGCGCCGGCGCCGGCGCGCGGCCAGCTCGCCGTGCTCCTCCAGCCAGGCGCGGTGCTTCTCCAGCGCCTCGACGACCTCGTCCACGCCCTCGCCGCGGGCCGCGACGGTCTTGACGATCGGCGGGCGCCAGTCCCCCGCCCCGCGGGCCTCGCCGAGCCCCAGCATGTGGTTGAGCTCGCGGGCCGTGGCGTCGGCGCCGTCCCGGTCGGCCTTGTTGACCACGAAGAGGTCGCCGATCTCCAGGATCCCGGCCTTGGCGGCCTGGATGCCGTCGCCCATGCCGGGGGCGAGCAGCACCACGGTGGTGTCCGCCTGGGCGGCGACCTCCACCTCGGACTGGCCCACGCCGACGGTCTCGACCAGGATCACCTCGCAGCCGGCGGCGTCGAGCACCCGCAGCGCCTGCGGCGCCGCCCAGGACAGCCCGCCGAGGTGGCCGCGGGTGGCCATCGAGCGGATGAACACCTCGGGGTCGGTGGCGTGGTCCTGCATCCGGACCCGGTCGCCGAGCAGGGCGCCGCCCGAGAACGGCGAGGACGGGTCGACGGCCAGTACGCCGACGCGCTTGCCGAGCCGCCGGTAGGCGGAGACCAGGGCGGAGGTGGAGGTGGACTTGCCGACCCCGGGCGAGCCGGTCAGGCCCACCGTGTAGGCCCGACCGGTGTACGGCGCGAGGGCGGCCATGGCCTCGCGCAGCTCCGGGGCGGCGTTCTCGACCAGCGTGATCAGCCGGGCGACCGCCCGCGGCCGTCCCTCGCGGGCCTGTTCGACCAGCGTGGCGACATCGATCATCAGGAGCTCCTAGCGCAGATGCCGACGGGGCTGCGGAACCGCTTGTGGCGGTCCGCAGCCCCGAAGGTATGTCAGATGATCAGGCCTTCGGAACGCGCACGATGAGCGCGTCGCCCTGACCGCCGCCACCGCACAGCGCGGCCGCACCGACACCGCCGCCGCGGCGCTGCAGCTCCAGCGCCAGGTGCAGCACCACGCGGGCGCCGGACATGCCGATCGGGTGGCCGAGCGCGATCGCGCCGCCGTTGACGTTGACGATGTCCGCGGAGACGCCCAGGTCCTTGGTCGACTGGTGGGCGACGGCCGCGAAGGCCTCGTTGATCTCGATCAGGTCGAGGTCGGAGACCTCCAGGCCCTCCTTGCCCAGCGCGTGCTTGATCGCGTTGGACGGCTGCGACTGCAGCGAGTTGTCCGGGCCGGCCACGTTGCCGTGCGCGCCGATCTCGGCGATCCAGCTCAGGCCCAGCTCCTCGGCCTTGGCCTTGCTCATCACGACCACCGCGGCGGCGCCGTCGGAGATCTGCGAGGAGGTGCCGGCGGTGATCGTGCCGTCCTTGGCGAACGCCGGGCGCAGCCGGGCCAGGCCCTCGACGGTGGTGTCGGCGCGGATGCCCTCGTCCTGGGAGAACAGCACCGGCTCGCCCTTGCGCTGCGGGATGGCGACCGGGACGATCTCGGCGTCGAAGACGCCGTCGGCCTGCGCCTTGGCGGCCCGCTGGTGGGAGGCGGCCGCGATCTCGTCCTGCACCTCGCGGGCGATGCCCAGCCGGGTGTTGTGCTTCTCGGTCGACTCGCCCATCGGGATGTTCTCGTAGGCGTCGGTGAGGCCGTCGTGGGCCATCGCGTCGAGCAGCTCGACCGCGCCGTACTTGTAGCCCTCGCGGGACTTCGGCAGCAGGTGCGGGGCGTTGGTCATCGACTCCTGGCCGCCGGCCACCACCACGTCGAACTCGCCGGCGCGGATCAGCTGGTCGGCCAGCGCGATGGCGTCCAGGCCGGAGAGGCACACCTTGTTGATGGTGAGCGCCGGGACGTTCATCGGGATGCCGGCCTTGACGGCGGCCTGGCGGGCCGGGATCTGGCCGGCGCCGGCCTGCAGCACCTGGCCCATGATCACGTACTGGACCTGGTCACCCGTGATGCCCGCCCGCTCGAGTGCGCCCTTGATCGCGAAGCCGCCGAGGTCGGCGCCGGAGAAGCCCTTGAGGGATCCGAGCAGGCGGCCCATCGGGGTCCGCGCACCGGCAACGATCACAGAGGTGGTGTTGGTCATGGGACGAGCCCCTTCGCACGTCGTGGCCAGGTGAGGATGCGCTCAATGTACTGACCTGCTACCCGCCCGTCACCGGAGCGACGGTGTGATCGAGCGCACTGGCACCCTCCAGTCAACACCGTGTCAACGCGGTCCGGGTGAAACGCGACCGTGTGAGCAGATTCGCACCTCCGGCGCTGGCGCCGCTCAAGACCGATGCGCTGCACTGGTGCCACCGCTTTCCCACCCCCGACCCGCCTCCCGGAGGTCGCCGTGCTGACCCGTATCGACCACATCGGCATCGCCTGCCGCGACCTCGACCGGACGGTCGAGTTCTACCGCTCCACCTACGGCTTCGAGGTCTTCCACGAGGAGGTCAACGAGGAGCAGGGCGTCCGCGAGGCCATGCTCAAGATCAACGACACCGGGGACGGCGGCGCCTCCTACCTCCAGCTGCTGGAGCCGACCCGGCCCGACTCGACCGTCGCCAAGTGGCTGGAGAAGAACGGCGAGGGCGTGCACCACATCGCCTTCGGCACCGCGGACGTCGACGGCGACGCCGAGGCCATCCGGGGCAAGGGCGTCCGGGTCCTCTACGACGAGCCGCGGATCGGCTCGATGGGCTCGCGGATCACCTTCCTGCACCCCAAGGACTGCGGCGGCGTGCTGACCGAGCTGGTCACCTCCGCCCGACCGGGCGCGGACGGCGCCCACTGAGGGCCCCTCGGTGCCGCCCGCCGGGGCCTCCCGGTGCCGCCCGCCGGGGCGGCACCGCCCCGGCCGACGGTCATGACCCGTCAGTAACCTCGCCCGGAGGCCGGAAAACCCCCACGCGGCCATTCCCCCGCCCTGCCGTCCCACTACAATGCCCAGGTGCGCGAAGGCTCCGGGTGACGGAGGCGACGGGCACGGCCGATGACAGGCCCGTCCGCCCCCCGGTGGCCGGCCCGTCGCAGGGGAGTCCAGTACGCGGGCACGGCTGAACCGTCGCAACACGGATCTGTCACCATTCTCCACAAGGCAAGAGTTCGCCCAGGAGTCCACCCGGACGGGGGAACGCGGAACCACCGCGCTTCCACGCCGAGGGCTCCGACGACCGCGGCGGGCGCCCCCGGACAGACCGGCGGGCCGTCCACCGGCTGCGGATGCAAGGAGCCAGTCGGACCGACCCCCGGACAACGGGGACCCCGGACCGGCCGGGTCGAGGACGCGACCAGGAGATGGATGGGACCGCGGAGTGCGGGGCAACGACCGCTACGAGGTTGACGATCACCTCTCCCAGTTCGAGGCCGAGATGGGTCGGACTCGAAAGGAGCGGGACAAAGCAGTCGAGCATGCCGAGGACCTCGCCTACCAGGTGGAGGTGCTCCGGGCCAAGCTGCACGAGTCCCGGCGCATGCTCGCCCAGCCGCGCGCCTTCGACGCCGTCTCCGGCCAGGCCGAGCAGATGCTCCGGACCGCCGAGATGCAGGCCCAGCAGCTGCGCGCCGACGCCGAACGGCAGCTGCGCGACTCCCAGGCCGCCACCCAGCGGATCATGGCCGAGGCCGCCGAGCGCACCGCCCGGCTGGAGGCCGAGCTCACCGCCCGCCGCCGCCAGCTCGAGGACGAGCTCACCGAGCTGCGCCGCACCGCCGAGCAGCACGTCAACGGCTGGGCCGAGCAGACCCGGGCCGGGTCCGAGCAGGAGGCGCAGCGCCTCCTGCAGGAGGCCCGCGTCGAGGCCGAGCGGATGGTCGCCGCCGCCCGCGCCGAAGCCGTCGCCCTCTCCGACCAGGCCCGCGCGCAGACCGCCGCGGACGTCGACGCCGCCCGCGGCGAGGCCCATGCCGCCGCCGAGGCCGCCATCCAGCGCGCCCAGAGCGACGCCGAGCGCCTGCTGCGCGCCGCCTCCGAGCAGGCCCAGCAGGCCGGCGCCCAGGCCGCTGCCGAGGTCGGCGCGGCCCGCGGCGAGGCCCAGCAGCAGCTCGCCGCCGCCCATGCGGCCGCCGAGCAGCAGCTCGCCGCCGCCCGGGCGGAGATCAACCGGCTCAAGGAACAGGCCACCGCCGAGCAGACCCGCGCCGAGCAGCAGCTCGCCGCCGCGAAGGCCGAGATAGAGCGGCTGCGCGCGGAGGCGATCGCCGAGGCCGAGCGCACCCGCCGCGAGGCCGCAGAACTCCGTGCCCAGGCCGAGCAGGCCGCCGAACAGCTCCAGGCCGACGCCGAGGCCGCCGCCGAGCGCAAGGTCGCCGACGGCGAGGCCGCCAACGAGCAGCGCTCGCAGACCGCCCGCGCCGAGGTCGCCCGGATGGTCGCCCAGGCCACCAAGGAGGCCGAGGCCATCCGCGCCGAGGCCGCCACCAAGCAGGCCCAGGCGGACGCCGCCAAGGCCGCCGCCGCCGAGGAGAGCGAGCGGCTGCGGGCCACCGCCGAGTCCGTCGCCGGCGAACTGCGCGCCGAGGCCGAGGCCGCGATCGCCGAGCTGCGCGCCCAGGCCGAGCGGGACGTCGCCGAGCTGCGCGCCCTCGCCGAGGCCGAGGCCCAGCGCCTGCGCAACGAGGCCGAGGAGGAGGGCCGGGCGGCCGGCGCCAAGGACGCCACCGTCCACCTCGCCAAGGCCGCCAAGACCGCCGAGGAGGTGCTCGGCCGGGCCGACCGGGACGCCGAGACCGCCCGCACCGAGGCCGCCACCGAGGCCGAGCGGATCCGCACCGAGGCCGCCGCCGAGGCGCAGCGCCTGCGCGAGCAGGCCCAGGCCGCCGTCGAGCAGGCCCAGAACGCCGCCCTGGACGACGCCGCCGCGATCCGCGAGCGGATCGAGCAGATGCAGGACGAGGCGGCCCGGCTGCGGGCCGAGGCCGAGGAGCTGCGCGCCCACGCCGCCGCCGAGGCCGACCGGGTCCGCGGCGAGGCCCGCCGCCAGGCCGTCATGCAGATCGAGGAGTCGGCGAAGAACGCCGAGGAGCTGCTCACCAAGGCCAAGGCCGACGCCGACGAGCTGCGCGCGGGTGCGGCCGGCGAGGTCGAGCGGCTGCGCGAGCAGGCCCAGCAGCAGGCCGCCGAGACCCAGGGCCGGGCCGAGCAGACCCTGGCCCGGGCCCGCGCCGAGGCGGAGAAGACCACCGCCGCCGCCGAGCAGCAGGGCCAGGACGCCCTCGCCGCGGCCAAGGCCGCGGCCGCCGAGAACCGGACCGCCGCCGAGCGCGAGACCGCCGAACTGCGCCGGGAGGCAGCCGAGTTCGACCAGCGGGTGCGGGCCGAGGCGACCGCCGCCGCGGACGCCCTGACCGCCGCCGCACAGGCCGGCGCCAACGCCGTCCGGGACGCCGCGGTGGCCGACGCCGAGCGCGTGCGCACCGAGGCCGACGCCGAGGCCGTCCGCACCAGGAGCGAGGCCGAGGCCGCCGCCGAGGCGCTGCGCCAGGAGAGCCTGCGCGCCCACGAGGAGGCCGCCGCCGGGCTGCTGCGTGAGCGCGAGGAGACCGCCGAACAGCTGGCCGCGGCGCGGACCGCCCGCGAGCAGGCCGAGCAGGCCGCCGCCGAACTGACCGAACGCACCGCCGCCGAGACGGCCGCCCGCCGCTCCGAGGCCGAGGCGTACGCCGACCGCGTCCGGACCGAGGCCGAGCAGACCGCCACCGAGCTGCGCGAGCTCGCCGAGCGGGAGACCGCCGAGCAGCGCGAGGCCGCAGACCGCGAGACCGCCCAGCAGCGCGAGCTGGCCGAGCGGGAGACCACCGAGCAGCGGGCCCTCGCCGAGCGGGAGACCGCCGAGCAGCGCGAGGCCGCCGAGGCGCACGCCGCCGACGTCCGGGCCGTGGCCGAACAGGCCGCCGCCGAACTGACCGAGCGCACCGCCACCGAGACGGCCGCCCTGCGCGCCGAGGCCGAGGAGCTGCTGGAGAACGCCCTCAGCGCCGCCGAGCAGCGGCAGGCCGAGGCCGCGCGGGACGCCAAGGCCGTCCGCGAGAAGGCCGCCGCCGACCTGACCCTGGCCGCCGAGCAGGCCGAGACGGTCCGCGCCGAGGCCGGCCGTGAGCTGTCCGAGGCCCGCGCGACCGCCGACGGCATCCGCGCCGAGGCCACCGCCGTCCTGGAGCAGGCCCGGATCGACGGCGACGAGCTCGTCGCCGCCGCCAGGGCCGAGGGCGCCGGTCTGGTCGAGGCCGCCGAGGAGGAGGCCGCCGAGGTCCGCCAGTCGGTGGCCGGCATGCACGAGGCCGCCGCGGAGCAGATCGCCGAGCGGAAGGCCGCCGTCGAGCGCGAGGCAGCGGAGGTGCTCGGCCAGGCCGAGCAGGCCGCGGCCGAGCTGCGCGAGCTCGCCGAGCGGGAGACCGCCGAGCAGCGCGAACTGGCCGACCGCGAGACCGCCGAGCAGCGGGCCCTCGCCGACCGCGAGACCGCGCAGCTGCGCGAGCTCGCCGAGCGGGAGACCGCGGAGCTGCGCGAGCTCGCCGAGCGCGAGACGGCCGAGCTGCGGGCCCGCACCGAGGCCGAGACCACCGCGCTGCGCGAGCGGACCGAGCTGGAGCTGGCCGCCGAGCGCGAGGCCCACGAGGCCGAGCTGGCCCACGAGCGCGCCGAGGCCCAGGCCTACGACGAGCAGCTGCGCACCGCGGCCGACGCCGAGCTGCGCGCCGCCCAGGACGCCGCCGACCAGCTGCGCACGGAGGCCGAGAACCAGGCCGTCCGCACCGTGGCCGCCGCCGACGAGCGCTCCGCCGCCCTGGTCGCCGACGCCGAGGAGCTGGCCGCCGCGCTGCGCGCCGAGGCCGAGGAGTACGCGCTCGCCACCCGCACCCTCGCCGACGAGTACGACGCCGCCACCCACAGCCGCGCCGACGCGTACGACGCGGAGACCCGGGAGGCCGCCGAGCAGTTCGACCGGGCCACCCGCGAGCAGGCCAACTCCGTCCTGGAGAAGGCCTTCGCGGACGCCGAGGCGCTCGGCGAGGACGCCCAGACCACCGCGCTGGCCACCACCGCCGCCGCCGAGGAGCAGGCGGACGCGATGGTCGCCGCCGCCCGCAAGGAGGCCGACCGGCTGGTCGCCGCCGGCGAGGCGGCCGGCCAGGGCGAGGTCGAGAAGGGCCGCTCGGACGCCGACGCGCTGCTCGCCGAGGCCCGCCGGGACGCCACCGCGATCCGCGAGCGCGCCGAGGAGCTGCGCGAGCGCACCGACGCCGAGGTCGAGGCGCTGCACGAGCGCGCCCGCAAGGAGAACGCGGCGGCCATGAAGTCGGCCGGCGAGCGGGTGGACGCGCTGGTGACGGCCGCCCAGGAGCAGCTGACCGAGGCCGAGGAGCAGGCGGTGAACACCGTCGCCGAGGCCGAGGACCGCGCCGCGGCGCTGGTCGCGGCCGCCGAGGACCGCGCGAACGAGCTGACCTCGGAGGCGTCCGCGGAGGCCAGCAAGGTCCGGATCTCGGCCGTCCGCAAGGCCGAGGGCCTGCTGAAGGAGGCCGAGACCAAGCTGTCCGACTCCACCGACCGCGCCGAGGCGCTGATCGTCAAGGCCGAGGCCAAGCTGCAGTCGGCCGAGACCGAGGCCGAGGAGCGGCTGGAGAGCGCGGCCGCCGAGGCGGAGAAGCGCCTGCAGGACGCCGACCGCAGTGCGGAGGAGCAGGTCGAGCTGGCGAAGGCGGAGGCGGAGCGGCTGCTCGCCGACGCTCGGGCGGAGGCGAAGCGGATCACCGACGAGGGCCGGCGCGAGCTGGACGAACTGGTGCGCCGCCGCAAGGACATCAACACCGAGATCTCCAGGGTCCAGGACGTGCTGTCCGCCCTGGAGGCCTTCGAGGCGCCGTCACCGGTCGCACAGGCAAACGGGGGAAGCAACACCAAGAAGGACGGGGGCGCCAAGGCAGGTGCCGGAATCGGCTCCCCCCGGTCGGGTGGCAATCGCTCCAAGAACGCACCACCCGATTGAGCGGACATTGTCCGCGGGACAACGGCATTTCGCCGTCGACACTCCGGTACCGTGTCAGGATTCCCTCAACCACCTCAGCGGTTTGACGACAGGAAGCCCAGAACCCCATGAGCGACAGTCACTCCCCTCACGGCTTCGACCTGGTGCGCCGTGGGTACGAGCGTGCCCAGGTCGACGAGCGGATCACCAAGCTGGTGGCCGACCGTGACAGCGCACTGACCCGGATCAGCGCGCTGGAGAAGCGCATCGAGGAGCTCCACCTGGAGACCCAGACCGCGCAGGCCGCGGTCACCGAGGCGGAGCCGTCCTACGCCGGTCTCGGCGCCCGGGTCGAGAAGATCCTGCGCCTCGCCGAGGAGGAGGCCAAGGACCTGCGCGACGAGGCGCACCGCGCCGCCGAGCAGCACCGCGAGCTCGCCGAGGCCGCCGCCCAGCAGGTCCGCACCGAGGCCGAGAACTACGCCAAGGACCGCAAGGCCAAGGCGGAGGACGAGGGTCTGCGGATCGTCGACAAGGCGAAGAGCGACAGCGCCCAGCTGCGCGCCGAGGCCAACAAGGACGCCCAGAACAAGCGCGAGGAGGCGGACGCCCTCTTCGAGGAGACCCGCACCAAGGCCGCCCAGGCCGCGCTGGAGTTCGAGACCAACCTGGCGAAGCGCCGCGAGCAGTCCGAGCGGGACCTCGCCGCCCGTCAGGCCAAGGCCGAGAAGCGCCTGGCGGAGATCGAGCACCGGGCCGAGCAGCTGCGCCTGGAGGCCGAGAAGCTGCGCACCGACGCCGAGCGCCGCGCCCGCCAGACCGTCGAGACGGCCCAGCGCCAGTCCGAGGACATCGTGGCCGACGCCAACGCCAAGGCCGACCGGATCCGCAGCGAGTCCGAGCGCGAGCTGGCGGCGCTCACCAACCGCCGCGACAGCATCAACGCCCAGCTGACCAACGTCCGCGAGATGCTGGCGACGCTGACCGGCGCGGCCGTGGCCGCCGCCTCGCTGCCGGGCGACGACACCATGGGCGTGCCCGCCCAGCAGTCGCGCTGACGCCGTGTCCCGCACCCCGCGGGACGACGACAGGCCCTCACCCGCCCGGGTGAGGGCCTGTCGTCGTGTGCGGCTTCATCACCTCGGGTAGGCCCCGTCGGGCCGCTGGTGCCCGCTGCTGAGCTGGTTGCCCTCGTCGTCGGAGACGGTGCCGAACCACGAGGTGCACCAGACCGAGACCGAGTCGGGCCAGTACTGCACCTCGAACGGGTGACCGGATCCGTGGTCGCCGTAGGAGGTGACGATGAAGGTCTCCCCCGGGCGCAGCCAGTAGTCCTCGCCGAGCGGCTCCAGGGTCAGTTCGACCAGGCCCTCGCCCCGGTTGGTCACGGGCATCCGGCCGGTCACCTCCAGTGCGGAGAAGTCCCAGCCGGCCGAGTCGTCCCTCATCCGGCCGCCACCCGGGCCAGCAGCTTGCGGACGGCGGCGTCGAACGCCTCCGGCGCCTCCAGCGCGCTCAGGTGACCCACCCCGGGGATGACGGTCAGTTCGGCGTCCGGGCGGGCCCGGACCATCAGCTCGGCCTCCTCCGGCGCCACCAGGGCGTCCTGCGCGCCCGCGACGACCGCCACCGGCACCCGAAGCCCGGCGAGCACGTCCAGGGCGTCCGGGCGGGCCGCCATGGCCCGCTGGGCCCAGGCGACGGCGGCCGGCGCAGCGGCGGCGACGAGCGCCTGGACCCGCTCCACCAGGTGCCGCGAGTCCGGGCCGAGCTGCCCGGCGGCCACCTCCTCGTCGAGCAGCAGCTGGACGCTGGCGCGGGCCGTGACGGCGGCCGCGATGCGCTCCCGGTTGGCCCGCACCGCGTCGGTGTCGGCGGTGGCGCGGGTGTTGGCCAGCAGCAGGCCGGCCAACCGCTCCGGGTGGCGGCGGGCGAAGGCCAGCGCCGCGTAGCCGCCCATGGAGAGCCCGCCGACCACCGCCCGGTCGATGCCGGCCGCGTCCAGCAGCAGCGCGAGGTCGTCGGCCACCAGGTCCAGCGAGGGCTCGTCGGCGCCCAGCTCGGTGCCGCCGAAGCCGCGCTGGTCCGGGGCGATCACCCGGGCCTCGTCACCGGTGCGACCGGGCAGCGCGTCCAGTTGGGCGGACCACATCGAGGCGTTCAGCGGGAAGGCGTGCAGCAGCACGAGTGGGGTTCCGGTACCGCTCTCGCGGACCGACACTGCGGAGGGGAGCTGGGTCATGGGCCCACCGTATTCCGGCACGCCCGGCGGGCCCACTCAGCGGGCCGCGATATCCCCTTTGTCCTAGCCTGACTGAGAGTAAGGGAGCGCGAATGATCGAGTTGCACGACCTGACAAAACGTTACGGCAAGACACTCGCGGTGGACCGGCTCAGCTTCCGGGTCCCCCAGGGCGTGGTGACCGGCTTCCTCGGCCCCAACGGCGCCGGCAAGTCGACCACCATGCGCATGATCCTCGACCTCGACCGCCCCACCGGCGGCCGCGTCACCATCGACGGCAAGCGCTACGGGCAGCTCAGCGAGCCGCTCAAGTACATCGGCGCGCTGCTGGAGGCCAAGGCCGTCCACCCCGGCCGCACCGCCCGCGACCACCTGCTCTGGCTCGCCCAGAGCAACCGGATCCCGGAGCGCCGGGTGGACGAGGTGCTCGGCCTGGTCGGCCTCACCCCGGTCGGCCGCAAGCGGGCCCGCGGCTTCTCGCTCGGCATGGGCCAGCGCCTGGGCATCGCCTCGGCGCTGCTCGGCGACCCGGAGATCGTGATGTTCGACGAACCGGTCAACGGCCTCGACCCGGAGGGCATCCTCTGGATCCGCAACCTGATGAAGCGGCTCGCCTCCGAGGGCCGGACGGTCTTCGTCTCCTCGCACCTGATGAGCGAGATGGCCGTCACCGCCGACCACCTGGTGGTCATCGGCCGGGGCCGGCTGCTCGCGGACCTGCCGATGCCGGAGTTCATCCGCCGCAACTCCCGCTCCGCCGTGCGGCTGCGCAGCCCGCACCCGGAGCGTCTGCTCGACGTCCTGGCCGACGCCGGGATCCGGCACGAGCCGGGCCCGGAGGGCTCCTACGAGGTGGTCGACGGCGATCTCGCCAGGATCGGCGACCTGGCGGCGGCGCACGGCGTCGTGCTGCACGAACTCAGCCCGCAGCAGGCCTCGTTGGAGGAGGCGTTCATGCAGATGACGGCCGACTCGGTGGAGTACCACGCGGGTGACGGCCCGGGCCGCGACGCGGCCGGCGCGCCCGGCACGTGGGGTGCCGGGTGGAAGGCGGACGGCGCCCGGCAGGCCGCGGCGGCCCGGCAGGAGGAGAACTGAGATGACGTCCTTCCCCGCGATCCTGCGCTCCGAGTGGACGAAGATCCGCAGCGTCCGCTCGACGGTCTGGACGCTCGCGCTGGCCTTCGTCGTCACGGTCGGCATCGGTGCGCTGCTGTCCCTGCTCACCAACAACAACTTCTCCGAGTTCCGGCGCAACGAGGAGTCCCCGTTCGACGCCACCGGCACGGCCTTCTCCGGCATCATGCTCGGCGAGCTCGCCATCATCGTGTTCGGCGTGCTGGCGATCGGCAACGAGTACAGCAGCGGCATGATCCGGGTCACCCTGGCGGCCGTCCCTCAGCGCGGCACCCTGCTGGCGGGCAAGGCCGCGGTGCTCGGCGGACTGGCCCTGGCGGTCTCGCTGGTGACGGCCTTCGTCACCTTCTTCGTCGGCCAGTCGCTGCTCGGCTCGCACTCCACCGGCCTCGGTGAACCGCACGTGCTGCGCGCGGTGTTCGGCGCCGCGCTGTACCTGACGATGCTCTGCCTGTTCTCGGCCGGCGTCACCACGATGCTGCACAACCAGACGCTCGCCCTGGGCGTGCTGGTGCCGTTCTTCTTCCTGCTGTCGCCGATCCTCTCGGCGGTGCCGAAGGTCAAGACGCTGGCCCACTACTTCCCGGACTACGCGGGCTCCCGGATGCTGCTGGTGTACGAGCAGCACGGCCAGCCGTACGGGCCGTGGGCCGGCTTCGCGATCTGCCTGGCCTGGACGCTCGCGGCCCTGCTCGGCGGTGCGCTGGTGCTCAAGAAGCGGGACGCCTGAACGGGTTCAGTAGCGGGGGGCGCCGCGGCCGCGCAGCACGTTGGAGGCCCGGCGCTCGCGCGCCCCCCAGCAGGCCCGGTGCCAGTGCCGACGGTCGTCCACGCCGGCGCCGTGCATCGGCCAGGCCACCACGTGGCCCACGCCGGGCGGGATCTCCTGGTCGCAGCCGGGGCAGCGGTAGTGCCGCCCGGCCGTCCCGGCCACCGTCTGGACCACCCAGTCGTCGCCCTGGTAGCTCTCGGTGCGGCGCAGCGATCCGCCGAGCGGTGCGGCCGGTTCGGCGCTGTCGCGGGGGTCGGCGGTCTTGATCCGGTTGCGGCGCGGCGACACGTCGGCATACCTCTCTTCCGGGGGGATCGGGCCGTTCCAGCCTACGGCCGCCCGGCCCTCCCGGAGGCCTCTATCACGGCATCGCCCGGTGGTCCCGGGTTTTTGCCGAGATCCACCCGATCTTCGGGGAAATTCGGGTTTCCGCGTGCCGTTGGCACATGACATCGGATACCCACGAGGGGAACAGGCGGGGCCCGCAAACCCTGCGTGCACCCGAGGAGGCCCCATCCATGACCAAGACCAGCGCCCGCGCCGAGACCCGTCGCCCCGTCGGGGTCCGGCCGCCCGCAGCCGGCGCGGCCCTGACCGCCGTCACCCCGGTGGCGGCCGCCGGCGAGCCGTTGCCGCTCCCCCAGCGGGCCGGCGCGCTGCCGGCGGACACCGCTCCGGTACGGGTCGGCGCGTTCCTGCTGTCCGCGCAGTTCCCCGGGCAGACGCACGGCGAGGTGCTGGACCGCACCGTCCGGGCCGCCGTCGAGGCCGAACGGGCCGGCCTGGACAGCGTCTGGCTGGCCGAGCACCACTTCGTCCCGTACGGCGTCTGCCCCAATGCGGCCACGATGGCCGGGCTGCTGCTGGGCCGGACCCGCCGGATCGGTGTCGGCACGGCGGTGAGCGTGCTCTCCACCACCCACCCGGTGGCGCTCGGCGAGCAGGCCGCGCTGCTGCACCTCACCTCCGGCGGGCGGTTCACGCTCGGGGTGGGCCGCGGTGGGCCGTGGATCGACCTGGACGTGTTCGGCAGCGGTGTGGAGGCCTTCGAGAACGGCTTCGCGGAACGGCTGGAGCTGCTGCTGCGCTGGCTGCGCGGCTCCCGGGTGGGCGCGGACGGCCCGCAGTTCTCCTTCCCCGAGGTGGCGGTGGTGCCGCGGGCCGCCGAGCCCCTGCGCCGGTCGGGCCTGGGGAGTTGGCTCGGCCTCGGCGAGACCGCCGGCCCGGTGCGCCTGCCGCGCCAGCGCCAGGACGTCGAGGGCCTCGGCGGTGAGGGGCCCGGCGAGGAGCTGACCGCGTCCGGGCGGCCGGTGGCGGGGCCGCCGGTGGTGGTCGCCTGCACCTCGCCGGGCGGGGTGCGGCTCGCCGCCGAACGCGGCCTGCCGATGCTGCTCGGCATGCACTCGGGCGACGAGGACAAGCTGCAGATGCTGGAGCTGTACCGCACCGCCTGGCTGGCCGCGGGGCGCAGCGAGGAGCAGCTGCGCCGGGTCGGCCGCCAGCACGTCGCGGCCGGGGTGGCGCAGGTCGACGACCGCACCTCGGCGGCGAGGGCCACCCTGCTGAACGCGATGCCGGGGTGGTTCGAGTACGGGCTCGGCGCCCACCGCACCGTGGACGGCCGGGAGCGCAAGATGCGCGATCCGCGCCAGTACACCGAACTCCTCTGCGACCTGCACGCGGTGGGCACCCCGCGGCAGTGCGCCGACAAGCTGCTGGCCACCGCCGAGCGGACCGGCATCCGCCGCTTCGCGCTGCTCGCGGAGGGCAGCGGGGACAACGAGGCCACCCTGCACAACATCGCCCGGCTCGGCTCCGAGGTGCTGCCGCAGCTGGCGTGAGCCCGCCCGGGCCGCCTCCCCTCCCCCCGCACCGGGGGACGGGGGCGACCCGACGGCGTGCCCGGTCCTGCGACCGGTCAGCAGTCCCGGAGTTCCTCGGACTGGTTCAGCAGCTGCTCCCGGACCGAGGTGAAGCGGGTGTGCCGCGCCTCGTTGGCCTCCGACGGCAGGAAGACCGCCACCCGGTGACAGTTCTGGAAGGCCAGCCGCACCCCGAAGTGCCGCTGCAGGGCCCCCCGGATGGCGTCGCTGGCGAGCGCGCGCAGGAGCTGGCCGCGGGCCTGCTCGCTGGGCGGCGGTACCTGGTTGTCGGCGAAGTCGGTGCCGTCGACCTTCGCCTGGGCGACCAGCGAGCTGATCAGGTCCCAGGCGTACGGCAGGGAGACGCGGACGCAGTCGACGAATTCCCGCTCGTCGACCTCGCCCCGCTCGGCCTTCTCGAGCAGGGCCGGTGAGACGTCGAGCGACATGGGTTCTCCTCTCGCGGTCCACCCGTGCGGCGCCCGGGTGGTCATGCGTAGTCCAAAGCTCACAGTGAGGGTGGGCGGTCGCGCGTGGTGTCCGGAACACCGTGGGACGGGAGTTTCCGGCACCCGGGCGAGGGCGGTGGCGCAACGGGACGTGACGCCCCGAACACCGACCGCGCTCAGAACAGCGTGGCAGTCAACGGCGGACCGGGTCGGTCATTCCTGGGGATTGCTTGGGAAATACGCCGTGGTGCACCAGATTGGCCGGATCCCGTCGGATCGTTCATCTGAAGTCTCCATCCCCGTTGACAGCGATCCCGCAAGCGTGCCGTCACACACGGTAGCTACCCCAGGGTGCGGGCGCCAGACCGCGGCGTGCGGTACCGGGATTGCCGAACCTCCATGTTCGCGGGGTTCGCGGTTTCTTCACCCGGTCGTCGTGGAATCGCATCAACTGGCCCCGGTGGGCTAGCGTGGTCGACCGTGCGTCTCGTAATTGCCCGCTGCTCAGTCGACTATGCCGGTCGGCTCTCCGCCCATCTGCCCTCCGCCACCAGGCTCATCCTGGTCAAGGCCGACGGCAGCGTCAGCATCCACGCCGACGACCGCGCCTACAAGCCGCTCAACTGGATGTCCCCGCCGTGCGCCCTCAAGGAGGCCGACGGGGTCTGGACGGTGGAGAACAAGGCCGGCGAGAAGCTCATCATCACGCTGGAGGAGGTGCTGCACGACTCGTCCCACGAGCTCGGGGTCGACCCGGGCCTGATCAAGGACGGCGTCGAGGCGCACCTCCAGGAGCTGCTCGCGGACCGGATGGAGGTGCTCGGCGCCGGCTGGTCGCTCATCCGCCGCGAGTACCCGACCGCGATCGGCCCGGTCGACATCCTCTGCCGCGACTCCGACGGCGCCACGGTCGCCGTCGAGATCAAGCGCCGCGGCGAGATCGACGGCGTCGAGCAGCTCACCCGCTACCTCGAACTCCTCAACCGGGACCCGCTGTTGGCCCCGGTCAAGGGCGTCTTCGCCGCGCAGGAGATCAAGCCCCAGGCCCGTGTGCTGGCCACCGACCGGGGCATCGGCTGCGTGGTGCTGGACTACGACGAGCTGCGCGGCATCGACGACGACAAGCTCAAGCTGTTCTGACCGGTCACCCCTGCGACGGGCTCGTCGTCCCCGTCGGGCTCGCCGTACCGGACGGGCTCGGCGTTCCGCTCGGACCAGCGGTGGGCGGCGAGGACGGCGTGCCGGTCGGGCTCGGCGAGCTCGAACTGCTCGACGGCTTCGGCGGCCCGGGCGTCGGGCCCCCGCCCGGCTGCGGACCGGTCGGCGGGGCCGGCGGCTGCGACTGACCGGGCGTCGGCTGCTGGGACGGCGGCTGCGACGGCTGCGCGCTCTCCGAGGCACTGCTGCTCGGCCCGCGGCTCGGCTTCCGGGAGGGCGACGCGCTCGGGGAGCGGGACGCACTGCCGCTCGCCGAGGGCTCCGGGCTGGTCCCGTCCGCCGCCGGGCTGCTGCTCGCGTCCGTCCCCGTCGCGCCGGGCGTGGCCGGGGAGCCGCTGGTGTGCGGCACCGGCAGCGGCGCGTCCTGGGCCCCGCCGGGCTCGTCGAGCCGGCTGTGCGGGTCGTTGCCCTGGTGCTGCTCCGGCCCGGTGGCGCTCAGCGCCACCGCCGTGGTGAGCGCCCCGAGCGCGAGCACGGCCGCCGACGCGGTGATCACCCGGCGCCGGCGGCTGGCCCGCAGGCGCGACGGCACCTTGTTGGCGATCGCCCGGATGACGGGTCGCCGGGTGGGCGCGGGGGCCGGCGCCGCCTCCAACTGCCGCCCGTCGGCACGCAGCAGGTCCAGCATCCGGCGCGCCGCCGCCACGCCGCGCTGCTCCCCGGCGGTGGCCCGCAGGGTGAGCGCGGTCTCCAGCTCGGCCATCGCCCTGGACGGCTCGCGGACGCAGAAGGCGTGCACGCCCGACTCGTGGTGGAACCAGGCCTGGTCGGTCGCCGAGCCGGAGCGGCGGGCCGCCTCCAGCCCCAGTTCCAGGACCCGCTCCCAGGCGCCCCAGCGCAGCGAGAGCGCCAGGGCCGGCGCGGCGGCCCTGGCCAGCCGCACCACCGCCTCGTGCCGCCCGGCCTCCCGGTCGGCGAGCAGGACGCCGATCAGCACCTCGGCCTCGGCCGCGACCTGCTCCAACGACACCGAGCTGTGGCCGACCCACCAGGCGAAGTGCTGGGCGGCGCCGTCCAGACAGCCGCGGGCCGGCCAGTGCGGGGCGAGCAGTTCGAGCACCCCGGCGGTCAGCCGGTGGTGCCCGCCGATGGACACCGCCAGTCCGGCGTCGACGAGTTCGGCGAGCGCGCTCTCGGCCTGCCCGACGTCGATCAGCGCGGGCAGGTGCGGTGCGGTGGGGCACTCGCCGCCGAGCGCCACGGCGAGCCGCAGGACGGCCTGTGCGGGCTCGCTCAGCCCCTCGGCGAGCCGGACGGCGGGCGAGGCGGTCTCGGCGACGGAGGGCAGCGGGACGGTCCGCCGCAGCTCGTTCTCGCGGACCGCCGGGTCGGGGTCGTGGACGGGCTCCTCGACGGCGCCGAAGACCCCCATCCGGTCCTCCTCGGCGGCGACCAGGGCGTCCACCGAGACGTCCCGCTGGCGCAGCAGTGCGGCGGCCTGGACGAAGCGCAGCGGCAGGCCCTCGGACTCGAACCAGAGGTCGACCGCCCAGGCCTTCTCGGCGACGTCCAGCGGCCGGCCGGCCTGCCGGGCGGAGAGCGCGAGGCAGGCTGCGCGGGAGAGCCCGGCGACCAGGTGGTCCTGCAACCGGGAGCCGATCGGCAGCGCCGCGCTGCCGGGGGCGACACAGACCAGGAAGGCGCAGCCGGGGGCCGCGGCGAGCAGCTCCTCCAGTTCGGCGGCGGACTGCTCGGCGTCGTCGACGACCACGATCGCGCGGACCTCGGCGAGGTGGGCGGCCGACTGGCCCGGGTCCGGCCGGAAGCCGGGGGCGTGATGGGTGGCCGCGAAGAGGTCCTGGAGGAGGTCCGCGGGGGTGCGGCGGTGTCCGCAGAGCTGGACGACGCCACCGGGGGCGAGGTCGGCCGCGGCTTCGGCGACGGCCGACAGCAGCGCGCTGCGGCCCGAGCCTGCCTGGCCGACCAGGCGTATCGAGCGGCCCTCGGCGAGCAGGCCGAGGAGTTCGGCGATGTCGGCCTCGCGGTCGAGCAGCGGCAGGTCGGCCGGGCCGGTGCCGAGGGCGAGCGGGCCGACCGCGCGGCCGACGCCGCCGACCGGGCCGCGGGCGGGCTCGCTGCGTTCGATCCGGCGCGGGCGGGGGCGCCACTCCTCGGGGCAGGGTCTGAACTCGGAACCGTCCGGGGCGCCGACGCCGACCAGCAGGCCTCCGGAGACCAGTTCGCCGCCCCGGGTGCGGACGGCCTCCTGCCGGAACTCCCCGGTTGGCTGTGCCACGTTCTGCTCCGCCTCGTGCTCGGCCGCCGGCGCCCGCTCCGGCCGGCTGACGTCTCGGTCGCGGCCGCGCGCGGGCGTGGGGGCAGTCGTGCGGGAAGCAGTCGTGCCGGGGCGGCCGTCGTTTCTGACGGGCAGACTCTCGCACATCCGGGCCCGCCCGTGCAGGGCGGACCCGTGCGGGGACCGTGCGGGAACCGGAGGACGACCCCGCGCGGGGACCGTGCGGGAACTAGAGGACGACCCCGTGCGGCTCGGCGATCCCGCCGTCGACGGCCAGGATGCGGTGCAGTTTGGTGGCCACCAGCAGCCGTTGGAGCTGGGCCGGAACGGAGCGGAGCACCAGGCGTCGGCCGATCCGGCCGGCCCGGCGGTGGGTGCCCATGATGACGCCGAGTCCGGTGGCGTCCCAGAACTCCAGCCGGGCGAGGTCGAGCACGAGGTCGCCGAGGCCGCCGTCCACGGCCTGGTGCAGCTGGACGCGCGCGTCGGCGGCGGTGCGCACGTCGAGGCGGCCTTCGATGGCCAGCGCCGTGTGGTCGCCGGTGATGCGCATGCTCTCCTCCTTCGCCTGGCTGGCCCGGTACGGGATGGTTCCGCCCCGGCCGTGCCGGTCCGGGGGTCGCAGGGGTCCGTCCGGGCGGATCGCGGCCGGTGGGCCGCTCGGCTCGCGCGCCGCGCCCGGGCCCGGTCGGAATGCCGGGTTCCCCCTCATCTGACGGCGGATCAGCATCGCGGGTTGCTGGTTCCGGTCAGATCTGAAGCAACTTCACTCGTCCGAGGGAATATACGCAGGAAGTCTCCACACCTACGCTCGATTACCGCCCAAATCACCCGTCTGCGGCACCCGGCGTGAGGAAACTCACCCGGCCCCGAGCGGCCGGGTCGTACGATGCTCCGACCGCACGGCCCGCCCGCTCGCCCGGCCCGTGGTTCAGGCGCGGCGACGGCTCACTTGCCCGGGTACGGGTAGAACCCGCGGCCGCTCTTGCGGCCGAGGTCGCCGGCGGTGACCATGCGCGCCATGATCTCCGGGGCGGCGAACTTCTCGTCCTGGGTCTCCTCGTAGATGTTGCGGGCGGCGTGCAGCAGGATGTCCACGCCGGTCAGGTCGGCGGTCTCCAGCGGGCCCATCGGGTGACCGAAGCCGAGGCGGCAGGCGGTGTCGATGTCCTCGGCGGTGGCCACGCCGGACTCGTAGAGCTTGGCGGCCTCGACGACCAGGGCGGTGATCAGCCGGGTGGTGACGAAGCCGGCCACGTCGCGGTTGACCACCACGACGTCCTTGCCGACGCCCTCGGCGAAGGCCCGGGCGGCGGCCAGCGTCTCGTCGCTGGTCTTGTAGCCGCGCACCAGCTCGACCAGCTTCATCAGCGGCACCGGCGAGAAGAAGTGCACGCCGACGACCGACTCGGGGCGCTGCGTGGCGGCGGCGATCCGGGTGATCGGGATGGCGGAGGTGTTGGAGGCCAGCACCGCGCCGTCCTTGGCGAGCTTGTCGAGCTCGCGGAAGACGCCCTCCTTGACCTCCAGCTTCTCGAACACGGCCTCGACCACGATGTCGGCCTCGGCGACGGCGCCCAGGTCGGTGGTGGTGGTGATCCGGCCCAGCGCGGCCTCGGCGTCCTCGGCGCTCAGCCGGCCCTTGGCGACGAACTTCTCGTAGGACGCGCGGATCCCCGCGAGACCCCGCTGCAGCGCCTCCTCGGTGACGTCCCGCAGCACCACCGGGTGACCGGCCTGCGCGGACACCTGGGCGATGCCGGCGCCCATCAGGCCGGCACCGATCACGGCGATCTGCTTGCTGGACGCATTGCTCATGGCTGGGTCTCCCGATGCCGTCGCCGCCCTGGGGGCGGGCCCTGAAGGCGGCTCAGGGCAGGGGTCACCGCCGCAGGAGCCGCGTCGCTCGTTGCCCGGACTCTAATGCCGAATCCGCCCCCGTGGTGGCAATCGGGAGTGTGATCTGTGACCGACCTGGTCGGTCGAACCAGATGCTCCCCGGCTCGTCAGACGGTCAGTCCGAGGTCCTGGGCGAGGATCGCCGCCTGCACCCGGCTGCGCAGCCCCAGCTTCGCCAGGATCCGGCTGACGTGCGTCTTGGTGGTCGCCTCCGCCATCTCCAGCCGCGCCGCGATCTCCCCGTTGGACATCCCGGCCCCGAGGCAGGCCAGCACCTCCCGCTCGCGGGGGGTCAGCCCGGCCACCGCGCCCCGGGCCTCCGGCGCCACCGGCCGCTCCGGGCGGGCGAAGGCCCCGATCAGCCGCCTGGTCACCGAGGGCGCCAGCATGCCGTCCCCGCGCGCCACCGTCCGGACGCCCTCGACCAGGGTGTCCGCCTCCAGGTCCTTCAGCAGGAAGCCGGCCGCGCCGGCGCGCAGCGCGCCGTAGACGTACTCGTCCAGGTCGAAGGTGGTCAGCACGAGCACCTGGGCGGCTCCGGCGTCGACCACCCGGCGGGTCGCCGAGACGCCGTCCAGGCGGGGCATCTGCACGTCCATCAGCACCACGTCCGGGCGCAGCTCCAGCGCCATCCGGACGGCCTCCTCGCCGTCGGCCGCCTGCCCGACCACCTCGACGTCCGGCTCCGCCCGCAGGATCATCACCAGCGCCGCCCGCACCGCGGCCTGGTCCTCGGCCACCAGCACCCGGATCGTCATTCCCGTCCCTCCGTCCGCCCGTCGCGCGGCAGCACCGCGCGCACGCTCCAGTACCCGTCCCGCGGCCCGGCCTCGAAGCTGCCGCCGAGCAGCCCGGCCCGTTCCGCCATGCCGACCAGCCCGGCCCGGGCCCCGGGCAGCGCACGGCCGGCCCCGCCCCGGTACGGACTGTCCACGGCGATCGCCAGCTCCGCGGGGCCGAACTCCAGCCGCAGGCTGACCAGCCCGGGGCCGGCGTGCTTGAGCGCGTTGGTCAGCGACTCCTGGACGATCCGGTACGCGGCCAGGCCGACCGGTACCGGGACGTCCCCGCGCTCGCCCTGCTCGGTCAGCTCGAAGTCCAGCCCGACGGCGTGGCCGGCCGCCCGGGCCTTGGCCAGCAGCGCGTCGACCGCGGCCAGGTCCGGCGCCGCGTACGACTCGTCCGCCTCGCCCCCGCCGCTGTCCCGCAGCAGTCCGATCATGCGGCGCATTTCGGCCAAACCCTGGACGCTGTTCTCCCGGATCACCGCCAGCACCTCGACCAGCGGATCGTCCGCGGCCAGCCGCCGGCGCCGGGCCACCGACTGCGCTCCCGTCGCGTGGATCGCGATCGCGGACAGGTGGTTGGCCACCACGTCGTGCAACTCCCTTGCCATCCTGGCCCGTTCGGCCACCACCGCCTCGCGGCGGTCCATCTCCGAGAGCAGTGCGGTCTGTTCGGCCCGCAGCCGTTCGGCCTCCGCCTCCTGCCGGTGCTTGCGCACCACGTCACCCGTCCACACCGGCGCCAGGAAGACCAGCGAACTGACCACCGCGACCAGCAGCCCGGCCGAGGTGCCCTGGTAGATCGCCGTCAGCGTGGCGAGCACCAGCACCGTGGACCCGCCGGTCAGGTGCAGCACCCGCGACATCCGGCGGTTGCCGTAGATCACCGCCGCGTACAGCAGGTCGGTGTACATGATCAGGGTCGCCAGCAGGCTCCCCGCGAACAGGCTCGCCACGAAGGCCAGACCGCCCACCGACACCGCCAGCACCGGCCTGGTCCGCCGGACCAGCTCCAGCCCCGCCATCACCAGCATCGGCGGCAGCACCGCCCACAGCGGCACCCGGTCGGCGCGGTCGTACACCCCGAAGGCGATCAGCACCGCGCCGCCGACCAGCCCGCACAGGGCGATCAGCCGGTCAAGCAGGTGCGGGGGCAGGGAAGGTCGCGGCACACCCCCATCCCACCATCCCGGACGGCCCGCCCGGCTCCGGTGCGGGGAGGAGCCGGCTACATCGAAGGATGCAGTCGGGGACGGCACCCGGCGACGACGACACGGCCGCGCACCCCCGCGAGGCTGGGAACACCGCCGACCGACCGGGAGCAGAACGTGATCATCACACTCATCGTCGCGGCCGAGGTCTCGTGGTGGATCGTGCTCGGCCTCGCCCTCGCCACCCGCTACCTGCTGCGGTGGCGCCGCGCCAGCACCGCGCTGCTGCTCGGCCTGCCGACCGTCGACCTCGTCCTCTACGCGCTCGCCGTCCTCGACCTGCGCGGCGGCGCCACCGCGAGCTGGACGCACGCCCTCGCGGCGAGCTACACCGGGTTCTCCGTCGGCTACGGGCCCTCCCTGGTCCGCTGGGCCGACCAGCGCTTCCAGCACCGCTTCGCCGGCGGCCCCGAGCCGCTGCCCGCGCCCAAGTACGGCCCCGAGCGGACCAGGCACGAGTGGCGGATCGCCGGCCGCACGGTGGTCTCGGCGGCGATCACGCTGGGCCTGATCACCCTGCTCGTGCCGCTCTCCGCGGGCTCCGCGCACTTCGGCACCTTCACCCAGTGGTACGTGAAGCTGGGCATCGCGGCCGTCGTCAACCTCGTCGTCGCCGGCTGCTACTCGGTGTGGCCGAAGGAGGCCCCGGCCGGCGTCCTGGTGGTCGACGGCCGGGCGGTCGAGCGGCCCGTCCCGGAGAAGCGGCCCTGAGGCGCTCCGCCCGTGGTCGTCAGCGGTTCTCGCCGGGCACCCAGAGCACGTCGCCGCGCTCCTTGTTGGCCGCCCGGGCCAGGATGAACAGCAGGTCGGAGAGGCGGTTGAGGTACTTCGCGGTCAGCGGGTTGACGGTGTCGCCGTGCTCCGCGATGGCCGCCCAGGTGGACCGCTCGGCCCGCCGCACCACGGTGCAGGCCAGGTGCAGGTGGGCCGCACCGGGGGTGCCGCCGGGCAGGATGAAGCTGCGCAGCTTCTCCAGCTGCGCCAGGTAGTGGTCGCAGTCCCCCTCCAGCCGGTCGATGTACGACTGGAGCACCCGCAGCGGCGGGTACTGCGGGTCCGGCACGACCGGCGTGGAGAGGTCCGCGCCCACGTCGAAGAGGTCGTTCTGGATCCGGACGAGCACGGCCACGACGTCCTCGGGCAGCGCGCCCGCGGCCACCGCCACCCCGATCGCCGCGTTGGCCTCGTTGGCGTCGGCGTACGCCACCAGCCGCGGGTCGGTCTTGCTGGTCCGGCTCATGTCGCCGAGCGCGGTGGTGCCGTCGTCGCCGGTACGGGTGTAGATGCGCGTCAGATTGACCATGCGGACACCCTAGCCCCGGACGTTAGGCCGCGTTAACTCCCCCACCCCGAGGGTCCCGTCGCTACGCGACGTTGACCTCCCCCAGCCTCCGGCCGGGAGGTACCCCCACCCCCAGCCTCCGGCCGGGGGGACCCCCACCCCGAGGGTCTCGTCGCTACGCGACGTTGACTCCCCCAGCCTCCGGCCGGGAGGTACCCCCACCCCCAGCCTCCGGCCGGGAGGTACCCCCACCCCGAGGGTCTCGTCGCTACGCGACGTTGACCCTCTGCCCGGGCGGGGCGGCTTCGAGCCAGGCGAGGAAGCCGGTGAGCGCGTCCTCGCTCATGGCGAGCTCCAGCGGCGCCCCGTTGTGCAGGCAGCGCAGCACCACCGAGCCGGAGAGCAGCGCGAGCTCCTCCTGGCCCTCGGGGTAGCGCCGGCCGAGGACCTCGATCTCCCGGCGGGGCAGCACCTTGCGGGGGCGGGGGGCGTAGGAGAAGACCCGGAACCACTCGATCGAGTCGCCGCTGTAGCGGCCGATACCAAAAACCCACCCCTTGCCGTCGGTCTGGGGGACCGGGGCCGAGGTGGGTTTGCCGTTCTCGTCGAGGTCGGGCTGCGTCGAGGCGTCGGCGGGCATTTTGAGGCGGTAGCTGCAGTCGAACGTGCCACCGACGCGCTGGATCAATCGGCGGCGTACCGCGAACGCCACCAGGCCGATCACACCCAGTGCCACGACCGCCGCACACACCACAAGCGCGAGGACCATGCTCACCTACCTCCTCGCTACCCGCGTTCCCCGTATCGGTCGTATCAAGCGACCGCGTTGACCTACCAACTACGACGACAGTCCCGGGGTCACGCTCACGCGTCCCCGGGACCGTCGGTCGACCCCGCTGAAACCGGGGTCCGGCGTACTCAGACGTGCGCCTTGAGGCCGTTCGCCGCGAACAGCCGGACCTCGGCGCGACGCTCGGCGTGCGCGTCCAGGTCGGACTTGGCCTGCTCCAGTGCACGCTCGGCACGCGCGACGTCGATCTCGTCCGCCAGCTCGGCGATCTCCGCGAGCAGAGACAGCTTGTTGTCGGCGAAGGAGATGAAGCCGCCGTGCACAGCGGCGATGACGGTGCCGCCGTCCACCGTGCGGATGGTGACCGGACCGGTCTCCAGCACGCTCAGCACCGGGGTGTGGCCCGGCATGATGCCGGTGTCACCGGAGGCCGTACGGGCGACGACGATGGTGGCCGCACCGGACCACACCTTGCGGTCGGCTGCGACCAGCTCGACGTGCAGCTCAGCCAACGTGGGCTCCTAGGCTCATGCAACCCCCGATTACTCGGGAGTTTCGGTAAGAATAACGGCCCCGCACCTCCGGCATGAAACCGGCGGCGCGGATTTGACCGGAATCACAGCCGATGCGACGCGAGGGGTGGGCCCCAGACTCGGGGGCCACCCCTCACGGTCACTCGGCTGCTACCGGCCGCGACTACTTCTTCGCCAGCTCGGCGGCGTTCTTCTCGAGGTCCTCGATGCCACCGCACATGAAGAAGGCCTGCTCCGGGACGGAGTCGTACTTGCCGTCCGCGATCGCGTTGAACGCCTCGATGGTCTCCGACAGCGGAACGGTCGAGCCGTCGACGCCGGTGAACTGCTTCGCCACGTAGGTGTTCTGCGAGAGGAAGCGCTCGATGCGACGGGCGCGGTGCACCGTGATCTTGTCTTCCTCGGACAGCTCGTCCATACCGAGGATGGCGATGATGTCCTGCAGGTCCTTGTACTTCTGCAGGATCCCCTTGACGCGGACGGCCGTGTCGTAGTGGGTCTGCGCGATGTACCGCGGGTCGAGGATGCGGGACGTGGAGTCCAGCGGGTCGACGGCCGGGTAGATGCCCTTCTCCGAGATCGGGCGCGACAGAACGGTCGTCGCGTCCAGGTGGGCGAAGGTGGTGGCCGGGGCCGGGTCGGTCAGGTCGTCCGCGGGGACGTAGATCGCCTGCATCGAGGTGATCGAGTGACCGCGGGTCGAGGTGATGCGCTCCTGCAGGAGGCCCATCTCGTCGGCCAGGTTCGGCTGGTAGCCCACCGCGGAGGGCATGCGGCCGAGCAGGGTCGACACCTCGGAACCGGCCTGGGTGAACCGGAAGATGTTGTCGATGAAGAGGAGCACGTCCTGCTTCTCGACGTCACGGAAGTACTCCGCCATGGTCAGCGCGGAGAGCGCGACGCGCAGACGGGTGCCCGGCGGCTCGTCCATCTGGCCGAAGACCAGCGCGGTCTTGTCCAGAACGCCCGAGTCGACCATCTCGTGGATGAGGTCGTTGCCCTCACGGGTGCGCTCGCCGACGCCGGCGAACACGGAGACACCACCGAAGTTCTCGGCGACGCGGTAGATCATCTCCTGGATCAGAACGGTCTTGCCGACACCGGCACCACCGAACAGACCGATCTTGCCACCCTGGACGTACGGGGTGAGCAGGTCGATGACCTTGATGCCGGTCTCGAACATCTCGGTCTTCGACTCGAGCTCGGCGAAGTTCGGGGCCTTGCGGTGGATCGGCCAGCGAACCTCGACCTGCGAGTCGAACTCCGCCTTGTCGACGTTCAGCACCTCACCGAGGGCGTTGAAGACCTTGCCCTTGGTGATCTGGCCGACGGGGACGGAGATCGCCGCACCGGTGTCGGACACCTGCGCGCCGCGGACCAGGCCGTCGGTCGGCTGCATCGAGATGCCGCGGACCAGGCCGTCGCCGAGGTGCTGGGCGACCTCGAGGGTGAGGGTCTTCTTGCCCGAGCCGTCGGGGTTGTCCACCTCGACGTGCAGGGCGTTGAACATGTCCGGAATAGCGTCGACGGGGAACTCCACGTCGACGACCGGGCCGATGACCCGCGCGACGCGGCCCGTCGCCGTGGTCGGCTCAACAGTGGTAGTCATACTCATTCGCTCCCGCGGCTAGCGTCAGCGAGGGCGTTGGCCCCGCCGACGATCTCGCTGATTTCCTGGGTGATCTCGGCCTGACGGGCCGAGTTGGCAAGCCGCGTGAGCGACTTGATGAGCTCGCCGGCGTTGTCGGTCGCGCTCTTCATCGCACGCCGTCGCGCGGCGTGCTCGGAGGCGGCCGACTGCAGGAGAGCGCTGTAGATCCGGCTCTCGACGTACCGCGGGAGGAGCGCGTCCAGGACGCCCTCCGCCGACGGTTCGAAGTCGTACAGCGGGAAGATCTCCGGCTTGGCCGACTGCTGGACCTCGTCCAGCTTCAGCGGCAGCAGCCGCGCCTCGACCGCGGTCTGCGTGAGCATCGACTCGAACTCGGTCGAGACGAGGTGGATCTCGTCCACACCGCCGGTCTCGGCGGTGAAGGCCGTGATCAGCTCGGCCGCGACGGCCTTCGCGTCACCGTAGCTCGGCTTGTCCGAGAAGCCCGTCCACGACTGGCCCACCGCGAGGTCGCGGAAGGTGTAGTACGACAGACCCTTCCGGCCGATGATGTAGGTCACCACGTCCTTGCCCTCGCCGCGCAGGCGCTCGGTGAGCACCATGGAGGCCTTGATGGCGTTGGACGAGTAACCGCCGGCCAGGCCGCGGTCCGCCGTGATCAGCAGGACGGCGGCGCGCGAGGCCGAGGGGTTCTCGGTGGTGAGCGGGTGCTTGGCGTTGGACCGGGTGGCCACCGCCGTCACCGCCCGGGTGAGCTCGTCGGCGTACGGAGTGGAGGCGGCCACCGCGCGCTGCGCCTTACCGATGCGCGCCGCGGAGATCATCTCCATCGCCTTGGTGATCTTCTTCGTCGCGGTGACAGAGCGGATCCGGCGCTTGTAGACCCGAAGCTGTGCTCCCATGGGTCGTTACGTCCTTTCCCTCGTTACCGGACTCAGGCCTGCTCGCCGAGGAGCTTGCCGTCGGCGGTGGTGAAGCCCTGCTTGAAGGCGGCGATCGCGCTGGTGAGAGCGTCGATGGTGCCGTCCTCCAGCTTGCTGGTCTCGACGATGCCGGCCAGCAGGTCCTTGTGCTGCAGGCGCAGGTGGTCCAGGAACTCGCGCTCGAAGCGGCGGATGTCCGCGACCGGGACGTCGTCCAGCTTGCCGGTGGTGCCGGCCCAGATGGAGACGACCTGCTCCTCGACCGGGAACGGCTGGTACTGGCCCTGCTTCAGCAGCTCGACCATGCGCGCACCGCGCTCCAGCTGGGCCTTGGAGGCCGCGTCCAGGTCGGAGCCGAAGCCGGCGAAGGCCTCGAGCTCGCGGTACTGGGCCAGGTCCAGGCGCAGGCGGCCGGCGACCGACTTCATGGCCTTGATCTGGGCCGAGCCACCGACGCGGGAGACCGAGATGCCGACGTTCACGGCCGGGCGGATGCCGGCGTTGAACAGGTCGGACTCCAGGAAGCACTGGCCGTCGGTGATGGAGATGACGTTGGTCGGGATGTACGCCGAGACGTCGTTGGCCTTGGTCTCGATGATCGGCAGACCGGTCATCGAGCCCGCGCCCAGCTCGTCGGAGAGCTTCGCGCAGCGCTCCAGCAGGCGGGAGTGCAGGTAGAAGACGTCACCCGGGTAGGCCTCGCGGCCCGGCGGGCGGCGCAGCAGCAGGGAGACGGAGCGGTAGGCCTCGGCCTGCTTCGACAGGTCGTCGAAGATGATCAGGACGTGCTTGCCGTCGTACATCCACTCCTGGCCGATGGCCGAACCGGTGTACGGGGCGAGGTACTTGAAGCCGGCCGGGTCGGAGGCGGGAGCAGCCACGATGGTGGTGTACTCCAGCGCGCCGGCCTCCTCCAGGGCGCCGCGGACGGACGCGATGGTGGAGCCCTTCTGGCCCACGGCGACGTAGATGCAGCGGACCTGCTTCTTCGGGTCGCCCGAGCGCCAGTTGTCGCGCTGGTTGATGATCGTGTCGATCGCCACCGCGGTCTTGCCGGTCTGGCGGTCGCCGATGATCAGCTGACGCTGGCCACGGCCGATCGGGGTCATCGCGTCGATGGCCTTGATGCCGGTCTGCATCGGCTCGTGGACCGACTTGCGGACCATGACGCCGGGGGCCTGCAGCTCCAGGGCACGGCGGCCGGTGGAGGCGATGTCGCCCAGGCCGTCGATCGGGTTGCCCAGCGGGTCCACGACGCGGCCGAGGTAGCCGTCGCCGACCGGAACCGAGAGGACCTCGCCCGTGCGGCGCACGGTCTGGCCCTCTTCGATGCCACCGAACTCACCGAGGATGACGACACCGATCTCACGGGTGTCGAGGTTCAGCGCGAGGCCGAGCGTGCCGTCCTCGAACTTCAGCAGCTCGTTCGCCATGACCGAGGGCAGGCCCTCGACATGCGCGATGCCGTCCGCTGCGTCAGTGACCGTGCCGACCTCTTCCACAGAAGCGGCGTCCGGCTGGTACGACTGGACAAAGTCGGCCAGCGCGTCCCGGATCTCCTCCGGACGGATCGTAAGCTCCGCCATCAGGCTTCCCTGCTCTCCTAGTTTGCGATCCTCGGCCCGCCATTGAGGGCCGCAAGTATTCGACTCTCGGCCGGGTCTGCCGAACCGGCCGTCCGATGTGCCGGCTCCTGGGGGAACCGGTTTCCCGACCGAGGGTCGGATGTACTGCTTCGGTGCTCAGCCTTCGAGCGACTGGCGAGCGCCTTCGAGGCGGCTCGACACGGTGCCTTCGATGATCTCGTCGCCGATCTGCACCCGGACGCCGCCGACGACCTCGGGGTCGACGTCGATGTTCAGGTGGACCTGGCGGCCGTACATCCGGCCCAGAGCACCGGACAGGCGCTCCTTCTGGGTGTCCGACAGCGGCACCGCGGTGGTGACCAGGGCCACCACGCGGCCGCGGCGAGCGGCGGCGAGCTTGGAGTAGGACTCCAGGCCCTGCTCCAGGCTACGACCACGCGGCGCGTTGACGAGGGCCGTGACGAGTCGCACGGTGCCCGCGTGGGCGCGGCCGCCGAGCAGCTTGCCGATCAGCTCCGCCTTGGCGACGGCACCGGCCTTCGGCTCGGTCAGCGCGGCGCGCAGCTCGTGCGAGCCGCTCACCACCCGGCCGAACCGGAACAGCTCGTCCTCGACGTCGTCCAGGGCGCCGGCCTTGTCCGCACCGATGATCTCCGCGTACGCGGCGAGCTGCTCGGTGGCGTCGACCAGGTCGCGCGAGCCCGACCAGCGGGACCGGGCCAGGCCGGACACGAGGTCGACGGTCTCGCCGGAGACCTGGCCGGTCAGCAGCGAGGAGACCAGCTGGGCCTTGTCCTGGCCGGACCGGGACGGGTCGGTCAGGACACGGCGCAGCGACACCTCACGGTCCAGCAGGGCCGTGACGGCGGTGAGCTCCTCGGCGAGCTTGGCCGCGTCCACCGAGGTGGAGTCGGTCAGGCTCTCCAGGTTCTGCCGGCCGGCGGCGAGGGCCTCACGGCTGGCGCCGATCACTTGGCCGCACCCTGAGCAACGGCGGCCTTGGCCTCCAGCTCGTCCAGGAAGCGGTCGATCACGCCGCTCTGCCGGGCGTGGTCCTCGAGGGACTCACCCACGATGCGGGAGGCCAGCTGGGAGGCCAGCGAACCCACGTCCTGGCGCAGGGCGGCAGTCGCCTGCTTCTTGTCAGCCTCGATCTGGGCGTGACCGGCGGCGACGATGGCCTCGCGCTGGCGCTGGCCCTCCTCGCGCATCTCGGCGAGCTGGGCGGCACCCTGCTCGCGAGCCTGCTCGACGATGCGGGCAGCCTCGTGGCGCGCCTCGGCGAGCTCGGCGCGGTACTGCTCAAGCAGGGCCTGCGCCTCTGCCTGGGCGGCCTCGGCGCGCTCCATCCCGCCCTCGATCGCGTCCCGGCGCTCCGACAGCACCTTCTCGATGCTGGGGAGGAGCTTCTTGCCGAGCAGACCGAAGACGATGAAGAAGCAGAGCAGGCCGATGATGATCTCGGGCCACGCGGGGAGGAGAGGGTTCATCTTCTCCTCGGCCGCGAGCTGGACGATCGCCATGCTCATATCTGGACCTTCCTCAGAAAGGGTCTACGGCGATTACTTGTTGCCGAAGACGAACGGCATGACGATGCCGATGAGGGCGAGCGCCTCGGTCAGCGCGAAGCCGATGAACATGTTGGAGCGGATGAGACCGGCGGCCTCGGGCTGACGGGCCATGGCCTGGACACCGTTACCGAAGATGAGACCGACGCCGATGCCGGGGCCGATGGCGGCGAGGCCGTAGCCGATCGAGGCGACGGAACCGTAGACAGTGCCCTCAGCGAGGATGCTCATTGACGTTGTCCTTTGCAGGGTGGTGAACCGGTGGTGATTGGCCACCGGGCGATCCGGGAGGTTGGTTCAGGGGTGGGGCCGAGGCCCCCTGGCTCAGTGCGACTCTTCGAGGGCACCGGCGATGTAGCTGCTGGCCAGCATCACGAAGATGTAGGCCTGCAGGAACTGGACCAGCAGCTCGAAGGCGGTCAGCGCGACGGCGACGACGAACGAGGCCGAGCCGTACAGCGCGCCCAGGGTCGGGCTGAGCAGGTACCAGGAGGCGATGGAGAACATCACGATCAGCAGGTGGCCGGCGAACATGTTCGCGAAGGCTCGGACCGCGAGCGTGAAGGGGCGCACGAAGATGTTCGAGAAGAACTCGATCGGCACCAGGATGAACATGACCCAGCCGGGGATGCCCGAGGGCCAGCAGAGGTTCTTGAAGCCGCCGACGAAGCCGTGCTTCTTGAAGGTCAGCGTCATGTAGGTGATCCACACGACGCCGGCGAGACCCGCCGGGAACGCGATCGCCGCCGTCACGGGGAACTGCGCGAACGGGATGATCGACATGATGTTCATCAGCCAGATGAAGAAGAACATCGAGACCAGCATCGGGACGTACTTCTCGCCCTTCTTGCCGATCGTCTCCAGCACGATGGAGCGCTTGACGAAGTCGTAGCCGATCTCGGCGACGAGCTGCATCTTGCCGGGGACCAGGCGCGGCTTGGCGAACGCGGCCCAGAAGAAGACGACGACAAGCACTGCGACGATCATCGACAGCAGCATCGGCTTGTTGAAGTAGAAGCTGCCGATCGAGAAGATCGGCTTGAAGTCGAACTCGTTCAGGCCAGGAGCCGGGAAGCCGCAGCCGGCGTCCCCGAAGTGGCAACTGCCTGAGGCGAGGTACGTGAGCTTTTCAGCACTCACCACGGACTCCTTCGTCGTGACGCATGGTTACGGCAACCTCGGTGTGTCGGCGCGGCCTGCGGCCACGGTGCGGCACTGGAACTTGATGGGTTTCTCGCCGACCCCGTCCGGCAGTGCGCTGCACCGCTGCGGGATCATCGAAGACTGCGCGGGTCCGGGGGGCGATCCGTCCACTGTCCGGACAGACCTGGCCGCTTCCCGTACTCCGTTGTTGCGACGGACGATAGCAGTCCGTCAGTGCGGCATAAACACCGCCCCCCTCGTTGGGGGGACAGTGAGGCCTCGTCACTGTTGACGCCCGGAGTCGGAGGGCTTGTCGCCCTTGTTTTCCGAGGCGTCGGGGTCCACGTAGAAGGTCTTGGCCTTCAGCGCGCCGCGCACCTGGAACCCCGTCCAGATCAACGCGCAGCCGAGCAGTGTGAAGGCGAAGGCCTGCCGGTTGAAGAGGTCGGTGTCCTTGAACACCGCGAGGACGATGCCGACCAGCAGGATCTGCGTGGTGTACACCAGGAGCGCCGCGGCCATCATGATCTGCGGGTTCGACCTGGTCAGCCGGTCGAGCGCGATCTGGCCCGAGCTGAAGAAGGCCATCACCAGCAGTACGCCGAAGAGGGCTCCGAGCAAACCCTTCCCACCGGCGACGGCGAAGGAGATCGCCATGGCGATGATCCCGGCGACCGCAGTGGGAATCGCGGCGCCTCGGAGGATCCGGGCGTCGGTGGACGGCATGTCGGCAGCTCCGGCGGCATGTCGATGTGGCGGGGGACGGGGCACAGAAGGTGGTGGGTGACACCGACCGAGAGGCCGCCGCCCGGGCCGCCCGCTGCGGCGGGCCCGTCGAGGGAGGCCGACAGGGACGGAAGGCATCCACCTGTCAGGTCTTTCGGCGTGTTCTCGGTACTCGTGAACGGTATCACAAACTATTTGATGAGAGCTTTACCATGAATGTGTGGTACCTGTCACACCGACGGCCCAACCGTGCCGCCGAACGGGTGAGGCCGTTTGACCTAACGTCAACTCGCTTGCTATCGGCGGCCGGTGGTCCGGTCCTGGGTGCCGAGCGCCGAGGCGCCCCGGCCCGCGTCCTGGCCGGCTTCACCGAGAAGTTGCTTGTCCTTGGCCGACAGTTCAGCCATCGGGGCGGACTGCTGGCGGCGGTAGCGGGGCGGGACGAAGGACTGCACGGCCTTCGGCGCGCGCGGCCGGAACCGCGGCGTCAGCAGCACGACCAGGCCGACCAGGCAGAGCCCGGCGAGCGTCAGCACCACGGTGCGACCGGTGTTGGTCACCGAGAAGGCCACCGTGCCGAAGGCGATCAGCGCGGCCCAGAAGTACATGATCAGCACCGCACGGCTGTGCGAGTGCCCGACCTGCAGCAGCCGGTGGTGCAGGTGGCGCTTGTCCGCGGCGAACGGCGACTGGCCGGCCCAGGTGCGGCGGACCACGGCGAGCAGCAGGTCGGCCAGCGGCAGCGCGATGACCGTCAGCGGCAGCAGCAGCGGGATGTAGATCGGCACCAGGGCGTGCACGGTGGCGGTCTGCGAACCGGTCTCGCTGGTGATCAGGTCCGGGTCGACGCGGCCGGTGATGGAGATCGCGGCGACGGCCAGCATCAGGCCCAGCATCATCGAGCCGGAGTCGCCCATGAAGATCCGCGCGGGGTGCATGTTGTGCGCCAGGAAGCCCAGGCACATGCCGATCAGCAGCACGCTGAACAGCACCGCGGGGGCCGCGTCGGTGATCGTGTAGCCGTACCAGAGGCGGTAGCTGTACAGGAAGAACGCGATCGCGGCGATGCAGACCATGCCGCCGGCCAGGCCGTCGAGGCCGTCGATGAAGTTGACCGCGTTGACCATGACGACGACCAGGGTGACCGAGATGACCATGCCCTGGGTGGGGCTCACCGCGACGGCGCCGACGCCGGGCACCGGGAGGGTGATCACCGTGACGCCCTGCCAGACCATCACACCGGCGGCGATCATCTGGCCGCCGAGCTTGACCAGCGCGTCCACGCCCCACTTGTCGTCGAGCACGCCGAGCAGCCACATGATCCCGGCGCCGGACAGCAGGGCCCGGATGTCGGTGCCCTGGGAGAACACCTTGCTCAGGTTGTCCAGCTGCGAGGCGACCAGGATGCCCGCGCAGAGACCGCCGAACATGGCGATCCCGCCGAGCCGCGGGGTGGGCTCGCGGTGCACGTCACGGGCGCGCACGGGCGGCATCGCGCCGGCCGCGATGGCGAACTTCCGGACCGGGCCGGTCAGCAGGTAGGTGACGGCGGCGGTGCAGAACAGCACCAGCAGATACTCACGCACCACTGGCCTCCTGCATCACTGTCCGACGGGAAGGTACCGAAGGTACTCCCCTGCCTGTCCGGGTTTCGAGGTGCGTCGCCACGGCACACACCTTATTGAGTCGGACGCCTCGGGCGTGCATCGCGGTTCGCCCTCCCGGGTAGGAGATCTCGATGCCCGCGGCCGCCCGGGCCGCTCACGGCCGGTCGGCGAAGGCCAGCGCGAGCTCCCGGACCCGTTCCGCCACCGGCACGACCGTTCCGTCCACGAGCAACCGTGCGATCAGCCGGGCGACCTCGGCGAGTTCGGCCTCGCCCATCCCCTGGCTGGTCACCGTGCCGGTGCCCAGCCGGATGCCGGACGCCTCGGCGGCGGGCGCCGGGTCGTACGGCAGTGCGCACTTGCCGAGCAGCAGCCCGGCCGCCGCGCAGCGCCGCTCGGCCTCCGCGCCGGTGACGCCCAGCGGGCTCACGTCCACCGTCACCAGGTGGGTGTCGGTGCCGCCGGTCAGCGGGCGTGCACCGGCCTCCGCGAGCCCTGCCGCCAGCACCCGCGCCCCCGCCACCGTCCGGTGCGCGTAGGCCCGGTAGCCGGGCGTGGACGCCTCCGCGAGGGCCACCGCCTTGCCCGCCACCTCGTTCATCGCCGCGCCGCCCTGGCTGAACGGGAACACCGCCCGGTCGATCCGCTCGGCCAGCTCCGCGGTGGACAGCAGCAGACCCCCGCGCGGGCCCCGCAGCAGCTTGTGGGTGGCCGCCACGGTGACGTCCGCGTACGGCACCGGTGAGGGCGCCACGCCGGCCGCGATCAGGCCGGTGGTCTGCGCCGCGGAGGCGATCAGGTAGGCGTCCACCTCGTCGGCGATCTGCCGGAACGCCGCCCAGTCCGGGTGCCGCGGGTAGGAGATCGAACCGGCCACGATCGCCTTCGGACGGTGCCGGCGGGCCAGGTCGCGCACCTGGTCGAGGTCGATCAGGCCGTCGGCCTCGCGCACGCCGTACCCGGTGAAGGCGAACCAGCGGCCGGAGAAGTTCGCGCGCGAGCCGCAGCTCAGGTGGCCGCCGTGCTCCAGCGACATCGCCAGCACCCCGTCGCCGGGCCGCAGCAGCGCCGCGTAGGCCGCCAGCATCGCCGAAGTCGCCGACCGGGGCTGGACGTTGGCGTGCGGGGCGGCGAACAGCTGGCGGGCCCGGTCGATCGCCAGCAGCTCGGCGGCGTCCGCGAGGGCGCAGCCGGTGTGGTGCCGGCGGCCCGGGTAGCCCTCGGCGTACTTGTCGATCAACGGCCCGGTCAGCGCCGCCAGGACGGCCGGGGAGGTCAGGTTCTCGCCCGCCAGCAGCTGGATCGACTCGGCCCGTCGTTCGGCCTCGGCCGCCAGCAGGTCGGCCAGCTGCGGATCCGCCCGGTGCAGCGCCTCGGACGCCCAGGGGCGCCCGTTCGTCGCTCTCGGACCGGTCGGGGCGTCGGTGACGGTCATGGCGGGGCTCCCGGGCCGCGTGGGGGCGCCTCCCGGCGCGCGGGCCGGGAAGGATCGATTCCTCCAGCGTAGGACCGGCCCGGCCGGGTGGCGCGCCGACGCGGGGCCATTCGGCGCCTTCGTTCCGGCGGTCGCCCGGGTGGTCGCCCCGGGCGGGGGCTCAGCGCAGCGCGGACACGCCGGTGAGTGCGGTGACCACCGGGTCGACGGCGTGGAATATCTCCTCGCCGCAGTTGCGGAACATGCCGATCGGCGCCCCGTACGGGTCCTCCAGCTCGTCCGACTCCGGGGTCGCGGCCAGCAGCCAGCCGCGCAGTGCGGCGGCGGCCCGGACCAGGGCGCGGGCGCGCTCGGTGACGTCGGCGCCGCGCCGCGGGTCGGGCAGGGTGCCCGGGTCTATCGTCCGGACCAGGCGGGTGAACTCCTTCAGCGTGAAGGTCCGCAGGCCCGCCTCGTGCCCCATCGAGATCACCTGCGCCCGGTGGTCGAGCGTCGCGGTGAGGACGAGGTCGGCCTCCACGACGTGCTCGTCCAGCAGCTCGCGACCGGTGAAACCGCCGCTGTCGGCGCCGTACTCGTCCAGGACGGTCGCCGCGTGGTCCTCCATCGGCGCGCCGACGTGGCCCCAGGTGCCGGCGCTCTCCACCAGGATCCGCCCGGCCACCCGCGGGCTGAGCCGGGTGTCCAGCTCACGCCGGGTGAGCCGCTCGGCGATCGGCGAGCGGCAGATGTTCCCGGTGCAGACGAACAGGATCCGGAAGTGGTCCAGCGGCCTGGGGCCCACGGCCAGGTACGGTGCTATGCCCGGCCCGGCGTGGAGCGAGGCGGTCGGCGTCAACTGCCGGCCTCCAGGTCGGGGACGACCTCCCTCAGCTGCTCGACGCTGATCGCGCCCGCCCGCAGCAGGACCGGGACCTTGCCCGTGACGTCGACGATGGACGAGGCGGTGGCGTGGTCCGCCTGCCCGCCGTCCAGGTAGACCGAGATGGCGTCGCCGAGCTGCGCCTGCGCCTCGTCGCAGGTCGCCGGGGACGGACCGCCGGTCTTGTTGGCGCTGGAGACGGCCAGCGGGCCGGTGGCGTTCAGCAGCTCGATGGCGACCGGGTGCAGCGGCATCCGGACGGCGACGGTGCCGCGGGTCTCGCCGAGGTCCCAGCGCAGCGAGGGCTGGTGCTTGGCGACCAGGGTGAGCCCGCCCGGCCAGAACGCGTCGACCAGCTCCCAGGCCTGCTCGGAGAAGTCGGTGACCAGGCCGTGCAGGGTGGTCGGCGAGCCGACCAGCACCGGCGAGGGCATGTTGCGGCCGCGGCCCTTGGCGGCCAGCAGCTCGCCGACGGCCTCCGGGGAGAAGGCGTCCGCGCCGACCCCGTACAGGGTGTCGGTCGGCAGCACGACGAGTTCGCCGCGGCGGATGGCGGATGCGGCCTCGCGCAGGCCGGTGGCACGGTCCCCGGCGTCGGCACAGTCGTAGCGGCGGCTCATCGGTGCGGTCCCCTTCCGGAACGGCTCATCACAGCGGTCACAGCACGGCCTCGTGCACGGCGGTCCGGCACGGTGCCGGACGGCCCGGCACGACGCCCTGCGGGCGGTCGTACGGTGCCGGACGGTTCACAGCGAGGCCCTTCGGGCCGTCGTGAAGCGCGGCCGGTTGTTCAGGTCGCGGTGGTCGGCGGTGTCCGTCCACCCGCGTTCCTCGTTGAAGATCCACGGCACCTGGCCGCCCTGCTGGTCGGCGTGCTCGACCACCACCGCGCCGCCCGGGCGCAGCAGCCGGGCGGCCACCCGCTCGATGCCGCGGATGGTGTCCAGGCCGTCCTCGCCGGAGAACAGCGACATCTGCGGGTCGTGGTCGCGGGCCTCCGGCGCGACGTACTCCCACTCCGTGAGCGGGATGTACGGCGGGTTGGAGATGACCAGGTCGAAGCGGCCGTCCCAGGAGCGGTCGTCGGCGAAGGCCAGGGTGGCGTCACCGGCGTGCAGGGTGACCCGGGCCCGGTCCGGGCTGGCCTCGATGTTGCGCCGGGTGTACTGCAGCGCGCCCTCGTCGAGTTCGAAGGCGTGCACGGTCGAGCGCGGCAGCTCCTGGGCCAGGGCGAGCGCGATGGCGCCGGAGCCGGAGCACAGGTCGACGACCAGCGGCTCGGCGACGTCCATGTCGCGGACGGCGTCTATGGCCCACTCGACGACCGTCTCGGTCTCCGGCCGGGGCACGAAGACCCCGGGGCCGACCTCGAGCTCCAGGTAGCGGAAGAACGCCCGCCCGGTGATGTGCTGGAGCGGCTCGCGCGCCTCGCGGCGGGAGACGGCCTCCCAGTAGCGGGCGTCGAAGTCCGCGTCCTGCACGGTGTGCAACTGGCTGCGCTTGACGTCGTGGACGTAGGCGGCGAGTTCCTCCGCGTCGAAGCGCGGCGACGGCACGCCGGCCGCGGCCAACCGCTGGGTGGCCTGGGCCACCTCGGCGAGCAGCAGGTTCATCCGTACGACCTCTTGTTTCTGCGCTCCGGCTTCTGGCTTTCGGGCTGGGGCGCGCCGGTCTCAGTTCTGTTGGGCCGCGGCCAGCTTGGCCGCCGCGTCCGCGTCGACGCAGGACTGGATCACCGCGTTCAGGTCGCCGTCCAGGACCTGGTCCAGGTTGTACGACTTGAACCCCGTGCGGTGGTCCGAGATGCGGTTCTCGGGGTAGTTGTACGTCCGGATCCGCTCGGAGCGGTCCACCGTGCGGACCTGGCTGCGACGCGCCTCCGAGGCCTCCCGCTCGGCCTCCTCCTGCGCGGCGGCCAGCAGCCGCGAACGCAGGATGCGCATCGCCTGCTCCTTGTTCTGCAGCTGGCTCTTCTCGTTCTGGCAGGACGCCACGATACCGGTCGGCAGGTGGGTGATCCGGACCGCGGAGTCGGTGGTGTTGACCGACTGGCCGCCGGGGCCGGAGGAGCGGTAGACGTCGATCCGCAGGTCGTTGGCGAGGACCTCGACCTCGACCTCCTCCGCCTCGGGGGTGACCAGCACGCCCGCCGCGGAGGTGTGGATGCGGCCCTGCGACTCGGTGGCGGGGACGCGCTGCACGCGGTGCACGCCGCCCTCGTACTTCAGCCGGGCCCAGACGCCCTGGCCGGGCTCGGCGTTGCCCTTGGTCTTCACGGCCACCGAGACGTCCTTGTAGCCGCCGAGGTCGGACTCGTTGGAGTCGATGATCTCGGTCTTCCAGCCGATCCGCTCGGCGAAGCGCAGGTACATCCGGAGCAGGTCGCCGGCGAACAGCGCGGACTCCTCGCCGCCCTCGCCCGCCTTGATCTCCAGGATGACGTCCTTCTCGTCGCTCGGGTCGCGCGGCACGAGCAGCAGTCGCAGCTCCTCGGTCAGCTCCTCGCGGCGGTGCTCGCCGTCCTTCACCTCGGAGAGGAACTCCGGGTCCTCGGCCGCGAGTTCACGCGCGGCCTCGATGTCCTCGCCGGCCTGCCGCCACTCCCGGAAGACCCGGGTGATCGGGGTCAGCTCGGCGTACCGCTTGGCCAGCTTGCGCGCGTTGGCCTGGTCGGCGTGGACGGACGGGTCGGCCAGCCTCTTCTCGAGGTCGGCGTGCTCGACGAGGAGCTCTTCGACTGCCTCGAACATGGGGGTGGCCTTCTTCCCGGAGATCGGTTGGTGTGGTGGGACGCGAACGGCGCCGGTCCCCAGCGCCCCCGGAACGAGTACGGGGGCACCGGGAACCGGCGCCGAGGGAGCGCTAGGCCTTCGCGCTGTGCTGCTTGCCGAAGCGGGCCTCGAAGCGGGCCACGCGGCCACCGGTGTCGAGGATCTTCTGCTTGCCGGTGTAGAACGGGTGGCACTGCGAGCAGACCTCGGCGCGGATCTCGCCACTGGTCTCGGTCGAGCGGGTCACGAACTCGGCGCCGCAGGTGCAGGTCACACGGGTGACCACGTACTCGGGGTGAACGTTGGGCTTCAAGGGGTTCTCCTAGGTTTCGGGAGGGCACCGGGTCGGCGGCTGGAGCGCCGCACGTGAACCGGGACCGACGGACCAGTCTGCCAGGACCGGCCGCATCTTCCCAAACCGGGGCCCGCTCCGGGATATTCCGCGCGCCGCCGCGGGCCCGTCGCGCGCCCGCCCCGACCGTGCCGCGCCGGCCGTGCCGCGGCCCGGCGCCCGGTCAGCGCCTGGCCGGGGCCTTCGCCGCGCCCGTCGCGGGGCCCGTGGGGGCCGTGGGGGCGGCCTGGGCGGGGTTCTCCGGCTGCGCCGAGACGACGGACTGCGGGAGCGGCTGGTCGGCCTTGAGCGCGGCCCAGAGCTGGTCGGCCTGCGGCTGCTGTTCGACGACCCGGTTGGGGTCGCTGGGTGCGGTCACCACCGGCAGGGTCACCATGCCGAGCTGGTCCGGCCCGATGCCCTTGAGCTCCTGGACGAGGCCCACCAGGGCGTTCACCGAGCCCAGTGCGGAGTCGGTGGTGACGCTGCTGGTCATGGTGTCGCCGATCGACCACAGCTTGACCGGGTTGGAGAACAGCCCGAGCCCGCCGGCCTGCTGCAGCAGCGACCGCACCATCTGCTTCTGCAGTTCGATCCGGCCGAGGTCGCTGCCGTCGCCGACGCCGTGCCGGGTGCGGACGAAGGCCAGGGCCTGCTGGCCGTCCAGGTGGTGCTCGCCGGGGGCGAGGTCGAGGCCGCTGTCCTTGTCGTGGATGGCCACCGTGGTGGTCACGGTGGCCCCGCCCAGCGCGTCCACGACCCGGGCGAACCCGGCGAAGTCGATCTGCACGTAGTGGTCCATCCGCAGCCCGGTGAGCTGTTCGGTGGTCTTGACCGCGCAGGCGGCGCCGCCGGTCTCGAAGGCGCTGTTGTACATGGCGCGCTTGGCACCGGGCACCGTCCGGCCGGTCGCGTCGGTGCAGTCGGGCCGGGCGACGAGGGTGTCGCGCGGGATCGAGACGACCTCGGCGCGCGAGTGGTCCTGGTTGACGTGCACCACCATCGCGGTGTCCGAGCGGGCGGTGTCGCCGGTGTCGCCGCCGGCCAGGTCGCCGTTCCGGCCGTTCCGCGAGTCGGAGCCGAGCACCAGGATGTTGAAGGACCCGTCGGTGGCCGCCGGCGGGCGGGCGTCGCCGAGCCGGGCGTTGATGTCGACGCTCTTGATGTTGCCGTTGAGCTTGTAGTACGCGTACCCGGCCGCTCCGGCACCGAGGACGACGAGTGCGGCGAACGCGCAGGCCGCCGCCCGCAGGACCTTGCGGCGGCGGGTCAGGACCCTCTTGTGTTCGGCCATACGGTCCAGAGTAAATCGGACAAGATGATCTAAAGGCCCCGGGATGTCCCAATCCTGGAACAAAGGCCCGGCCGGACGCACGGAACCCCGGACCGCTCGCGCGATCCGGGGTTCCGTGTCCGACTGCCGTCCGGCTACCGTCAGTCGCTGGAGCCGGGGGTGGTCTTGGCGATCTGCATCAGGAACTCGGCGTTGCTCTTGGTCTGCTTCATCTTGTCCAGGAGCAGCTCGATCGCCTGCTGCGAGTCCAGCGCGTGCAGCACCCGACGGAGCTTCCAGACGATGGCCAACTCCTCGCTGCCGAGCAGGATCTCCTCCTTGCGGGTGCTGGAGGCGTCCACGTCGACGGCCGGGAAGATGCGCTTGTCCGAGAGCTTCCGGTCGAGCTTGAGCTCCATGTTGCCGGTGCCCTTGAACTCCTCGAAGATCACCTCGTCCATGCGCGAGCCGGTCTCGACCAGCGCGGTGGCCAGGATGGTCAGCGAGCCGCCGTTCTCGATGTTGCGCGCGGCGCCGAAGAACTTCTTCGGCGGGTACAGCGCGGTCGAGTCGACACCACCGGACAGGATGCGGCCGGAGGCCGGCGCCGCCAGGTTGTAGGCGCGGCCGAGACGGGTGATCGAGTCCAGCAGGATGACCACGTCGTGGCCCAGCTCGACCAGGCGCTTGGCGCGCTCGATGGCCAGCTCGGCGACGGTGGTGTGGTCCTCCGCCGGGCGGTCGAAGGTCGAGGAGATGACCTCGCCCTTCACCGACCGCTGCATGTCGGTGACCTCCTCCGGACGCTCGTCGACCAGGACGACCATCAGGTGGCACTCGGGGTTGTTGTGGGTGATCGCGTTGGCGACCGCCTGCAGCACCATCGTCTTGCCGGTCTTCGGCGGCGCGACGATCAGACCGCGCTGGCCCTTGCCGATCGGCGACACCAGGTCGATGATCCGGGTGGTCAGCACGCCCGGGTCGGTCTCCAGGCGCAGCCGCTCCTGCGGGTACAGCGGGGTGAGCTTGTTGAACTCGGGGCGGCCGCGGCCGCTCTCCGGGTCCATGCCGTTGACGGAGTCCAGCCGCACCATGGCGTTGAACTTCTCGCGGCGCTCGCCGTCGCGGGGCTGGCGCACCGCTCCGGTGATGGCGTCGCCCTTGCGCAGGCCGTTCTTGCGGACCTGGGCGAGCGAGACGTAGACGTCGTTCTGGCCCGGCAGGTAGCCGGAGGTGCGCACGAACGCGTAGTTGTCGAGGATGTCGAGGATGCCCGCGACCGGGATCAGGACGTCGTCCTCGCCGATCTGCGGCTCGGCGGGGCCGGCCTCGAAGCCCTCGCGGCGGCCGCGGCCACGGCGGTCGCGGTAGCGGCCGCGACGGCCACGACGGCCGTCGCCGAACTCGTCGTCCTCGTAGCCGCCCTGCTGGGCCTGCGGCTGCTGGGTCTGCTGGCCGCCCTGGCGGCTCTGCTGACCCTCGGCCTGGCCGCCCTGCTGCTGGCCGCCGCCCTGCTGGGGCTGGCGGTCGGCGCGCTCACGGCGGTTGCGGCGGTCGCGGCGCGACTCGCGGCCCTCGCCGTCCTGGGCCTCGCCGGTCTCCTGGCGGTCGGTGCGCTCGGGGCGCTCGCCCGCCTCGCGGCGGTCACGACGGTCGCGGCGGTCGCGGCGGGTCTCGGTGCGACCCTCCTCGCGGCCCTCGAAGGCGCGGGTCTCGGCCTGCTTGGGCTCGGCCTGCTTGGGCTCGGCCACGACCACCGCGGCGTCGGCGGCGGCGGCCTCGGCGACCGGGGCACCGGCGGCGGAGGTGGCGCGGCGGCGGGTGCGCTCGGCGCGGGCGGGCGCGGCGGTCTCCGCAGCGGCCTGGACCGGGATGTCGATCTGGGCCTGTGGCTCGGCGGCCTTGGCCTCGGCCGCGGCGGCGGCCTTGGTGCGGCGGGCGGGCTTCTCGGCCGGCGCCTCGGCGTCCGCCTTGGCGGCGGTGCGCTTGGCGGCGGCCGGGGCGCCACCGGCGGCGAGCAGCGGGTCCCCGCCGCTCTTCTCCTTGATGGTCTCGATCAGCTGGCTCTTGCGCATGCGTCCGGTACCGGTGATGCCCAGGTCCGCGGCGAGCTTCTGCAGCTCGGCCAGGACCATGCCGTCCAGGCCCGCGGCGGCGGTGCGGCGGCGCCGCGCCGGGGCCGCGGGTGCGGCGGCTGCGTCCGACGCTTCGGCGTCCGGGCGCGCGCCCATCAGATCGGTGGAGTCGCTCACTAAGGGTCCTTCCCTGGAGCGGACGTCGGCCTGTCTGGCTCGGCGACCGGTTGTGCTGTCCTGACCAACGCTCGACTGCGTCGGTCCGAGGCGGTGATCCCCCGAAAGGCGGAAGCCGGTCGAGGGAGAGCTGCGAGGTGCGGTGCTTGAAGCACGGTGGTGCTGAGTGGCGCGGTGGGCCGGTCGTGTGCCGACCGGGCGTACCCCCACGCTGCCTGCGAATCCCGGGCCCCCGTCGCGTGACGGTGGCCCGCGCTCCGCCCGTCCTGGCCTCGAGGTGGGAGGCCGCGGGTGGGAGTCAGGTGCCGTCACGGCTTCGGGATGCGGCCGCATGTCGCGCAGGCAGGCTGCGTACGCGCTGCGGTGGGCTCCCGGAGAATCGTCGCCCCGTGCATCGCCGCGACTCCACGGCAGTGGAGAGCTGGGATCGGGACGCGGCGCACCGAGCCCCGGAGGGCACCTGGTGCAGCAATGAGGTTAACACTACCGACCCCCTCAGACATTCCCCAGCCTTGCGCTTGCCAATCGTGTCCGGAGCACCCGGCTCGGCGCGGTGCCGAGCCGGGCCCCGGCGAGCGGCCCGAACGGGCTGCTCAGACGTCCAGCGGGAGCACGGTGGCCCCGGTCCGGTCAAGCTCCAGGCGGTGCGCGGCGAACGCCGGGTCACCGCCGTGGCCGTGGTGCCCGGCGAAGGAGAGCACCTTGTCGGCACCCGCCTCGTCGGTGAGGGCGAGGACGGTCGGGCCGGCCCCGGAGATGACCGCCGGGACGCCCTCCGCGCGCAGCGCGCCCACCAGCGCGGCGCTGTCCGGCATCGCGGAGGAGCGGTAGTCCTGGTGCAGCCGGTCCTCGGTGGCGGCGAGCAGCAGCTCGGGCCGCCGGGTCAGCGCCTCCACCAGCAGCGCGGCGCGGCCGGCGTTGACCGCGGCGTCGGTCAGCGGGACGGTCTTCGGCAGCAGGCCGCGGGCGGTCTCGGTGAGCACCTCGCCGGCGGGCACGAAGACGATCGGGACGACCTGGCCGGAGGGCTCCAGGGTGACGGCCTTGGCCGACTCCTCGTCGGTCCAGGCGATGGTGAAGCTGCCGCGCAGGCAGGCCGCGACGTTGTCGGGGTGGCCCTCCAGCTCGGAGGCGAGGGCCAGCAGCGCGTCGTCGTCCAGGGCGGACGGGCCGCCGATGGTGACGGCGCGGGCGGCCACGATGCCGGCGCAGATGGCGGCCGAGGAGGAGCCCAGGCCGCGGCCGTGCGGTATCCGGTTGGCGCAGACCACTTCGAGGCCGCGCGGCTGGCCGCCGAGGCGGTCGAAGGCGGCGCGCATCGAGCGGACCAGCAGGTGGCGCTCGTCGCGGGGCAGCGTCTCGGCGCCCTCGCCGGCGATGTCGACCGAGAGGCCGGAGTCGGAGACCCGGACGACGACGTCGTCGTACAGGCCCAGCGCGAGCCCGAAGGCGTCGAAGCCCGGGCCGAGGTTGGCACTGGTCGCGGGAACCCGGACCCGGACGGCGGCGGCACGGAACGCGGGACCGGCCATGCGGTGGACTCTCCTGGGGAAATCGGGCGGCGCGGAGCGCGTCGTCGGTGCAGGGGCGGGAACGGACCGCGGGCCCCGTCCGGGGCGGGCGGTCACGGTCGTCGGTTCGGCCCGGAGGGCCAGGACCCGGGGCATGTGCCACACGGCCGAACCCAGAGTATCGAAGAGAGGTTCCCCAGTGGTACACCCCATGGGCCTTCGATCTGGTGTGTTGCCGCTTCTGGCCGGAATGCGCACCGGATTCGGTTCGGAATGCGAAGCGTAATTGACACAAAAGTGTCACCGGAGAACGTCGACGGGCCGACCCCCGAAAGGGTAGGCCCGTCGAAGCGTCAGACCCGGTGACCGGCCCGGTCCCGGGTCAGTCGAGCAGGCCCAGGCGCCGGGCCGCGGCCTCCGGGTCGATCGGGACGACCTGCGGCTGCGGCGCGCCCGCCACCGCCCAGTCCGGGTCCTTGAGGCCGTTGCCGGTCACGGTGCAGACGATGCGCTGGCCCGGGTCGACCAGGCCGGCCTCCGCCTTGGCCAGCAGGCCGGCCACCGAGGCGGCCGAGGCGGGCTCCACGAAGACGCCCTCCTGCGAGGCCAACAGCCGGTAGGCGGCGAGGATCTGACGGTCCGTCACCTTGTCGATGAGGCCGCCCGACTCGTCCCGCGCGGCGAGCGCGAAGTCCCACGAGGCCGGGTTGCCGATCCGGATCGCGGTGGCGATGGTCTGCGGCTTGAGCACCGGCGCGCCGTCGACGATCGGGGCCGAGCCGGAGGCCTGGAAGCCCCACATCCGCGGCGTGCGCGCCGCGAGGCCGTCGGTGGCGTACTCGCGGTACCCCTTCCAGTACGCGGTGATGTTGCCCGCGTTGCCGACCGGCAGGACGTGGATGTCCGGGGCGTCGCCGAGCATGTCGACGATCTCGAACGCGGCGGTCTTCTGACCCTCGATCCGCACCGGGTTCACCGAGTTGACCAGGGCCACCGGGTACTTCTCGGACAGTTCACGCGCAAGGGTGAGGCAGTCGTCGAAGTTCCCGTCCACCTGCAGGATCTTGGCGCCGTGCACCAGCGCCTGGCCCATCTTGCCGAGGGCGATCTTGCCCTGCGGGACGAGCACCGCGGAGACCATCCCGGCCCGCACCGCGTACGCGGCGGCGGAGGCCGAGGTGTTGCCGGTGGAGGCGCAGATGACGGCCTGGGCGCCCTCCTCCTTGGCCTTGGAGATGGCCATCGTCATCCCGCGGTCCTTGAAGGAGCCGGTCGGGTTGGCGCCCTCGACCTTGAGGTAGACCTCGCAGCCGGTGCGCTCGGAGAGCACCTGGGCGGGGACGAGCGGCGTGCCGCCTTCGAGCAGGGTGACCACCGGGGTGGAGTCCGTGACCGGCAGGCGGTCCCGGTACTCCTCGATCAGGCCGCGCCACTGGTGGGTGTGCGCGCCTCGGACGACGTTCTCGGCAACGGCGTTCATGGCTGTTCCTTACTCCCCTTCGACCCGCATGATGCTGGCCACGTCCCGCACGCTGTCCAGCGCGCGGAGCTTGTCGACCGTCGCCGACAGGGCGGCGTCGGTGGCACGGTGGGTGACCACGACGAGCGAGGCGTCGCCGTCGCGGCCCTGCTGGCGCACGGTGTCGATGGAGACGCCGTGCTCGGCGAAGACGGACGCCACCTGGGCGAGCACGCCCGCGCGGTCGTCCACGTCCAGGCTGACGTGGTAGCGGGTGACCACTTCGTCCATCGGCTTGGCGGGCAGCTGCGTGTACACCGAGTCACCGGGGCCGGGGGCGCCCGCGAGCTTGTTGCGGCAGACCGCGACCAGGTCGCCGAGCACCGCGGAGGCGGTCGGCGAGCCGCCGGCGCCGGGGCCGTAGAACATCAGCCGACCGGCCGCCTCGGCCTCGACGAACACCGCGTTGTAGGCCTCGCGGACGGAGGCCAGCGGGTGCGACAGCGGGATCATCGCCGGGTGGACCCGGGCGGTCACCGAGGCGCCGTCGGCGGCCCGCTCGCAGATCGCGAGCAGCTTGACCACGCAGCCCATCGCCTTCGCGGAGGCGATGTCGGCGGCGGTCACCTCGGTGATGCCCTCGCGGTAGACGTCGGCGGCGGTCACCTTGGTGTGGAAGGCGATGCCGGCCAGGATCGCGGCCTTGGCGGCGGCGTCGAAGCCCTCGACGTCGGCCGTCGGGTCGGCCTCGGCGTAGCCCAGCGCGGTGGCCTCCTCCAGCGCCTCCGAGTAGCCGGCGCCGGTGGTGTCCATCTTGTCGAGGATGAAGTTGGTGGTGCCGTTGACGATGCCCAGCACCCGGTTGACCTTGTCCCCCGCGAGGGACTCGCGCAGCGGCCGCAGCAGCGGGATCGCGCCCGCCACGGCGGCCTCGTAGTACAGGTCCACCCCGGCCGCCGCGGCCGCGGCGTGCAGCTCGGCGCCGTCCTGGGCGAGCAGCGCCTTGTTGGCGCTGACCACCGAGGCGCCCTGCGCGAACGCCGACAGGATGTGGTGTTTGGCGGGCTCGATGCCACCCACCACCTCGACCACGACGTCGATGTCGCCCCGGTTGACCAGGGCCTCGGCGTCGGTGGTGATCAGGTGCTCGGGGACGCCCGGGCGGGTCCGGCCGGCCCGGCGGACCGCGATGCCGGCGAGCTCCACCGGGGCGCCGATGCGCGCGGCGAGGTCGTCGGCCGTCGTCGTCATGATGCGCGCCACCTCGGAGCCCACCACACCACAGCCCAGCAACGCCACCTTCAGCGGGCGCGTACGCATCATCCGACTCCGCTCTGCATTCATCGTGCTTCGGTAATTCCGGCGGGATTCTCGGGGCCGCCGGGAACTTCGGTCCGTACCAGTCTCGGGGACTTTCCGCACGGATCTACGGTCGTTCCATGATCTGAGACGAGAATTTCGTCATCCGATATCGAGACGCAGGAGATCCTCCTCCGTCTCGCGCCTGACGATCACCCGCGCCGCACCGTCCCTGACGGCCAGCACGGGGGGCTTCAGGGCGTGGTTGTAGTTGCTCGCCATCGACCGGCAGTACGCGCCGGTGGCGGGCACCGCGATCAGGTCGCCCGCAGCCAGGTCGGCCGGCAGGAAGGCGTCCCGCACCACGATGTCGCCGGACTCGCAGTGCTTGCCGACCACTCGCACCAGCATCGGCTCCGCGTCGCTGCGGCGCGACACCAGGGCCACCGAGTACTCGGCGTCGTACAGCGCGGTGCGGATGTTGTCGGACATCCCGCCGTCCACGCTGACGTAGGTGCGCAGGCCCTCCAGCGGCTTGACGGTGCCGACCTCGTACAGCGTGAACGCCGTCGGGCCGACGATCGCCCGGCCGGGCTCCACGCTCAGCCGGGGGGCCCGCAGGTCCGCGGCGGCGCACTCGCGGCGCACGATCTCGCCCAGCGCCGCCGCGATCTCGGCCGGCTCGCGCGGGTCGTCGTCGCTGGTGTAGGCGATGCCGAGGCCGCCGCCCAGGTCGATCTCGGGCAGCTCGACGCCGTGCTCGTCGCGGATGCCGGCCAGCAGGCCGACCACCCGGCGGGCGGCCACCTCGAAGCCCGCGGTGTCGAAGATCTGCGAGCCGATGTGCGAGTGGATGCCGCGCAGCTCCAGGCTGTCGTGGGCGAGCACCCGGCGCACCGCCTCGGCGGCCGCGCCGCCGGTCAGCGAGAGCCCGAACTTCTGGTCCTCGTGCGCGGTGGCGATGAACTCGTGGGTGTGCGCCTCGACGCCGACGGTGATCCGGATCAGCACCTGCTGGCGGACGCCGTGCCGGGCGGCGATCGCGGCCAGCCGCTCGATCTCCTCGTAGGAGTCGACCACGACGTGCCCGATCCCGGACTTCACCGCGTGCTCGAGCTCGTCCACCGACTTGTTGTTGCCGTGCAGCGCGATCCGCTCGGCCGGCATGCCGGCGGCCAGCGCCACGGCCAGCTCGCCCGGGCTGCAGACGTCGAGGTTCAGGCCCTCCTCGTGCAGCCAGCGCACGATCGCCTTGGAGAGGAACGCCTTGCCGGCGTAGTAGACGTCCGCCCCGGTGCCGAAGGCGTCCCGCCAGGCGCGGGCCCGGGTCCGGAAGTCCTCCTCGTCGAGCACGTAGGCCGGCGTGCCGAACTCGGCCGCCAGCGTCCGCACGTCGATGCCGCCGACGGTGACCGCACCCGCGGCGTCCCGGGCGACGGTGCGCGACCAGACCTTGGGGTCGAGCGCGTTGAGGTCCGCCGGCGGGGCCTGGTAGTGGCCCTCGGGCAGGACGTCGCCGTGACGGGGGCCCGCGGGGTGTGCTGAGCGAGACATGTCCTTGTTCCTTGACCTATGGCGAGGGGCGGCGACGGTCCCCGTTGACCGTCAGCCGCCCCCGCTGTGCGCGATGGGGGTGGTGCCTACATCCGCTCGGGCGCCGTGACGCCCAGGAGCGTCAGCCCGTTGGCCACGACCGTGCGCGTCGCGTCGGCCAGCCACAGCCGGGCGCGCGTGAGGTCGGTGACCTCCTCGTCGCCGCGCGGCAGGATGCGGCAGTTGTCGTAGAAGCGGTGGTACTTGGCCGCCAGGTCCTCCAGGTACGTGGCGACGCGGTGCGGCTCGCGCAGCTCGCCGGCCGAGGCCAGCACGCGCGGGAACTCGCCGAGGTGGCCGAGCAGGTCGGACTCCCAGTCGGTGGCCAGCAGCTCCGGTTTGAAGTCCTCGGCCGCGCCGCGCGAGATGCCCTGGTCGTCGGCGTTGCGCTGGACCGCGCACATCCGGGAGTGGGCGTACTGGACGTAGTACACCCGGTTCTCGTTGGTCTGGCTGGTCAGGACGTTGATGTCGAGCGTGATGGTGGAGTCCGTGGAGGACCGCGCCAGGGTGTAGCGGGCGGCGTCGACGCCGATCCACTCGACCACGTCGTCGATCGTGATGATGTTGCCGGCCCGCTTGGACATGCGGACCTCCTCGCCGTCGCGAAGCATCTTCACGAACTGGCCGATCTTCACCTCGATGTTGTGGTTCATGTCGTCGCCCGCGCAGGCCGAGATGGCCTTCAGGCGGTTGACGTACCCGTGGTGGTCGGCGCCCAGCATGTAGAGCGCGACCTCGGTGCCGCGGTCCCGCTTGGACAGGTAGTACGCGGCGTCGGCGGCGAAGTAGGTGGTGTCGCCGTCGGCCTTGATCAGGACGCGGTCCTTGTCGTCGCCGAAGTCGGTGGTGCGCAGGAAGACCGCGCCGTCCTGCTCGAAGACGTGGCCCTGCTCGCGCAGCCGGTCGATGGCCTGCCCGACGGCGCCGGACTCGTGCAGCGACCGCTCCGAGAACCAGACGTCGAAGTGGGTGCCGAACTCGTCCATGGAGCGCTGGATCTCGGCCACCATGAGCTTCAGGCCCTCGGTGCGGAAGACCTGCAGCTGCTCGTCCTCGGGCAGGTCGAGCACGCCCGGGACGGCGTCGGTGAGCGCCTTGGCGATGTCGACGATGTACTCGCCGACGTACCCGCCCTCCGGCACCTCCCGGCCGTTCGCGGCGGCCTGCAGCGAGGCGGCGAACTTGGAGATCTGCACGCCGGCGTCGTTCAGGTAGTACTCGGTGGTGACGTCGGCGCCGCAGGCCCGCAGCACGCGCGCCAGGGAGTCGCCGACGGCCGCCCAGCGGACGCCGCCGATGTGGATCGGGCCGGTCGGGTTGGCGGAGACGAACTCCAGGTTGATCTTCAGGCCCGCGAGGTCCCGGTTGCGGCCGTAGCCCTCGCCGGCCTCGACGATGGTGCGGGCCAGCGCACCGGCGGTGGCGGTGTCCAGGGTGATGTTCAGGAAGCCCGGGCCGGCGATGTCGACCTTGGCGACGCCGGTGATCCCTCGCAGGCGGTCGGCCAGCAGCTCGGCGACGGCTCGCGGCGGCTTGCCGGCCGCCTTGGCGAGCTGGAGGGCCACGTTGGTCGCGTAGTCGCCGTGGTCCCTGTTCTTGGGCCGCTCGACCGTCACGTGCTCGGGCACGGCGACGGCCAGCTCGCCCGCCTCGACGGCGGCGCTCACTGCGGCCTGGACTGCCTGGGAAAGCTCTGCGGGGGTCACGACGCCAAGCGTAGGCGAGACGGGGTGCCCGCCCGCCACCCGGTTTACCGGTTGAGACGCCGTCGCGCCGTCCGGGCCGGGGTGTCAGCCGCGATCGGTGCGCTCTGTTCGCTCAGGGCGAAACGCGCTCGGCCGGCCGCCGAGCTCCATCAACCGCCGCACCAGCGCGACCAGGTCGGCCGGGTCGAAGGGCTTGCCGAGGTAGCCGTCCACGCCGACCGCCTCGCCCAGGTCGAGGTCCGCCGGGGTGCAGGCGCTCACGATCGCGATCGGCAGTCCGCTGGTCGCCGGGGCCGCCCGCAGCCGGGCCGCCGTCCGCAGGCCGTCCAGCCGCGGCATCATCACGTCGAGGGTCACCACGTCCGGCTTCACCCGGCGGACGACCTCCAGGCACTCGGCGCCGTCGGCGGCGGTCACCACCTCGAAGCCCTCGAGCTCCAGGTTGACCCTGATCAGCTGGCGGATCACCTCGCTGTCGTCCACCACGAGGACCCGCCCGGACACTCCCGACACCTCACCGAGGGTATCGGCGCCCCCGCCGCCCCGTCCGGCCTTTGGGCACTTCCACCGCCCCCGGCACCCCTCCCCCTCGACTCCTCCGCACCGCCCGGGACGGCTCCCCGGGAAACCCGTGCACGGAGCACGCCCGGAGCCTGGTAGTGTTCTTCACGTCGGAGGCGCCAGCGCCGAGGACACCAGCCAGGCCCCCGTAGCTCAGGGGATAGAGCACCGCCCTCCGGAGGCGGGTGCGTAGGTTCGAATCCTACCGGGGGCACTTCGCAGGAAGTGCAACTGAGGCCCAGATCAGTGGAGTTGATCCACGGATCTGGGCCTTCGTCATGTCCGGCCCCGGGTGGGGCCGGACACGCCGGGCGGCCGGGCCCGGGGCCGGGCCGGTCAGGAGGCCGCGGCGGCCTCGGCCTCGGCGTAGAGCGCGGCGATGGTGTGGTCGAAGTAGGCGCTGTAGGAGACGTCGTCGGAGTCGCCGCCCTGCTGGAAGCCGCCGATGGCACCGACCACGTCGCCCGTCGCGACGTCGATCCACGGGCCGCCGCTGGTGCCCGCCGGGTAGGCCGGGCAGGAGACGACGCGCTGGTAGGTGCTCTGCTTGCCGGTGCTGTTGGTGCAGAGGCTGGGCGTCTCCGCGTCGCCGGGGTACCCGTACAGGTGGACGGTGGCGCCGAACGGCTCGTCGGTGCCGAGGTGGTTGCCGCCGACCACGTCCTCGACGTTCCGGCCGTTGCTGGGGGCGGTCTCCAGGATCGCGAAGTCCTCGTCCTGGTCGCCCTTCCCGGACCAGCCGGAGGTGGTGTGGACGGCGGTGACCCGCCAGCTGCCGAACGGGGCGGAGCCGTCGCGGTAGCCCGGGACGAAGGTGACGCCGTCGGCGCTGTTGAGGCAGTGCGCGGCGGTCAGCAGCAGGTTGCCGGTGGGGCTGTGCAGGACGCTGGCGGTGCAGAAGTGGTTGCCGGCCGCGATGCCGCCGCTGAACAGGGCGCCGACGGTGGCGGCCTCCGGGTCCGTGGACGCGGCGACCGTGGTGGTGCCGAGGACGGCGGTCCGGGTGCTCGCCTTCGCACCGGCGGACGCCGTCGGCGTCCCGGCGGGCACCGCGTCCTCGCTCGGGGAGTCGGTCGGGGTCTCGCTCGCGGTCCCGGTCGGCGCCGGCTCCGGGGACTCGGCGGGGCTCGCGGCCGGGCTCCCGGTCGGGCCCTGGGCCTGGTCGGTGCCGTCGGTCGGCGCCGCGGCGTCGAGCGCTCCGGGCGAGGCGGTGGCCTGCGCGACGGCGGCCCGGGGGCTGCGGGCCGCCTTCCCCGCGGCGGTCGCGTCGGACAGGCTCAGCCCGTGCGTGCCGGTCACCACGGCGGCCACCACCACCGCCGAGAGCGCGGTGAACAGGGTCGGGGCCAGCAGGCGGTGGCGCTTCGTGTGGCGGCGGTGCTGAGCCATGCCCGTGTCTCCTACCGGTGTCGGTGGCGGTGTCCGGTCAACGACTATGACGCCTCCGCCTCGAAACGTCGTTACCGGTGTCTGGGAGCAGGATGAGAATCCGTCACCCCTCGCCCAACAGGCGCTCCAGGTCCGCGGGTCCGAGGAACGCGCTGTGCGTCCCGGCCCGGGTGCAGGCGAAGGCGCCGGCGGCCGTGCCGACCCGGGCGCAGTCCAGCGGTGCGAGGCCCCGGAACCAGGCGGCGAGGAAGCCCGCGACGAAGGCGTCGCCGGCGCCGTTGGTGTCCACCACCGGGCGGCCCGGGTCGACGGCCGGCAGGTGGTGCACCGCGCTCCCGCCCCGGGTGAGCTGGTAGCAGCCGTCGGCGCCCGCGGTGGCGGTGACGACGGTCGCGCGGCCTTCGGCGAGGATCCGGCGCATCACCTCCTCGTGGCGGCCGCGGCAGCCGGCCGTGGAGAGGAACACCAGGTCGGAGCCGAGCGCGTAGTCGAGGTGGTGCGGGTCGGCGCCGTCCCAGTCGTGCAGGTCGGTGGAGGTGGTGCGGCCGAGCCGGTGCAGGTCGGCGTACATGTCCCGGTTGACGCCGGTGATGGAGAGGTGGACGTGCCGGCTGCGCTCCGCGTAGGGGAGGTAGAACGCGCGCGGCAGCCGCAGGTCGGCGGGGTGGCGGCCGTCGTAGAAGGAGAACCGGCGGCCGGCGGCGTCGACCAGGTTGACCCCGCGCGGGGTGCCGTGCGGGCTCACCAGGTGGGCGAGGTGCAGGCCGTGGCGCTCGTGGGCGGCGCGGACCAGGTCGCCCTGCGGGTCGTCGCCGAGGAAGTCGAGGAGGGCGGTGCGCAGGCCGAGGTGGTGGGCGCCGAGGGCGACGCCGTTGCCGGTGTGGCCGAGGTGGTCGTGGACCGGTCCGACGGACAGGGAGTCGCCGGGCGGGACCTCCAGGCGCTCCACCCGGACGATGGTGTCCACGCCGGCGCCGCCGACGACGAGCAGGTCGAACTCGGGCAGCGCCACGGCGCCTCCTTGATCCCTGGGCAGTGGCCAGGAGTCAAGCAGGCGCCGGAGGTCGACTGCAAGACCTTGCTGAAGGGTTTCAGGTGGCCCGTTGGCGTTCCGTCGGGGCGGTCGCCCCGGCGCCGGCGGCGGGGCCGGACTGCGCGTCCGCGGAGCGCGCGGCGGCGGCCGGTTCCTCGGCGGGCCGCGACGCCCCGCCCTCGACGGCGGTGGCCTCACCGGGCGCCGGCCGGTGGTCGATCATCAGGAAGGCGACCAGCGCGGCCAGCAGCAGGATGCCCATCGCCACCCAGGTGGCGACCACGTACCCGTGCACCGCGCCCTGGGCCTGGACCGCCGGGTCGGAGGCGATCCGGGTGGCGAGGAAGCTCGCGGTGGCACTGGCCGCGATGGTGTTCAGCAGCGCCGTACCGAAGGAACCGCCCACCTGCTGGGCCGAGTTGATCGTGGCCGAGGCCGCTCCGGCCTCGTTCGGGGCGACCCCGAGGGTGGCCAGGCTCATCGACGGCATGAAGACCAGGCCCATGCCGAAGCCCAGCAGCAGCTCGGCGGGCAGCACCATGCCGGCCCACGGGCTGTCCACCTTCATCTGGGTCAGCCAGGCCATGCCGGCCCCGGCGAGCAGCAGGCCGGGCCCGATCAGGTTCCGGGACGGCACCCTGGTCATCAGCCGGGCCGCGATGCCCGTCGAACTGATCACGATGGCGGCCGTCATCGGCAGGAAGGAGAGGCCGGACACGATCGGCGAGAAGTGCTTGATGGCCTGCAGGTAGTAGGTCAGGAACAGGAACAGGCCGAACATGCCGACCATCGCCAGGCCCACCGAGAGCGCGCCACCGCCGCGGTTGCGGTCGGCGACGATGTGGATCGGCAGCAGCGGGTGCGCGCTGCGCCGCTCGACCAGGACGAACGCCGCGAGCAGCAGCACGCCCAGGACCAGCGAGCCGAGCACCAGGGCGTCGCCCCAGCCGCGGGTCACGGCCTCGGAGGTGCCGAAGACGATCGCCAGCAGGCCGCCGCAGCCGAGCAGGGCGCCCGGCAGGTCGAGTCGGATCCGGTTCCCCTTGGCGACGTGGTCGCGCTGGAGCACGGAGAACGCGGCGAAGGCGGTGGCGATGGCGATCGGGGTGTTGACGAACAGGCACCAGCGCCAGTTCAGGTACTCGGTCAGCAGGCCGCCGGCGATGAAGCCGATCGCGGCGCCGCCGCCGGCGATCGCACCGAAGATGCCGAAGGCCGTGCTGCGTTCCTTCGGATCGGAGAAGGTCGTGGAGAGCAGCCCCAGCGCGGAGGGGGCGAGCAGGGCGCCGAACGCGCCCTGGAGGGCGCGGGCGCCGAAGAGCATGGCCGGGTCGGCCGCGGCGCCGCCGAGGGCGGAGGCCAGGGCGAAGCCCAGCAGGCCGATGGTGAAGACGCGCTTTCGGCCGAAGAGGTCGCCCAGCCGGCCGCCGAGGAGCAGCAGGCCGCCGAAGGCGAGCGTGTAGGCGGTGATCACCCATTGCCGGTCGGCGTCGGATATGCCCAGGTCCCGCTGGGCCGACGGCAGTGCGATGTTCACGATGGTGATGTCGAGGACGATCATGAGCTGGGCGATGGCGATGACCGCCAGGGCCCACCAACGGCGGCTGTCCGCGTTCTCATGACCGGTGGCAGGTTGCGCAGACACTGGTCGAGCCTTCCGGAGGGGACGGAGAGGTCACGCAGTCGCCTTCCAGCCAAACTCCCGGGCGGGCGATTGGCAAGGAAAAACCTCACCAAATCGACATTTTCGGGACGAAAGGACTAGGGCCCCGGGTCTCGCGGACGAGACCCGGGGCCCTACGGTCCTGCAGCGCGGACGGTCCAGGCGCACGGGCGGTCCCGGCGCACGGACGGTCCTAGAGCGCGGAGAGCTCCTCGACCAGGTCGTCCAGGCCGAGCGAGCCCTGCGAGAGCGCCGCCATGTGCCAGGCCTTGAGGTCGAACTCCTCGCCGCGGGCCTCGTGCGCCGCCCGTGCCGCCGCCCGGCCGCGCAGCCAGGCGCGCTCGCCCAGCTTGTAGCCGATCGCCTGGCCGGGCATGCCCAGGTAGCGGACCAGCTCGCTGTCCAGGTAGTCCGGGGTAAGGCCGCAGTAGAGGCCGAAGAACTCGCGGGCGGCCTCCGGGCTGACCCGCTCGCCCGGCTTGTACGGGGAGTCCGCGGGGAAGTCCATGTCCGCGTGCATGCCGATGTCGACGATGACCCGAAGCGCCCGCATCATCTGGGCGTTGAGGTAGCCGAGGCGGTGCCCCGGGTCGGTGAGGTAGCCGAGCTCGTCCATCAGGCGCTCGGCGTACAGCGCCCAGCCCTCCAGGTTGGCGCTCACCCCGCCGATGCTGACCTGGTAGGTGGAGAGCCGGTCGGCGACGTAGTTCCACTGCGCGAGCTGCAGGTGGTGGCCCGGGACGCCCTCGTGGTACCAGGTGGAGACGAGGTCCCAGACCGGGAAGCGCTCCCGGCCGAGCGACGGCAGCCAGGTCCGGCCCGGGCGGGTGAAGTCCAGCGAGGGCGCCGTGTAGTACGGGGCGGCCGCACTGCCGGGCGGGGCGATCCGCGACTCGACGCGGGTGACCGGCTCGGCCAGGTCGAAGTGGGTGTCCTGGAGGTCCCGGATCACCTGGTCCATCAGGCCCTGCAGGTACAGCCGGGTCGCCTCGGCGCCCTCGACGACCGGGCCCTCGACCTCCAGCCACTTCATCGCGGCCATCGGGCCCTCGCCGGGGAGGACCTTCTCCGCCTCGGCCTCCATCTGCGCGGCGAGGTCGTGGAACTCGCTCCAGGCCCAGGCGTAGGCCTCGTCCAGGTCCAGGTCGGCGCCGGTCCACAGGCGGACGAGGCGGCGGTAGCGCTCCCGGCCGGTGGTGTCGGGGGTGTCGGCGGCCGCGGGTCCGTAGACGTCGCGCATCCAGTCGCGCAGCTCGGCGAGCGCCTCGGCGGCGGCCACCGCGGGCCCGGTCAGCTCGGCGCGCACGCCCTCCGGCGCGTCCTGGACGAACTCGCCGAACCAGCCGCCGGGCACGTCCCCGGCCAGCCACTCGCCGAACTGCCCGACCACGGTGGAGACCTGGCGGGGGCCGGAGAGCAGCCCGCTCGCGATGCCGGCGGCCAGGGTCTCCCGGTACTGCGCGAACGCCACCGGCACGCGGGCCAGCCGGCGGCCGACCACCCGCCACTCGTCCTCGGTGCCGGTGGCCATCAGGGTGAAGACGTCGCGGAGCTCGTGCACCGGCGAGCCCAGGTTGCGCACCGCGCGGAGGTGCTCGCCCGCCTCGTGGACGGCGAGCTCGGCGGTCAGCCGCTCGCGCAGCAGTCGGGCGCAGCGGCGCTCGGCCTCGTCCTCGGCGGCCCCGGCCCGCTCCGCCCCGTCGAGGGCGGCCAGGGTGCGGCGGGCGAGGTCGGCGATCGCCTCGGCACCGGCGGGCGAGAGGTCGGGGAGGCGGTCGTCCTCGGGGTTGAGTCCCAGGTAGACCGCGGCGAGCGGGTTGAGTTCGGCCAGGGCGTGGACGTAACCGTCGGCGATCCGGCGCGGGGTGGTGCCGTCGGAGGTGATCAGTTCTTCAACCATTCGGACATCATTTCGTGGCACGGGGGGATTGCAAGCCCTTGACCGAGATCGGTGACATGCACCGGTCGAATGTTCGTCACAGGTCGCCCGGGCAAACGCGCGTTCGGCGAACCGCCGCGCGCGACAGGATCCGATCGGGTCGACGCCCATTACGCTGACCGCCATGGAAGCCCGCCCCACCACGGCAACCGGCCCGCTGCCCGAACCGGCCGCACCCGACCCGCGCCCGCGGCGCGCCGGCTACCGGCGGCTGCCGGTCCAGCAGCGGCGCGACCAGCTGATCGCGGTCGCCCTGGAACTGTTCGCCGTCCGGCCGCCCGAGGAGGTGAGCCTGGACGACGTCGCCGAGGCCGCCGGGGCCTCCCGCCCGCTGGTCTACCGCTACTTCGCCGGCGGCAAGCAGCAGCTGTACGAGGCGGCCCTGCGCACCGCCGCCGACGAGCTGACCAGCCGCTTCGCCGTCCCGCTGGCCGGAACGCCGTCCGAGCAGCTGGCGGCCGTCCTGGACGGCTACTTCGCCTTCGTGGCCGAGCATGACGCCGGCTACTCGGCGTTGCTGCGCGGCGGTTCGGTGGTGGAGACGGCCCGCACCTCGGCCATCGTGGACGACGTCCGGCGGGCCGCGCTGAAGCGGACCCTGCGGCACCTGGGGGTGCGGGAGGCCGGGCCGCGGCTGACGCTGCTGGTGCGCTCCTGGATCGCGGTGGTCGAGGGCGCGTCGCTGAGCTGGCTGGACGAGGGGCGCACACTGCCGGTCACGGAGCTGCGCGACTGGCTGGTGGACCAGTTCACGGCGATGGCGGCGGCGACGGCCCTGCACGATCCGCAGACCGCGGGGGTGCTGGCCACGCTGCTGGCGCTGGAGGGGCCGCGGGCGGAGCGGGCGGACCGGCTGCGCGAGGTGCTGGCGGCGCGGTAGCGCGGGAGTGCCGCCGGGGCCTGCGGGTGCGTTCCGCCTGGGGCTGCGACGACGTGCTGCCGGGGGCCTGCGACCGGCGTGCTGCCGGGGCCCCTCGGGTGCGCGGGTGCCGGACGGACGGCGTGGCCGGCCTCGGGCGGCGCGGGCCCTCCCGACCCCCGTGCCCGGGGTCGGGGCGGCCGGAACGCCGCGGTGGTCGGCGGGCGGGCGGCCGGGGAACGGCCGGGGGCGCCCGTCGGGCGGCTCAGGCCTTGCCGAACACCTGGCGCTGGCGGCCGAGACCGTCGATCTCGATCTCGACGATGTCGCCCGCGGTCAGGAACGGCGTCCCCGGGTGGCCCAGGGTGACGCCGGCCGGAGTGCCCGTGACGATCACGTCGCCCGGCTCCAGCACCATGAACTGGCTCGCGTAGCGGACCAGTTCGAGCACCGGGAAGATCATCTTCGCGGTGTTGCCGTCCTGCCGCAGCTCGCCGTTGACCCAGAGCCGCAGCGGCAGCTGCTGCGGGTCGGCGACCTCGTCCGCGGTGACCAGCCAGGGCCCCAGCGGCGTGAAGGTCTCCGCCGACTTGCCCTTGTCCCACTGACCGCCGCGCTCGAACTGGAAGGCCCGCTCGGTCACGTCGTTGGCGATCGCGTAACCGGCGATCACCGCCGCCGCCTCCTCGTGACCGCCCAGGTAGCGGGCGGTCCGGCCGATCACGACGGCCAGCTCGGCCTCGTAGTCGGTCTTCTCGCCGCCGCGCGGCACCAGCACCTCGTCGTACGGGCCGACCACCGTGTAGCTCGGCTTGAGGAAGATCACCGGCTCGTCCGGTGCCACGGCCCCGGCCTCGGCGGCGTGGTCGCGGTAGTTGAGCCCGATGCCGACCACCTTGCCCGGGCGGGCGACCGGCGCGCCCACCCGCAGGCCGGCGAGGTCCACCCGGGGCAGCAGCCCCGCGGCCACGTCGCGCGCCAGCGCGGCGGCGTCCAGCCCGGCCAGGAAGGCCCCGTCGATGTCCCGGGCGCGCCCGGAGAGGTCGTACCCGGTGCCGTCCTGGCCCAGCACGACCGGGCGCTCGGCGCCCGGGGGTCCGACACGGAGGAGCTTCATCGATCCGTCACCAGCCTTTCGTCGCAGCTCACCGGGGGCGGCAGACACCGCACCCGAGTCTGGCAACGAGGTATATCAACGCCGACTGCCGTGGAACCAGACCGTCCCGGTGGGCGGATTCCTATCAATTCGCACAGCCCCCGGACGCCCCGAATCGGCGAGCCGTACGGTTGACAGCCCCCGGCCGGGGCGGCGGCCCGCCCCCCTCAGCCGTGCTGCGGACCGCCTCCGAGCAGGCCGGCCAGACTCAGCGCCCGCGGCTCGCCCGGACCGGACCGGGTGACCACCCGGTGCCAGCGGTCGAGGTCGCGCAGCACGTCGGCCCGCGCGCCGGGCTCGGCGGCCAGCGCCGTGACCAGCTCCCGCAGCAGGGCGACGGCGGCGCCCGGACTGCCGTCCTCGGCCAGCCAGAGGGCCAGGTCGTAGCAGGTGCGCAGGGTGCGCGGGTCACCCGGACCGCAGATCCGGGCGAGGTCGGGGACGAGCGCGGTCAGCATCCCGACGGCCTCCCCGGGGGCGCCCTGCGCGCCGCACTGCCAGGCCCGGTCCGCCCGGCGGCGCAGCTGCTCCGGGCTCGGGTCGTCCGGGCGCAGCACCCCGGGGCGGATCCGGCGCAGCCGCTCCAGCACCTCGGCGGCGGTGGCGGGCCGGTCCTCCGGGCGCTTGGCGAGCAGCCGGGCGATCAGGTCGGCCAGCGCCGGGTCGGCGGTGCGCACCCGGGGCGGGACCTCCTCCAGGTGCTTGTACATGTACTCGGCGGCCGAGGCGGCGCGGAACGGCCGGCGCCCGACGCAGAGCTGGTAGAGCATGACGCCGAGTGCGTAGAGGTCGGCCCGGCCGTCCACGGTGGCGCCGGACCAGCACTCGGGCGCCAGGTAGGGGACGGTGCCGACGACGTTCCCGGTGGAGGTGAGCACGGCGGACTGGGAGAGCAGCCGGGCGATGCCGAAGTCCAGCACCTTGGCCTTGCCGCCCTCGTCGATCATCACGTTCTCGGGCTTGATGTCGCGGTGCACGACCCCGCAGCTGTGCGCGGCGTCCAGCGCCTTGCAGACCTGGCGCATCCACTTGAGCGCGGCCTCCTGCTCGGGCAGGCCGTCCTTGAGGATGTCGGACAGGGCCCGGCCGCGGACCAGCTCCAGGACCAGGTAGTGGGTCTCCCCGGATCCGGCCGCGACCCGGCCGTAGTCGTGCACGGTGACGATGTGCGGGTTGGAGAGGCCGCCGGCCGTCCGTGCCTCGCGGACGAACCGGCTCACCGCCTCCCGGTCGGTGGCGTGCTCCTCCAGCAGCACCTTGACCGCGACCGCGCGGTCGAGCCGCAGATCGGTCGCCCGCCAGACCACGCCGAACCCGCCCCGGCCCAGCCCCGCCTCCAGCCGGTAGCGGCTGTCGAGCACCTCCCCCTCGTGCATGGCCTCCCCCAACTCCAGCTCCTCCGGACGGCGTTCGCCGTCGGCGGGGTCACCTTAGCGGCGGGGGGAGGCCGGCGGGTGAACGGGTTCGGGGCATCAGGGCTTGGGCTTGGGCAGGCCGGGCGGGTTGACCTCGGAGGCCGGCACGGCCTCGTTGTCCAGGCCCCAGCGCTTGAGCACCTGGGCGTACGTCCCGTTCCCGATCACCTCGTTGAGCGCCCCGCTCAACGCCTTGACCAGCCCGTTGTCCTTCCGGGTGGTCGCCGCGATCTTGCCGAGCACGTCGGCGCCGCCGCCCGAGTAGGTGCCGACCACCTCCGTCTCACCGGTCTGCACGGCGTGGAACGACAGGCTGGGGTTGGGGCCGACGTAGGCGTCGATCCGGCCGGAGGAGAGCGCCAGGTAGAACTCGGTGCCCTGGAAGTACTTGATGTCGATCGGCTTGAGGCCGTTGCGGACGTTCTCCTCGCTCCAGGAGATCAGCAGCTTCTCCTGGTTGGTGCCGGAGGCGACGCCCACCGACCGGCCGGCCAGGTCCTTGGCGCCGGCGACCTTGAGGCCGCTGCCCTTCCGGGCCTCGAAGCCGAGCACGTCCAGCCGGTAGGTCGCGAAGTCGTACTTCTCCTTGCGGGCCTCGGTGACGGTGATGTTGGAGATGCCGACGTCGTACTTGCCGCTGTCCAGGCCGACGAAGATGTTCTCCCAGGAGACCGGGTTGAACTCGACCTTGAGGCCGAGCACGTCGCCGATCAGCGAGGCGACGTCGGGCTCGACGCCGATGATCGTCCGGTCGTCGTTCGCGTAGAAGTCCAGCGGCGGCGTGGTGCCGATGGCGTCCACGACGGTCAGTGTGCCCCGCTTCCTGATCTCCTCCGGAACGAGCGCCGCGACGGCGTCGACCTTGGGCGTGGTCACCCGCTTCTGGTCGGCCGTCAGGTTGACCACGGCGCCGTTCGGCGCGGTGCTGCCCTTGGCCGGGGCGAGCTCCGCCGAGGCCCCGGTGGCACCGCTGCCGCAGGCGGCGAGGGCGAGGGCGGCGGTGACGGCGCCGGCGGTCACCAGGGCGCGACGGGGTAGGGACATGGCGGAACTCCTGCTCGTGAAGGGGTCGTTCGGCGGTTCGCGGGGTGGTTCGAGGGAGCGGCGGTCCGGGAGGTCCGCCGCCCGGGGGATTCAGAGGACCTTGGCGAGGAAGGCCCTGGTGCGCTCGTGCCGGGGGTGGTCCAGGACCTCGGCCGGCGGGCCCTGCTCGACCACCACACCGCCGTCCATGAAGACCACGGTGTCGGCGACCTCGCGGGCGAAGCCGATCTCGTGGGTGACCACGATCATGGTGGTGCCGGTGCGGGCGAGGTCCTTGATGACGTCCAGCACCTCGCCGACCAGCTCCGGGTCCAGCGCCGAGGTGGGCTCGTCGAACAGCAGCACCTTCGGCTCCAGCGCCAGCGCCCGGGCGATCGCCACCCGCTGCTGCTGGCCGCCGGACAGCTGCCGGGGGTAGGCGGCGGCCTTGTCGGCCAGCCCGACCCGCTCCAGCAGCGCCAGCGCCGACGCCCTGGCCTCGGCCCGGGGCCGGCGCAGCGCGGCGATCGGCGCCTCGACCAGGTTCTCCAGCACGGTGAGGTGCGGGAACAGGTTGAAGTTCTGGAACACGAAGCCGATGCCGGTGCGCTGGCGCAGCACCTCGCGCTCCCTGAGCTCGTGCAGCCGGTCGCCGACCCGGCGGTAGCCGATCAGCTCGCCGTCGATGGAGACGTGGCCGCCGTCCAGCCGTTCCAGGTGGTTGATCGCGCGCAGCAGGGTGGACTTGCCGGAGCCGGACGGACCGAGCACCACCGTCACCGAGCCGGCCGGGACGTCCAGGTCGACCCCGCGCAGCACCTCCAGCTGCCCGAAGCTCTTGCGCAGGCCGCGGACCCGCACCACCGGTGCGGCCGCCGGGTCGGGCCCGGCGGGCCGCGCGGCCGGGTCGGTCTTGGCGAGCGTGGTCACGGGCGTCCTCCGGTGGTGCGGGTGTCGGGCGTGCGGGCGGGCGCCGGGCGGGCCGGCAGGCTCCGGACGAAGGCCCGGGCGCGCTGGAGCGGGGTGGGCGGCCGGCTGCGCTGCGAGCCGCGGGAGAAGTAGCGCTCGACGTAGTACTGGCCGATCGACAGCACGGTGGTCAGCAGCACGTACCAGACGGTGGCGACCATCAGCAGCGGCACCACCCGGCCGGTCCGGCCGTAGACCACCTGCGCCTGGTAGAAGAGCTCGCCGATGGCCATCACGTAGACCACCGAGGTGCCCTTGAGCAGCGAGATCACCTCGTTGGCGGCGGCCGGCAGGATCCCGCGCATGGCCTGCGGCAGCACGATCCGCCAGGCCTGCCGCCAGCGCGGGATGCCCAGCGCGGCGGCGGCCTCCCGCTGCCCGGCATCCACCGCGACGACGCCGCCGCGGATGATCTCGGCGGCGAAGGCGGCCTGGTGCAGGCCGAGGCCGAGGACGGCCGCGCCGAGCGCGCTCAGCACCCCGACCGTCTCGAAGTCGCCGAAGGTCGGGCCGAACGGGATGCCGAACCCGAACCGCTTGTACAGGTACGACAGGTTGAACCAGAACACCAGCTGGACGATCAGCGGGATCGAGCGGAACACCCAGACGTACGCCCAGGCGATCGACTGCAGGATCGGGCTGCGGGACAGCCGCATCGCGGCCACCACGGCACCCAGCAGGAAGCCCAGCACCGTCCCGTAGAAGGTCAGTTGGAGGGTGCGGCCGACCGCCTGGACGATCGTGTCGGCGGTGAAGTAGATCCGGAAGGTGGCCCAGTCCCAGCCGGGGTTGGTGGCCAGGCCGTGGGCGAACTGGGCGAGCACGACCAGGGCGGCGATCCCCAGCGCCCAGCGCCAGGGGTGCCGGGCGGGGACGGTCCGCAGGCCGGCCAGTTCGTCCAGGTCGGGGGCCGGGGCCGGGGCCGGGGCTCCGGCTGTCGCGTCGGCGACGGCTTCTGCCGGGGCTGCTGGGGCTGCCGGGGTTGCCGGGTCGGCATCGGGTCTGCCGCGGTGCGGGGGCGCGGGCGGCTCGGTGGTGACGGTCATCGGGGGCTCCTTCGACCGGCCCGGGGAGCGGGTCCGGCGGGCCGGCGGGTCACGGGTGTTCGGGCGGACTGATCAGGGACTCCTTGACGGCGGAGTCGGCGACCCCCCACTTGCGGAGGATCCGCTCGTACGTCCCGTCCTTGATCAGCTGGTTGACCGCCGCCTGGAAGGCCGGGGTGAGCTTCGAGCCCTTCCTGAACGCGAAGCCGACGTCCAGCCGGTGGAACTCGCCGAGGAAGCGCGTCCCGGAGGCCTCCTGCGCGGCCTGGTAGCGCAGGCCGTTGATGGTCGACATCAGCACGTCCACCCGGCCCTGCTGGAGGCTGGTGAGCACGGCGCCGCTGTCGCTGAACGCCTTCACCTCGTACGGCTTCCTCCCGGCCGCGGCGCAGACGTCCTTCCTGGCGTTCAGCGTGGTCTCGAAGGTGGTGCCGGCGCCGGTGCCGACGGTCAGCCCGCAGAGCTGGACCAGGTCGGTGACCGGCTCGGTCCGGGTGTCGTCCCTGCGGACCGCGAAGCCCTGGCCGTCGTCGATGTAGGTGACGAAGTCGATGGTCCTCAACCGGGCCGTGGTGACGCCGAAGTTGCCGGTGCCCACGTCGAACTTGCCGCTGTCCAGGGCGGGCAGGATGGTCTCGAAGGCGGCCTCCTCGCGCTGCACGGTCAGTCCGAGCACCCTGGCCACCGCGTCGGTGAAGTCCACGTCGATCCCGGCCGGCTTCTTCTTCGCCTGGTCGGCGTAGAAGGCGGTGGGCGGCGCGCCGAAGGAGGCCCCGAACGTCAGGGTGCCCGCCGCGCGCACCTCCTCGGGCAGCAGCGCGGCGGCGGCGTCCGACTTCGGCACGCCGGAGACGACGTCCTGGGCGGCGGCCGTGACGGCTCCGCCCGCGCCCGCCGGGCCCGTGGCGCCCGGGTCCGAGCCGCACGCGGCCAGCGCCAGGACGGGCAGCAGGGCGGCGGCGGCCGACAGGCGGCGGGCGGTGGTGGTTCTCACGGGGGGCCTTTCAGGTGGTGGTCAGCACCGGCAGGTGCTGCTCGGACGGCACCGGCAGGTGCTTCTCGAAGGGGAGCGGGCCGATGGTCAGCGGATCGGCGGCGAGGTCGAACAGCGGGGTGTAGCCGGCGGCCAGGTAGAGGCCCCTGGCCTCGGGCTGGCGCGGGCCGGTGGTCAGGTGGATCCGGGCGTAACCGGCGGCGGCGGCCGTGCGCTCCAGCTCGGCCAGCACCCGGCGGGCCAGGCCGCGGCGGCGGTGCGCGGAGTGCGTCCACATCCGCTTCAGCTCCGCGGTGCGCTCGTCGTACCACTTGTACGCACCGCCGGCGACCGGCTCGCCGTCCTCCAGCAGGAGAATCAGCACGCCGTGCGGCTCGGCGAAGGCGTCCCGCGGGTAGCGGGTCATCTCCTGGTGCGCCTCGGGGCCGTAGCGGCTGACGTACTCGTGGGTGAGTTCGCGCAGCAGCGGCTCGACCAGCGGGTCGTCGACGTCGACCCGGCGGAACTCCGGCACCGGGGCGGGGTCGCTCACGCCTGGACCGCGATCAGCTGGTGGCGGTCGCGCTCGGCCCGTTCGGCGGCCTCCGCGGCGGCCTTGGCGGCGTCCCGCCGGGCGACCTCCGCGCGGACGAGCGGGATGACGTGGCGGCCGAAGTCGATCGCGTCGTCGAGCAGGTGGTAGCCGCGGGCGGACAGGATGTCGACGCCGAGGTCGTAGTAGTCGAGCAGGGCCTCGGCGACCGTCTCCGGGGTGCCGACGAGGGCGTTGGAGTTGCCGGCCCCGCCGGTGACCGCGGCGGTCGGGGTCCACAGCGCCCGGTCGTAGCGCTCACCGGCCTCGGCGATCTCGATCAGCCGCCGCGAGCCGGTGTTCTCGGGGGCCGCGGCCGGGGCGTCGCCGAGCGGGCGGCCGCGCCGCCGGGCCTCCCCGGTGGCCCGGCGGGCCTTGATCGCGTCCACCGTCCGGTGCGCCTTCTCCCAGGCCAGCTCCTCGGTCGGTGCGATGATCGGCCGGAACGCCACCTGGATCCGCGGCACGTCGGTGCGCCCGGCGGCCCGGGCCGCCTCCTTCACCCGCTCGATCTGCTCGGCGGTGCGGGCCAGCGGCTCGCCCCAGAGGCAGTAGACGTCCGCCTCGGCGCCGCCGGCCGCGTAGGCGGCGTCCGAGGAGCCGCCGAAGGAGACCCCGGGGCGCGGCTGCTGGACGGGGAAGACGTCCGACACGAAGTCGTGGAAGCGGTAGTGGGTGCCCTCGTGGTCGAAGGGCTCCCGGCTGGTCCACGCCTTCTTCACGATGCCGATGTACTCGCGGGTGCGCTCGTAGCGCTCGTCCTTGGACAGGAAGTCGCCCTCCCGCCGCTGCTCGTGGTCGTTGCCGCCGGTGATGAAGTGCACGGTCAGCCGGCCGTCGCTGATCTGGTCCAGGGTGGCGAAGGTCTTGGCGGCGAAGGTCGGGTAGGAGACGTTCGGCCGGTGCGCGAGCAGGATCTGCAGCCGGTCGAGGTGCGCGGCGAGGTAGGCGGCCGCGGCCGCGGGCTCCGGGGAGCCGGCCCCGTAGGCGAAGAGCACGCGGTCCCAGCCGTGGTCCTCGTGGGCGCGGGCCAGCCGCAGGGTGTAGTCGCGGTCGAAGGCGGCGGTGGTGCGGGCGGTGGTCTCCGAACCGTCGCCGGTGGCGGCGATGCCGAGGAACTCGACGGGCATGGCGGAACCTTTCGGGGTGGGTGGAACGCCCGGACCGCAGATGGGCGGGCGGACGGGCAGGCAGACGGGCGGACGGCCGGCCGGACGGCCGGGCAGACCGGAGCCGGCCCGGGCGCGGGGCGGCACGGGCGGCCGGGAGCACGGGTACGTGACGGTGGTGCGGGGAGGGGACTGCCGGAGCGCAGGGCGGGGTCAACGGCGGCGGCCGGCACCCGGGGCGCCGCCGGTCAGGGGCGGCGGTCCGGGCCCGCGACGGGGCGGACCGAGGGATGGTCCCCCGAAGGGATCAGGGCCGGGGACGTGCGGCCCGCTGCCGGGTCAGCCGTGACACGCCGCGGACCACACCCGACCGAAGTCGATGTGGTCGCGGGTGACCAGGGGCTGCTCGGCGTACATGGCCTCAAGTTGAGCAGTCGGCCGATCGGTCCGTCAACCATCCATCATTGCCGCTCTGTTGCGATCTCCTGTCGCCCTGCGACCGGTCCCGGCGGGCGGCCCGGCGGGCCCGTCCCACCCTTGACAGTCGTCGATCGCGCATGCGTACGATCACCGCGGAGTGCAGTGCACAGCGCCGGCCGTGTTGAGGGACGCGGGCCGGTGCGACGGCCGTACGTGACCACACCCGTACCTCCCCGCCCGCCCGCACTCCCGCCAGGAGCCTCCGCCATGGCCACCCCGCCGGACGTCCTGCCCGCCCCCGACCGCACGGCCCCCGGCCGCCCCGCCACGCCACCGGACCCCGACCCCGGCCCCGACCCCGGGGCGAGGATCGTCGCCCGCCGCCGCCCCGGCCAGTGGCTCGCCGCCGGCGTCGCCCTGCTGCTGGCCGCCATGGCCGTCAACTCGATCGCCCGCAACGAGGCCTTCCAGTGGGGCGTGGTCGCCGACTGGTTCACCGCACGGTCGGTGCTCGACGGCCTCACCCTGACCCTGTGGCTCACCGCCGTCACGCTCGCCCTCGGCTTCGTGCTCGGCACCGGCCTCGCGACCATGCGGCTGTCCGCCAACCCCGTCCTGCGCGCCCTCGGCTGGGGCTACGTCTGGGTCTTCCGCGCCACCCCGCCCCTGGTCCAGCTGCTGTTCTTCTTCAACATCGGCGCGCTGTACCCGACGCTCGGCCTCGGCATCCCCTTCGGCCCCGAGTTCGTCACCGTGCGGACGGTCAACCTGATCGGCCCCACGCTGACCGCCGTCATCGGCCTCACCCTGCTGGAGGGCGCGTAAACGCCGCCGAGGTGATCCGCGGCGGCATCCTCTCCGTCGACCGCGGCCAGCTGGAGGCGGCGGCCGCGCTCGGGCTCGGCCGGTGGCGGGTGCTGCGCCGGATCGTCGTCCCGCAGGCGATGCGCTCCATCGTGCCGACCGCAGGGAACATGCTGATCAGCGCGCTCAAGGGGACGAGCATCGTCAGCGTGCTGGCCGTCTCGGACCTGCTCTACTCGGTGCAGCTGGTCTACCTCCAGTCGTACCGGGTCATCCCGATGCTGGTGGTCGCCACCCTCTGGTACCTGGTGATCACCACGCTGCTGTCCGTCGGCCAGTACTACGTCGAGCGGCACTACGCCAGGGGTGCCACCCGGGAGGCCCTGCCGCCCACCCCGCTGCAGCGGGCCCGGGCCGCCCTGCGCCGGCTGCGCGAGGTGGCGGCATGACGGCGCTGGTGATCGTCGGAGCCGGCCCGCGCGGGACCGGCCTGCTGGAGCGGATCGCCGCCAACGCCGCCGAACTCCTGCCCCGGGAGCGACCCCTGCACGTCCACCTGGTCGACCCGCACCCGCCCGGTGCGGGCCGGATCTGGCGCAGCGAGCAGTCCCCGCTGCTGCGGATGAACTCGATGGCCGAGGACGTCACCATGTTCACCGACGAGCGCTCGACCATCGACGGCCCGGTCCGCCCTGGCCCCTCGCTCGCCGAATGGGCGCCCCGGCAGGAGGAGTTCGCACCGTACCGGGAGGTCGCCGACCCCGCCGTACGGGACGAACTGGCCACCCTCGCGCCCACCGACTTCCCCACCCGGCGGGCCCAGAGCGCCTACCTGGACTGGGTGTTCCGCCGCGCGGTCGCCGACCTCCCGCCGCACGTCACGGTCACCGTCCACCGGGACACCGTCCAGGGCGTCGACGGCCCGGCGGACGGCCCGCAGACCGTCCGGCTCAGCGACCGCACGCTCACCGCCGACCACGTCGCCCTCACCCTCGGCCACCTCGACTCCGCCCCGCACCCGCGGTACGCCGCCGACGCCGCCTTCGCCGCCCGGCACGGCCGCTTCCACCTCCCGCCCGCCTACTCGGCCGACGCGGAGGCCCGGCTGGCGGGCATCGCCCCGGGCGAGCACGTCGTGCTGCGCGGCCTCGGCCTCGCCTCCGTCGACCTGGTGGCCCTGCTCACCGAGGGGCGCGGCGGCCGCTTCGAGCCCGCGGGCGGCGGGCTGCGCTACCGCCCGTCCGGCCGCGAGCCGGTGCTCCACCTCGGCTCCCGGCGCGGCGTGCCCTACCACTCCAAGACCGGCTACCGGCTCCGGGGGCCGCGCGCCCCGCTCCCCCGGTACTTCGACGCGGCCGCCGTGGACGCCGTCCTCGCCACCGACGGCCCGCTCGAACTCCGGCGCGACTTCTGGCCGTCGATGGCCAAGGAGATCGCCTTCGGGCACTACCACGAGCTGTTCCACGCCCACCCCGAGCGCACCGCGCTGCCCTGGCCGGTCTTCCTCGAACGCCTCGACCGGCTCGACTGGTACTCCCCCGGCCTCGCCGCGCTGGTCGCCGAGGCCGTCCCCGACCCGGCCGACCGGATCGACTTCGAACGGCTCGACCACCCGCTGGCCGGTCTCGAACTCGGCTCCGCCGAGGAGCTCCAGCAGCACCTGCGCGACTACGTCACCGCCGACGCCGACCGCCGCGCCGATCCCGCGCACAGCGCCGACCTCGGCGCCTTCCTCGCCCTGCTCTCGCTGTTCGGCCAGCTCCCCCGGATCCTCGCGACCGGCCGGCTCACCGCCCGCTCGGTCGCCGAGGAGGTGGACGAGTGGTTCTTCGGCTACTTCAGCCACCTCGCCTCCGGCCCGCCCGGCTTCCGGCTGCGCCAGCTGCTCGCCCTCTCCGAGGCCGGGGTGGTCCGCTTCCTCGGTGCGGGCGTGCGGGTCGTGCGGGACGAACCGACCGGCACCTGGCGGGCCTCCGGCGCCACCGTGCCCGGCCACACCGTCACGGCCACCGCGCTGATCGAGGCCTACCTGCCCAAGCACCAGCTGTCCCGCACCCTCGACCCGGTGCTGCGCGGGCTGCACCGCGCCGGCCGGATCGTGGAGGAGGTGGTCGCGGACGAGGAGTTCACCCACCGCTCGGGGCTCGTCACCATCGCCCCCGGCGACAGCGGACTGCTCGATCCGGCCCTGGGCGGCGCCCCGCACCCGCGGCGCACCGCGCTCGGCCCGCACACCAGCCTGCGGGCCGCCGCCGCCTTCGCCCGCCCGCGCACCGACTCCCCGGGGTTCCGGCAGAACGACGCCGCCGCCCGTGCGCTGCTGCGGGCGCTGGCCGCCCTGCCGGCGGCGGCGCTGGCGGCCTAGGTGTGTTGTCCGACCGAGCTCCGGCGGGGGCTCCGGGCGCCGCGGGGTCAGGGCCCGAAGATCTCCTCCACCAGGTCCTCGTCGGAGACGTGGTCCGGAGCTTCGAAGACCAGGTCGGCGACGCCCTTCAGGCCGGTCCCGCGGTCCAGCGCGTCCATGCACGCGCGGGCCTGCCGGTCGTCGGCGAAGTCCCACAGCCGCAGCCGCCGCACCAGCACCAGCGCCTCCATCGGGCTGATCCGCGGCGTCCGGCCCCGGCGCGGGCCGGACCCCGGATGCCGCCCCGCCTGGGCGAGCCGCTGCTGGTAGCCGGCCAGGTCCTGCCAGGCCTGCAGGGTGCTGGGGTGGCGCTCGCCGAGCGCCTGGACGAGCTCCGGCAGCAGCCCGTGCAGCTGGAGGACGGCGCCCTGCAGGTCGCCCCGGTTGGCCCGGTGGAGCGCGAGGTCGTGCCGGGCCTTCAGGACCCGGGTGTCCTGCGGCCCCCAGGAGACGTGCAGGTCGGGCAGCAGCTCGGAGAGCAGCCGGATCGCGGTCACCGTCGCGCCGCTCTCGCCGACGCACCACGCCAGGTGGTAGCGGGCGCCGAGGGTGTCCGGGTCGGCCGGGCCGAGCGCGGAGCGCATGTCCTCCACCAGGGTCGACAGCAGCCGGATCGCGCCGTCCAGGTCGCCCGCCCGGCTGAGGTACCAGGTGAAGTCCCGCCAGGTGCAGAGGGTGTCGCGGTCGGCGGCGCCGAGGACGGCGACGCACTCCTGGGCGACCGCCTGGAGCTGGATCACCGACTCGCCGGCGGTCGCCGCCCGGAAGGCCGCCGAGCGCCGCTCGCGCAGGGCGGCCCGGACGGCGTCGGGCACGGCCGCGGCGACCACCGGCGGCGTGGTGAGCGGGGACAGCACCGGCGCCCCCGGCGCGGGCGGGGCCGGGACGACGGGCGGTGCATCGACGGGCGGCGCGGTGACGGGCGGTGCATCGACGGGCGGTGCACCGACGGCAGGTGCCACGACGGCGGGCGGCGCGGCGGGCGGCACGGGCGGGGCGGTCGCCGGCACGGGCGGGGGTGCGACGGGCGGCGCACTCGGCGCTCCGGCCGGCGGAGCACTCGGCGGCGCACTCGGCGGCACGCTAGGCGGCGCCGGGAGCTCGGCCGGGGCCGGCCGGTCCGGCACCGTGGGCACCACCGCCGGCCCGGCCGCCGCGCCGACGGGGCGCCCGGCCAGTTCGCGGAGCCGGCGCTCGACGGTCCGCGCGTCGGCCGGCCGGTCGGCCGGGTCCTTGGCCAGCAGCTCCGCGACCAGCCCGGCGACCTCCGCCGGCAGCCCGAACCGGACCGGGTCCAGCGCCGGCGGCGGCTCGTTGAGGTGCTGGTACATCAGCACCGGCGTCGAGTCCCCGCCGAACGGCCGTGCCCCGGTGAAGAGTTCGACCAGGACGCAGCCGAGGGCGTACAGGTCCGTCCGGCCGTCCACCCGCTGTCCGGTCCAGCGTTCGGGCGCCATGTAGGCGGGGCTGCCGACGATCGTCCCGGTGGTGGTCAGACCGCCCGCGCCGGTGTCCAGCTGGGCGATGCCGAAGTCCAGCACCTTGAGGTGCCCGGCGTCGGTGATCATGATGTTGTCGGGTTTGACGTCCCGGTGCACCATGCCCGCGTCGTGCGCCACCGCCAGCGCCTCGCAGAGCTGCCGCGCCCAGCGCAGGCTCTCCTCCGGGGCGGGCAGGCCGGCCCGCAGCACCTCGGTCAGGGTGCGGCCGGTCAGCAGTTCCATCACCAGGAAGGTCATCTGCTGGTCGCCGAGCGCGCTCTCGCCGAGGTCGTGCACCGTGACGATGTGCGGGTGCGAGAGGTTCCCGGCCGCACAGGCCTCCCGGACGAACCGCAGCGCCGCCTTCGCCCGGTCGCCGCCGTGGTGCCCGATGACCTTGACCGCCACCGGCCGCCGCATCCGGTTGTCGAGCGCCCGCCACACCACCCCGAAGCCGCCCTGGCCGAGCTTCTCCACCAGCTCGTACCGGCCGTCGAGGACATCACCGACTCGCACGCGCCCCTCCCCCACCCTCCTGGACCCCCCGACTCTACCGACGCCGGCGGCCGCCCCTCCCCCCGGCTTCGACCAGGTGTAAGGATGGGCACCGGGCCCCCGCGACGGCGCGGCGGCCACGGCGGCACGGCCGTCGGACGAGCAGAGCCGAGGAGAAGCGGTCATGGCCAAGCAGGCCCCGCAGAGCGACCCGGCGCAGGACGCACCCGAAGTGTCCGCGCCCCAGCACGCCGCGGCCGGGTTGCCCGCGGTCGGCCACAGCCTGCGGATGGCGGCCGAGCAGATGGGCCCGCGCCGGACCCTGGCCACGCTGCGCAAGGTCAACCAGCCCGACGGCTTCGACTGCCCGGGCTGCGCCTGGCCGGAGCCCGGGAAGACGCACACCGCGGAGTTCTGCGAGAACGGTGCCAAGGCCGTCGCCGAGGAGGCCACCGAGCGCCGGATCCGGGCCGAGTTCTTCGCCGCCCACCCGGTCGCCGAGCTCGCCGGGCGCTCCGGCTACTGGCTGGGCCAGCAGGGCCGGCTCACCCAGCCGATGCTGCTCGACGAGGGCGCCACCCACTACACGCCGGTCTCCTGGGACGACGCCTTCGCGCTGATCGCCGAGGAGCTGCGCGCCCTGGACACCCCGGACGGCGCCGCCTTCTACACCTCGGGCCGGACGAGCAACGAGGCCGCGTTCGCCTACCAGCTGTTCGCCCGCCGGCTCGGCACCAACAACCTGCCGGACTGCTCCAACATGTGCCACGAGTCCTCCGGCTCGGCGCTCTACGAGACCCTCGGCGTCGGCAAGGGCAGCGTCAGCCTCAAGGACCTCTACCAGGCCGACCTCATCATCGTGGCCGGCCAGAACCCGGGGACGAACCACCCCCGGATGCTGTCCGCGCTGGAGCGCGCCAAGCGGGCCGGCGCCACGATCGTGAGCGTCAACCCGCTGCCGGAGGCGGGCCTGGAGCGGTTCAAGAACCCGCAGAACGCCCGCGGCCTGGTCGGCCACGGCACCAAGCTGACCGACCTGTTCCTGCAGATCCGCCTCGGCGGGGACCTCGCGCTGTTCCGCGCGCTGAACCGGATCATCGTGGAGCAGGACGGCGTGGACCGCGACTTCGTCGCCGAGCACTGCCACGGCTACGAGGACTTCGAGGCGCAGGTCCGGGCGACGGAGCGCGCCGAGGTGCTCGCCGCGACGGGCCTGCCGTGGGAGCAGATCGAGGAGCTGGGCCGGCTGGTGCTGGCCTCGGAGAAGGTCATCGTCTGCTGGGCGATGGGCCTCACCCAGCACAAGCACGCCGTGCCCACCATCCGCGAGGTGGTCAACTTCCTGCTGCTGCGCGGCAACGTCGGCCGCCCGGGCGCAGGCGTCTGCCCGGTGCGCGGGCACAGCAACGTCCAGGGCGACCGGACGATGGGCATCTTCGAGCGGCCCTCGAAGGCCTTCCTCGACGCGCTGGAGAACGAGTTCCGCTTCGAGCCGCCGCGCGAGCACGGCCTGGACTCGGTGGACACCATCCGCGCGATGCGCGACGGCAAGGTCAAGGTGTTCTTCGCGATGGGCGGCAACTTCGTCGCGGCGACCCCGGACACCGAGGTCACCGAGGCCGCGATGCGCCGCTGCCGGCTCACCGTGCACGTGTCCACCAAGCTCAACCGCTCGCACGTGGTGACCGGCGCCCGCGCGCTGATCCTGCCCACGCTGGGCCGCACCGACCGGGACGTCACCAGCGCCGGCGCCCAGTTCGTCAGCGTCGAGGACTCGATGGGCCAGGTGCACTCCTCGCGCGGCGGCCTGCGCCCGCCCGCGCCGGGCCTGCTCTCCGAGACGGCGATCGTCTGCCGGCTGGCCCGCGCCGTGCTGGGCCCGCAGGACAGCCTGCCGTGGGAGGACTTCGCGACGGACTACGACACGCTGCGGGCCCGGATCGCCCGGGTGGTGCCGGGCTTCGAGGACTTCAACGAGAAGGTGCGCCGCCCCGGCGGCTTCACCCTCCCGCACGGCCCGCGCGACTCCCGGAGCTTCCCCACCGCCACCGGCAAGGCCAACTTCACCGTCAACCCGCTCACCGCCCCCGAGGTCCCGCAGGGCCGGCTGCTGCTCCAGACGCTGCGCTCGCACGACCAGTACAACACCACGATCTACGGCCTGGACGACCGCTACCGCGGCATCAAGGGCGGCCGCCGGGTGGTCCTGGTGAACCCGGCCGACGCCGCCGAACTGGGGCTGACCGAGGGCGCGTTCGTGGACCTGGTGAGCGAGTGGAAGGACGGCGTCGAGCGCCGCGCCCCGCACTTCCGGGTCGTCCACTACCCCGTCGCGCGCGGCGGTGCGGCGGCCTACTACCCGGAGACCAACGTGCTCGTCCCGCTGGACTCCACGGCCGACATCAGCAACACCCCGACGTCCAAGGCCGTGGTCGTCCGCTTCGAGCCCGACAGCGGGGAGTAGCGGCGCAGGCCCCGGAACGGAACGGGACGGGCGCCCCGCGCCCCGGGGGGCGGGCGGGCGGGCCCGCGGGGGGGGCCCCCCCATACCCCGCCCCCCCCCCCCGGGGACCACCCAGCGCACTGGGCCCCCCGCCGGCGCGGCGCGCCGGGGCGGCCCCGGG